>CAZAWH010000182.1:0-5441 GCA_964488775.1 uncultured Sandarakinorhabdus sp. | reverse complement strand
ACCAGCTTCTATTCGTGGCGGCTGGTGTTCCTGACCTTCTTTGGCCAGCCGCGCTGGGCCGGCAGCGAGCATATCCAGCACGCAGCGCACGATGCCCATCATGGCCATGGCGATCACCACCACGGCCATGATGATCCGACCGCCGGCTATCACCCGCACGAAAGCCCGATCACCATGCTGATCCCGCTGTTCGTGCTGGGCGTCGGCGCGTTGCTGGCCGGCTTCGTGTGGCACGAACAATTCGTGGGCGCGGAAGGCGGCATGGCCTTCTGGCGCGGCAGCCTGGCGTTTGACACGCACCTGATGCACGCCATGCACGAGGTGCCGGCCTGGGTGGTCTACACGCCGTCGGTCGCCTTCTTTGCCGGGCTTGGCCTTGCCTGGCATGTGTTCCTGAACAAGCCGTCGATCCCGAAATGGTGGCAGAACGAGGTGCCGGGCCTGTATCAGTTCCTCTTGCGGAAATGGTATTTCGACGAGCTGTACAACGCGATCTTCGTCAAGCCGTCGCTGTGCTTTGGCCGCATGTTCTGGACGCGTGGTGACCAGCAGACGATCGATCGCTTTGGCCCCAATGGTGCCGCCGATGTGGTGGTGGCCGGTGCCGGCCTCGCCCGCCGCTTCCAGTCGGGCTATGTCTATTCCTACGCACTGGTGATGCTGGTCGGCCTGGCCGCCGCTGCCGCCTGGATGATGCGCTGATGCCGATCCTGTCTCTCATGATCCTGCTGCCGGTGGTGGCAGCGCTGGCGGTGGCGACCCTGCCGGGTGGGCCGGAAGACCGCGCCGGCCGGGCGCGGGTGGTGGCGCTGGTCACCACGCTGGTGGAATTTGGCGCCGGCATCTGGCTGTGGCTGAACTTTGACTCCGCCAGCGCCTCCTTCCAGTTCCCGGAACAGCTTGATCTGTTCGCGCCCTATTTCAGCTGGTCGCTGGGCATTGATGGCATCGCGCTGATGCTGATCATGCTTTCGGTGTTCCTGATGCCGCTGTGCGTGCTGGCCAGCTGGGAAGCGGTCAAAAAGCGCGTTCCGGAATATATGGCGGCGTTCCTGCTGATGGAATCGCTGATGATCGGCACCTTTGCGGCGCGCGACATCTTCCTGTTCTATCTGTTCTTCGAAGGCGGCCTGATCCCGATGTTCCTGATCATCGGCATCTGGGGCGGCGCGCGGCGCATCTATGCGTCCTACAAATTCTTCCTCTACACGCTGCTCGGCTCGGTGCTGATGCTGGTCGCCATGCTGTGGATGGTGGGCCAGGCCGGATCGTCGGACATTGGTGACCTGAGCCGGTATGATTTCGCCAAGGACGCACAATTCTGGCTGTTCCTCGCCTTCTTCGCCAGCTTTGCGGTGAAGATGCCGATGTGGCCGGTGCACACCTGGCTGCCCGATGCCCACGTCGAGGCACCCACAGCCGGTTCGGTGATCCTGGCTGGCGTGCTCCTGAAGCTGGGCGGCTATGGCTTCATCCGCTTCTCGCTGCCGATGTTCCCCGATGCCTCGGCGCAGCTGATCTGGCTGGTGTTCGGCCTGTCGATGGTGGCGGTGGTGTACACCAGCCTCGTCGCGCTGGTGCAGCACGACATGAAGAAGCTGATCGCCTATTCCTCGGTGGCCCACATGGCGTTCGTGACGGGCGGGCTGTTTGCGCTCAACACGCAAGGGATCGAGGGCGCGATGGTGATGATGCTGTCCCACGGCCTCGTCTCCGGCGCGCTGTTCCTGTGTGTCGGCGTGATTTACGACCGGCTGCACACCCGCGAGATCGGCCGTTATGGCGGCCTGGCCGACACCATGCCCAAATATGCGCTGGTGCTGCTGTTCTTCACCATGGCCAGCGTTGGCCTGCCGGCCACATCGGGCTTTGTCGCCGAATTCCTGGTGCTGCTCGGCCTGTATCAGACCAGCACCTGGGCAACCTTCGTGCTCACCACCGGGATCATCCTGGGCGCCGGCTACATGCTGTGGCTCTATGCCCGCGTCGCCTATGGCAAGGCGGCCGGCGAGGACACGGCGGCCATGCCCGACCTCAGCCTGCGCGAAATCGCCATTCTGGCCCCCATCATCATCGCAACCTTGTGGATGGGCATTTATCCCAAGAGCTTCCAGCAGCCGATGAAGCCGGCGATTGCCGCGGTGGTCGCCCGGCTTGACGGCCGTGAACTGGCCACCGTGCCGACGGACATGACGCTGTCGCCCGCCCTTCCGGCGCTGGAAAGTCCCGCCCAAGCTGCCGAGGGCCATCACTGATGCACCCGATCTTTGCCTCCATCGCCATTGCCGGCCCGGAAACCATCCTGACGCTGGGCAGCCTGGCCGCGCTGATGCTCGGCACCTTCACGCCGAAACACCGCGCCCTGCTGGTCACCAGCCTGTTCGCCGTGGCGATCCTGGCCGTCGCCGGGTTCAGCCTGGTGGATGCGCCGGCCGGGCGCAGCATCGCCTTTGACGGTCTTTATATTGCCGATGATTTTTCCGCCTATCTGAAAGTGGTGATCATGGCGGCCGCTGCAGCCTCCGTGCTGCTGGCGCTGCCCTGGCTGGAAGAAAGCGGTGCCGGGCGGTTCGAGTATCCGGTGCTGCTGCTGCTGGCGGCGCTGGGCATGGCCATGATGGTCTCGGCCAATGATCTGCTCACCCTGTATGTCGGGCTCGAACTGGCGGCGCTGCCGTCCTATGTGCTGGCCGCCTTCAGCCGCGCCGATGACCGCTCGGCCGAGGCTGGCCTCAAATATTTCGTGCTGGGCGCGCTGGCTTCGGGGATGCTGCTCTATGGCGTCACCCTCGTCTATGGCTTTGCCGGCTCCACCCAGCTGGATGTGATTGCCGGGCTGGTTTCGGCCCAGGCCGACCGGTCCATCGGCCTGTTGTTCGGCATCGTCTTCATCCTCGCTGGCCTGGCCTTCAAGGTGTCGGCCGTGCCGTTCCACATGTGGACGCCCGATGTCTATGAAGGCGCCCCCACCCCGGTGGCGGCCTTCTTCTCGGCCGCGCCCAAGGCGGCGGCGCTGGGCCTGATGGCGCGGGTGCTGGTGGTGGCCTTCCCCGGCAAGGTCGCGGCCGATTGGCAGCAGATCATCATGTTCATCGCCATTGCCTCCATGGTGCTGGGCGCGGTTGCCGCCGTGGCGCAAACCAACGTCAAGCGGCTGCTGGCCTATTCGTCGATCGCCAACATCGGCTTTGCGCTGGTGGGTCTGTCGCCGGGATCGCCGGCCGGCATTTCGGCGCTGCTCTTCTATGTCACCGTCTATGTCGCGATGACGCTGGGCAGCTTCCTTGTCGTGCTGCAGCTGCGCCGGCCCGATGGCGGCACGGTGGAAACCATGGCCGATCTGGCCGGCCTGTCGAAGACCCAGCCGAAGCTGGCGGCGGCGCTGACCATCTTCATGTTCAGCCTGGCCGGCATTCCGCCGCTGCTCGGCTTCTGGCCCAAGTTCGCGGTGTTCCAGGCCGCCATTGCCTCGGGCCTGCTGGGCCTCGCCATCATCGGCTTCATCGCGTCGGTCGTGGCGGCCTTTTACTATCTGCGCCTCATCAAGATCATGTATTTCGATGAACCGGCGGTGCAGCTGGCCAGCGAGGGCAGCCCGGTCAACGGTGCCATGATTGCGGCCTGCGCGCTCTTCTGCTCGCCTGTCGGCATGCTGGCGATGTCGCCGTTGGCGGTGGCGACGGCGCGGGCGGCGGCCGCGCTGTTCCCGGCTTGATGACCCCAGGCCGCACCCACCTCGCCGAGGTGGGTTCCACCAACGACTGGCTGCTGGCCCGCACCGACGCGTTGCCCGATGGCCATTGGGTGCTGGCCGATCGGCAGACGGCCGGGCGTGGCCGGCGTGGGCGGGTGTGGAACGATGGCGCCGGAAACTTCATGGCCAGCGTGCTGGTGAAGGCCGATGGACCGGTGCAGCAATTGAGCTTTGTCGCGGCGTTGGCGCTGCACGACGCGCTGTCGGGGCTCAGCGGCCAGCCGGGGCGCTTCTCTCTGAAATGGCCCAATGATGTGCTGCTGGATGGCACCAAATGTTCCGGCATCCTGCTGGAACGGCAGGGGGCGGCGCTGGTGATCGGCATCGGCGTCAACCTGGCCCATCATCCGGATGGCACCGAACGGCCGGCGACCAGTCTGGCCGCTGCCGGTCTGCCTGTGCCGACCCCGCTGGCCCTGCTGGATCATCTGGCCCCGGCCTTTGCCCGCTGGCGCGGGATCTGGGCGGCCGAGGGCTTTGCTCCGATCCGTGGCCAGTGGCTGGCGCGGGCCGCCGGCGTGGGCGGGCGCATCGTGGCGCGGCTGGGCAGCGAGAGCCCCGAGGGCGTGTTTGCCGGCCTGGGCGACGATGGTGCCTTGTTGCTGGCCGGGGATGATGGCAGCCTGCGCGCCATCCATGCCGGCGAAGTCTTCGCGCTATAGGAGTGTTCGGCCATGCTGCTGGCCATCGATGTGGGCAACACCAACATCGTCTTTGCCCTGTGTGAAGGCGATGCGATCATGCACCGCTGGCGCATCTCCACCGATGGTCAGCGCACCGCCGATGAATATGCCGTGTGGCTGCACCAACTGATGGCGCTGGAAGGGGTGGCGATGTCCATTGTCGATGCCGCGATCATCTCCACCGTGGTGCCGCCCACCCTGTTCAACCTGCAGCGCCTGTGCCGCAAATATTTCAATGTCGAACCGCTGGTGGTCGCCGTCGGCCAGATCGACATGGGGCTGGACATCGCCCTGCCCAACCCGGCGGAGGTGGGGGCCGACCGGCTGGTCAATGCGGTCGCCGCCCATCACGAATGGCCGGGCGATCTGATCATCATCGATTTCGGCACCGCCACCACCTTTGATGTCGTGTCGGCGGATGGCGCCTATCAGGGCGGGGCGATCGCGCCGGGCATCAATCTTTCGATGGATGCGCTGTATCAGGCGGCGGCCAAGCTGCCGCGCATCGCGGTGGAACCGCCGCCGGGCAATGCCGCAGCCATCGGCAAGGGCACCGTGCATGCCATGCAATCCGGCGTGTTCTGGGGCTATGTCGGCCTGATCGAGGGGCTGGTGGCGCGGCTGTCGGCGGAATTGCCGGCGCCGCCGACGGTGATTGCCACGGGTGGTCTTGCCACCTTGTTCCAGCGCCACACCCCTGCCATAGCCCATGTTGATGGCGATCTCACCATTCGCGGCCTGATCCGCCTCCACACTCTCAACGCAAAGCAGATTTGAATGACCCCTGGAAATGAGCTGATCTTCCTGCCGCTTGGCGGTTCGGGTGAGATCGGCATGAACGTCAATCTCTATGGCGCCAATGGCAAATGGGTCATGGTCGATCTGGGCATGACCTTTGGCGATCCGCGCTATCCCGGCATCGATGTGGTGCTGCCCGATCTGGCCTTCATCGAGGAGCGGCGCAAGGATCTGCTCGGCATCGTGCTCACCCACGGGCACGAGGA
>CAZAWH010000181.1:0-5462 GCA_964488775.1 uncultured Sandarakinorhabdus sp. | reverse complement strand
GAGGGGGAGGATTTGTTTTGGGCCTAAAAAATGCCCGCCGGTGGGGCACCGGCGGGCATCAGGGTGGTTGGGGCCGGGGCCCCGTCCAGGGTCGCGATCAGGGGGTGAAGGGGGCTTATTCGTCGTCCATCGGGCGCGGCGGCGGCGGGGCCGGCATGTCGCCGCCCGGCCCACGGCGCTGGTTCCAGCGTTCGCGCCAGCTGGCCATGCGCTGTTCCATGCGGGCCTTCATCGCCCGGCTGTCGGCGGCGAAGGCCTTGCGGTCTTCCACGCTCAGCTTCTGGAACGCGGCCAGCATGGCGGCCTGCTTGGCGTTGCGGCTGGCTTCGGCCACGGCGCGTTCCTCGTCCATCGCCCGCTTGACGGCCGCCGTGTCGAGCCGGTCGGCGGCCAGCGCCGCCAGCATCTTCTCGCGCGCGGCCTCGATCTTCTGGCGATCCGCTTCGCGGTCACCGCCGGCGCGCATCGCCTCGCGGATGGTGGCGCGGCCGGCCTCGCTCATCGACGGGAACATGCGCATGGCGCGATGGTCCATGCCGCGATGGCTCATGCCGGCCGGCGGGGCGGGCGGCGCGGGTGGCGTCTGGGCCAGCGCGGGGGCAGACAGCAGCAGCGCGGCCAGCGCAATCATCCTGGGGGTCATATCACTTCTTCCTCGGCAGCCGTCGGCGTGAACACATAGGCAAAGGCGGCATCGGCCTCTGCAACCTCTGCCCCGGCCGACAGCGTCGGGGCAGCGGCCATCCGGGTGGTGGCATTGCCACCGAAACGATCCTGCACCCCCAGCCAGCCGCCCACGGCCACCACCAGCGCCAGGCTGGCGGCAATCAGGGCCGGCCGCCAGGCCGCGCGCGGCGGTTGCGGGCGGGCTTGCGGCAATGCGGTGATGGCGGCCACATCCACCGCCGCGGCGGACAGCGGCAGGGGCAGTGGCTGGGCCAGCCAGCCGGTGATCGCCGCATCCAGCGCGGCGGCATCGGCCAGCGCGGCGGCCACATCCGCATCCTGCCGGGCCAGCGCGGCCAGATCGGCGCGGGCCGTTTCGGGCCAGCGCGCCGGATCGGCGCCGTGGCTGGCCAGGATGGCCAGCGCGTCAGGGGTGGAAAGGGCCGTCACGATTTCGTGCCTTCGTTCATCATGGTTCGCAATTCATTACGGGCGCGGCCCAGCAATCCCTCGATCGCCTTGGCGCTGGTCTCCATCCGCTCGGCAATTTCGGCCATCGACAGGCCGTCGCCGTGAAACAGCGTCAGGGCCAGGCGCTGGCGCGGGTTCAGCCGGGCCATGCCGGCGGCCAGCCGCGCCTGCTGATCATTGCGGATCGCGCTGGCTTCGGGATCGGGGGCGGCATCGGCCAGATCCTGGGCGGCATCGATCGGGGCGACCGGGCGCATCGCGCGGCGGCGATCGAGGCACAGGTTGATCAGGATGCGGCGGAACCAGGCATCGGCACTGCCGCGCGCCGGATCAAAGCGCGCGGCCTCGGTCCACAGCCGGGTGAAGGCCTGCTGGCAGGCATCCTGCGCCTCGCTGGGATCGTTCAGCGTGCGCCAGGCCAGGGCCAGCGCCGGCCGTTCCAGCTGGCGCACCAGCGCGGTGAACGCCGCCCGGTCGCCCTCGGCCACGCGCAGCATCAGGGCCGTCACCAGGCTTGGTGCCGCCGAAGGTCCGGGCGCGGGCGCATCCATTCGCATCACGCTCCGATACGGACGGTGCCGGCGTTTTCCCCCGCGCCGGCCAGCCCGGTTTGCCAAGCCTGCCACGCCTGCCAGCCGGCGATCAGGCCGGCGGCATGGCGCGCCGCCACCACGGCAGGATCGCCATAGCCGCCGCCCAGCGTGACGGCCAACGGCACGCCGGCCGCCCGGCAGGCGCGCGCCACCAGCGCATCGCGCGCCGCCAGCCCGGCATCGCTCAACGCCAGCCGGCCCAGCCGGTCTTCGGCATGGGGATCAACCCCAGCCTGCAACAGCACCAGCCCCGGCCGCCAAAGCCGCAAGGCATCGGCCAGCGCATCGGCTAGCAATGCCAGATAGGCGGCATCGCCCACGCCATCGGGCAGGGGATAGTCATGGTGCGATCGCGCCTTCCTGACCGGGAAGTTGCGATCGGCATGGATGGAAAGCGTGATCACGTCGCCGCGCCCGGCCATGATCAGCGCGGTGCCATCGCCCTGGTGCACATCGAGATCGAGGATCAGGATGCGCGCCACCGCGCCTTCGGCGACCAGCCGGTTGGCGGCGATGGCCAGATCATTGGTGACGCAATAGCCCGCGCCGCCATCCGGCCCGGCGTGATGGCTGCCGCCGGCGCCATTGGCGGCCCAGCCATGGGCCAGGGCGTGCAGCGCGGCGGCATGGGTGCCGCCGGCCACCAGCTGCGTGCGCCGCGCCACGGCGGGCGTGACGGGAATGCCGATGCGCCGTTCGATGGCGGGCGGCACCGCGGCGGCCAGCACGGCGGCGACATAATCGGGATCGTGCACCGCCGCCAGCCAGGCCGGCGGCATGGGTTCTGGCGTCAACAGCGCCACCGGCTGGCCGGCGGCGGCCAGCGCGGCTGGCAGCAGGGCATATTTGTCCATCGGAAAGCGGTGGCCGGGGGTGAGGGCCACGCTGTAATCCGGATGGTGGAACAGCGGCAGCCTTGATTGGTGCGCAGCGCACCCCTCTCCCGGGCCGCCTTCGGCGTCTCTCGACCTCTCCCCCAAGGGGAGAGGTGATGTCATGCCCGTTGGCATCGCGTGTCGACGACAGACATCAGGCCAGAGCCCGCGAGGCCATTTCCAGCACATCCTTCGACATGCCGGGCGTCGCGGCAATGCGTTCCAGCTCGGCGCGCATCAGGGCGGCGCGCCCCGAGTCAAAACGGCGCCAGCGGCCCAGCGGCACCGCCAGCCGCGCCGCGCTCTGCGGGTTGATCCGGTCCACCGCGATCAACTGGTCGGTGAGCAGGCGATAGCCCTCGCCATCGCGGGCATGGAACCAACGCTGGTTGGCGGCAAAGGCGCCCACCAGGCTGCGCAGCCGGTTGGGGTTGCCGGGCGTGAAATCCGGATGCTTCAGCAGGCGGTCCACCGCCGCCAGCACATCGGGCCGGTTGGCCAGCGCCTGCACGCTGAACCATTTGTCGATCACGTCGTTGTTGCCGGCAAAGCGGCGATGGAAATCGGCCAGCACGGCATCGCGGGCCGGCGCATCGCTGTTCACCAGCGCGGTCAACGCGCCCATGCGGTCGGTCATGGTGCGCGCGCCGTGATATTGCGCCTCGGCCGCCGCCACGGCTTCGGCCGATCCCGCCGCCACCAGATAGGACAGGGCAACATTGGCCAACCGGCGGCTGCCCTTGGCCTCGGGCGTCAAGTCGGTCTCGTGGCCCACCAGCGCGGCGCGCTCGGCCCGATAGGCCGCCCACCAGAGCGGTTCCAGGTCGCGGGCGATGGCGGCGCGGGCGGCTTCCCGCCGGCGGTGGATCGCCTCAACATCCACGATCTCGGCGGCATCGCCGACAAAGCTTTCGGTGGGCAGCAACACCGCCTCGCCCTTGAAGGCGGCATCGAGCGCCGGGTCCTCCAGCGTGCCACGCACGGCCGCCACCAACGGGGCCGGATCATCATCAGTGCCCAGCACCGACAGCGCCAGTTGCTGGAACGCCTCCCACCGGGCGAAGGGATCATCATCATGCGCCGCCAGAAAGGCCAGATCGGCCCGGGCGGTGCCAGCCTCCACCACCACGGGTGCCGAAAAGCCGCGATTGAGGCTGGGCAGCACCGGTTCGGGCAGATCGTCAAAGCGCAGATGCGTCACGGGTTCGCGGATCTGCACCACCAGTTCCTCACCCACGCGCGCGCCGCTGTGCCGGCCGATCAGCGCGATGCGGAACGGCATGTGCATGGGCAGTTTGTCGGGCTGGCCGGGCGTGGCCGGCACCGTCTGGCGCAGGATCACTTCGGCCTGACGGCCGCTCTGCCGCATCTCGACCGCGATGCGCGGCGTGCCGGCCTGGTGATACCAGCGGCGGAACTGGCCGAGGTCGACGCCGTTGGCATCCTCCATGGCGGCCAGCCAATCCTCGCAGGTCACGGCCTGGCCATCATGCCGGTCGAAATAGAGATCGGTGCCGCGGCGATAGCCGGCCTCGCCCAACAGGGCGTGCAGCATGCGGATCACCTCCGCCCCCTTGTTGTAGACGGTGGCGGTGTAGAAATTGGCGATTTCCACATAATGATCGGGCCGGATCGGGTGAGCCAGCGGACCGGAATCCTCTGGAAACTGCACGGCGCGCAAGGCGCGCACATCATCGATGCGGCGCACGGCGGCGCTGCCCTGATCGGCGCTGAACTGCTGATCGCGAAACACGGTCAGCCCTTCCTTCAGCGACAGCTGGAACCAGTCCCGGCAGGTGACGCGATTGCCGGTCCAGTTGTGGAAATATTCATGCGCCACCACACCGGCCACGGCATCGAAATCCATGTCGGTGGCGGTGTCGCTGTCGGCCAGGATATATTTGCTGTTGAAGATGTTGAGGCCCTTGTTCTCCATCGCGCCGGCGTTGAAATCGGCCACGGCGACGATGTTGAATTCGTCCAGATCATATTCGCGGCCATAGACGCGTTCGTCCCAGGCCATGCTGGCCTTCAGGGCCGCCATGGCGTGGGCGCAGCGCGGCACATCGGCCGGCGAGGTCCAGATCGCCAGCGCCACATGGCGGCCGCTGGCGGTGGTGAAGTCATCGCGCAGCGCCGACAATTGCCCGGCCACGAGCGCGAACAGATAGGAGGGCTTGGGCCACGGATCGGTCCAGATGATTTCGTGGCGGCCGCCGTCCAGATCACGCGCGGCGCCGCGATCGCCGTTCGACAGCAGCACCGGATATTGCGCCTTGTCCGCCTCCAGCCGCACCGTGTAGCGCGACAGCACATCCGGCCGGTCGGGGAACCAGGTGATCGACCGGAAGCCTTCCGCCTCGCACTGGGTGACCAGCCGGCCCTGGCTGGCATAAAGGCCCATCAGCCGGGTGTTGCGCTGGGGATGGATCACCACCTCGGTTTCAAACACCGCCTCATCACCGTCGATCGGGATGGTCAGCGTGTCGCCATTGGGCCAGCAGGCGCAGCCCTTGCCGTTCAGCATGATGATGCGGGTTTCGAGGCCATGGCCATCCAGCACCAGCGGCCGGTCATGCCGGCCATTGCGGCGCACCTGCAGCCGCGCCTTCACGATGGTGCGGGTGGCATCCAGCCGGAAATCCAGCGCGATATCGGGCACCAGCCAGTCCGGCGGCTGATAATCAGACAGGCGCACCTCGGTCAGGTGCGGGGTGGAGCGGGCATCAGGCATGGCGCGATGTTGCGTCAGGGCGGGCCCGAGGGAAAGTGAATTGTGGCGGACTGACCCGATCCTCCCCCGCTGAGCTGGCTCGATCCTCCCCCGCTGGGCTGACTCGATCCTCCCCCTCTGGGG
>CAZAWH010000180.1:0-5463 GCA_964488775.1 uncultured Sandarakinorhabdus sp. | reverse complement strand
CACGGCCTAAATTACCCCGAACGTCCAGCCTTCGGTGACGGCGATTGCCGGGGTCAGCGCGGCTGGCTGCCACCAGTGCGGTTGGTGGGCGATGGCGCGCAGGCCGGCCGCCGTGACGATCGCATCGCCAACATGGTCGGGAAAATGGGCCGGAAACGCCGCCGGCAACGGCCGGCTGCCATGGCGGGCCAGGGCGGCATTCAGGCTGTCCGCATCACGCAGCTTGCCGCGGAAGCCGCCGAGCCGGGCAAAGGCCTGGGCATAAATCTCCATGATCAGCGGGCCCGATTTGGGCAGGGGATCAAAAGGCCACACCGGCCAGGCCAGGCGGTGCAGCAACCGCATCGCCGTCAGGGTCGCCTTGCCCACCTGGGACGCCCCCAACAGCACGAAATTCGATGTCGGCACGCCCAGCCCGCTGTCGCGATAAACCTGCTCCGTCACCCTGAGATGGGCGCGCAGGTGGCGCGGGCCGTCCGCCGCGCCGAGCCAGAACGCGTCCCGCCGGTGCTGGATGAAGCCATGCCCGCCCAGATCATCCTCAGCGGCGCACACCGCCTCAACCTCGGCCCACAGCGCGCGCGCCGGCTGGTCAAAGGGCGGCACCGCAGCAAAGCCGAAGCCGGCATCCATGCCCACCAGCACATCGCCGGACAGCCCGCCCAGCCAATCCAGCACCCCGGTGCGCGACCAAACGCCGGCCGGCGGCAACACCAGCTGCGGCGCCGCATCCCCGGCCTCACACTGGGCGACCTGCACCGATGGATGCCGCACGCCCTTGGCGCCCGACCAGTCGATGCCGACAAAGCGGGTGAACCTCATTGGCTGCGCAGCGCCGCGCGGCGCCGGGCCCATTCGGCCAGCCGTTCGGCAATGCGCGCTTCAAACCCGCGCGGGGATGGCGTGTAAAGCGTGACGCCCGCCATGCCATCGGGCCAATAATTCTGCCCGGAAAAGCCCTCAGGCGCGTCATGATCATAGGCATAGCCCTTGCCATAGCCCATGTCCTTCATCAGCCGCGTCGGCGCGTTGAGAATATGGGCAGGCGGCGTCAGCGATCCCGTGCTGCCGGCCAGCTTCATCGCCGCTTTCTGGGCGACATAGGCAGCATTGGATTTGGGCGCCGTCGCCAGATAGAGGCAGGCGTGGACGATGGCCAATTCGCCCTCGGGCGAACCCAGGAAGTCATAAGCATCCTTGGCATCCAGGCAGACGCGCAGGGCATTGCTGTCAGCCAGGCCGATATCCTCGCTGGCAAAGCGCACCAGCCGCCGCAGCACATAAAGCGGCTCTTCGCCGGCCACCAGCATGCGCGCCAGCCAATAAAGCGCCGCATCGGGATCAGAGCCGCGCAGGCTCTTGTGCAGGGCGGAAATCAGCCCGTAATGGCCTTCGCGATCCTTGTCATACACCGGCATGCGGCGGTGCAGGAATGCGGCCAGCGCGCTGGCATCCATCGCCGCGGCATCGCCCAGCGCCAGCAGGGTTTCGGCCTGGCCCAGGAGAAAGCGGCCATCGCCATCGGCCGAGGCGATCAGGGCGGCGCGGGCCTCGTCCGTCACCGGCAGCTCGCGCCCGGCCAGCGCTTCGGCGCGGGCCAGCAGTTCGGCCAGGGCCGCTTCGTCCAGCCGCTTGACGATAAGCACCCGCGCGCGGGACAGGATGGCAGCGTTCAGCTCGAAACTGGGGTTTTCCGTGGTGGCCCCCACCAGGGTTATGGTCCCGTCCTCCATCGGCCCCAGAAAGCCATCCTGCTGCGCCCGGTTGAAGCGGTGGATTTCGTCCACGAACAGCAGGGTGCGCTGGCCGGCCCTCGCCGCCTCGCGGGCTTCGCCAAACAGCTTCTTCAGATCGGCCACGCCGGCAAACACCGCCGAAATCGCCACAAAGCGCATGCCCACGGCATCGGCGAGCAAGCGGGCAATCGTGGTCTTGCCGGTGCCAGGCGGCCCCCACAGGATCAGGCTGGAAAGACTGCCGGCCGCCACCATCCGCGTGATGGCGCCATCCGGCCCGGTGAGCGCGGCCTGGCCCACCACTTCGTCCAGCGTGCGCGGGCGCAAGCGTTCGGCCAGCGGCACGGCGCCGGCGGCGGCTTCATCATTGGCAAACAGATCGGCCATGGCTGCTTGTCAGGCCAAGCCGCTGGTCATGCAAGCCGGCTCAGCTCTTGAACCAGGCTTCCACCGTGCCGCTGAGCTTGATGGTCAGCGGGTTGCCCTTGCGATCCAGGCTCTTGCCGGCGGCAACGCGGATCCAGCCCTCGGAAATGCAATATTCCTCGACATTGGTGCGCTCGACACCATTGAAGCGAATGCCGACCCCGCGGCTCAGCAGATCCCAGTCATAATGGTCGCTGCGCGGATTCACCGACAGGCGATCGGGCGGGCTGTCCGTCGGGGCGGCGGCGGTTTCCGGGGTTTCAGGCGTCTCGGTCATGGCCGCGCTCATAGGCGTGAGCGGGCGTGCGAGCAAGAAAAAGGGGCCGCCGGCATGTGCCAGCGGCCCCGTTTTTCGTGGTCGGCAGACCGGATCAGCCTTCGGCGGCTTCGTCGGTCGGCAGCACGCCCGGTTCGGCGTTCGGGTCGAAGGCTTCGGTGAAGCCCGATTCCTCGCGCTCGGCCGTGGCCGTGACGTCGACGCCCTTGGCCTGCAGTTCGGCTTCTTCGGCCGAACGGGCGATGTTGACCTTCACCATCACCACGACTTCCGGGTGCAGCGCGACCTTCACGTCGTGCACGCCCAGGGTCTTGATCGGCTTGTCCAGCACGATCTGGTTCTTGTGGGCCTTGTGGCCGCCGTTGGTCAGCGCTTCGGCCAGGTCGCGGGCAGCGACCGAACCATAAAGCTGACCGGTGCCGGAAGCGGCGCGGATCATCACCACGCTGGCGCCTTCGATCTCGCGGGCTTCGGCGCGGGCGATGTCACGACGCTTGGCGTTGTCGGCCTCGATGCGGGCACGATCAGCTTCAAACCGGGCCTTGTTGGCTTCGGTCGCGCGCAGCGCCTTGCCGCGCGGCAGCAGGAAGTTGCGGGCAAAACCCGGCTTCACATTGACGATGTCGCCAATGGTGCCCAGCTTTTCAACGCGTTCGAGCAGGATCACTTGCATGGCAGCTGCTCCTTACTTGACCAGATAGGGCAGCAGGCCCAGGTGACGGGCGCGCTTGATGGCCTTGGCCAGCTCGCGCTGCTTCTTGGCCGAAACGGCGGTGATGCGTGCCGGCACGATCTTGCCGCGCTCAGAGACAAAGCCCTGCAGCAGGCGCACATCCTTGTAATCGATGGCAGGCGCATTCGGGCCCGAGAACGGGCACGACTTGCGGCGACGGAAAAACGGACGTCCCATGTCTGGCCTCCCTTACGCGGCTGCGCGCGGTTCGCGGCGCGGGCGTTCGCCCCGCGGCGCACCATCACGGCCTTCACGGCCCTCGCGGCCACCTTCGCGGCCTTCGCGTTCACCGCGCTCGCCACGACGGGTCATGGCCGACGGTTCGCTCGACAGCGCGTCAACACGCACCGTCATGTACCGGATGATGTCTTCGTTCAGGCCAACCTGGCGCTCAAGCTCGGCCACGGCAGCGGCCGGGGCGTCGATGTTGAGCATCACATAATGGGCCTTGCGGTTCTTGGCGATGCGATAGGCCAGCGTGCGCAGGCCCCAATATTCGCTGTTTGCCACCCGGCCCTTGCCTTCGCTGAGAACCTTGGTGAAGCCTTCCGTCAGCGTTTCAACCTGAGCTGTGGTCAGGTCTTGCCGCGCGAGGAAGACATGCTCGTAAAACGGCATATCACTCTCCTGTGCCGATCGTTGACGGGGCCCCATGCCCACGCCCCTCCGGCTGGCGTCCATCGGCGCGCGCAGCATGGCTGCGCACGACGAAGCGCGGCCTATGGCGGAACCTGCCCCTGATTGCAAGCGATTCGCCCCCCGAGATTCGCGCCTGGGAATCGCCCCTGAGAATCACCACCGCGATTCGCGCTTGGCCGCAGCCGCCGGGCGTGGAACAAGCCGGGGCATGGAAAAGCCCCTTCTGGTCATCGGCGGTGTCGCCGGTTGCGGCAAGACCACGCTGGCCGCCGCGCTGGCTGCCGCCCTGGCCCTGCCGTTTCGGGACGGCGATGATCTGCACCCCGCCGCCAACCGGGCCAAGATGGCAGCCGGCGTGCCACTGGACGATGCGGACCGGGCGCCCTGGTTGGCCGCCTGCGCCGCACAACTGGCGGCCTGGGGTGCCGCCGGCAGCGGCGGCGTGATCAGCGCCTCCGCCCTCAAGCGCGCCTATCGCGCCACGCTTTACGCGGCGCATCCGGGGGTGCGCTATGTGCTGATCGACATCACGCCGGCCCTCGCCACCGCCCGCGCCGCCGCCCGGCCCGATCATTTCTGGCCCGCCGCCCTCACCGCCAGCCAGTTCGCCATCCTGGAGCCGCCGGCCCCGGATGAAGCCGCCCTGACGGTGGAGGCGGACTGGAGCACTGCCCGGCAGGTGGCGACCATCCGGGCCGCGCTTGGCCTTTAGACTGCCAGCCGGGCGCGCACCACGTTGATCAGGGTCGGCAGATCCGGGATGGCGGCAAAATCGGCGGCGCTGACCAGTTCGGTCAGCTGGCCGCCCTCCTCCACCGCCACCAGCGGCAACGGCCAGTCGGCTGCCTGGGGGAAGGCGCTGCGGAAATCCGGGCGGTGGTGGAACAGCGTGTCCAGCCCGGTCTCGTCCAGAAACGCCCGCCAGTCCTTGCGCATGCTCGTCAACCCATAGGTGACTGCGCACAGCTGGCAGGGGTAGGTGGACGGCGACACGATCTTGTGCACACTGTCCATCACCCCCGCCATCAGGCCGGCATTGGCATTGTAGACGATGACAAGCCGCCGGCTCATGCCCCGGCCTGTCATGCAGACGCCGAGAGCGCCGACTTGCCCCGCTTCACCATCAGCTTGTTGAGCGCGTTCACATAGGCCCGGGCCGAGGCCACCAGCGTGTCGGTGTGGGCGCCGGTGCCGCGCACGGTGCGGCCATTTTCCGCCAGCACCACGCTCACTTCGGCCTGGGCATCGGTGCCGGCGGTGACGGCATGGACCTGGTAGAGGTTCAGCACCGCCTCGTCATGCGGCACCAGCTTGCGGATGGCATTGAACAGCGCATCCACCGGGCCATTGCCGCGGGTGGCGGCCGTCACCTCTTCCCCATCGATGGACAGGGTGAGGATGGCACGCTGCGGGCCGTTGCTGCCGCAATAGACCTCCACCTCCAGCACCTGGATGCGGTCGTGCCCGCGCAGCACCTCGTCGTCCACCAGGGCAATGATGTCCTCGTCAAACACCTGCTTCTTGGCGTCGGCCAGATCCTTGAAGCGCTTGAACGCGTCACCAAACTCGTTGTCCGACAGGTCATAGCCCAGTTCGGCCAGCTTGGAGCGGAAGGCGGCGCGGCCCGAATGCTTGCCCAGCACCAGGTTGGT
>CAZAWH010000179.1:0-5509 GCA_964488775.1 uncultured Sandarakinorhabdus sp. | reverse complement strand
GCGAGCAGGATGGCGATGATCCAGAAGCGGATCACCACGGTGGATTCTTTCCAGCCTTTCTTTTCATAATGATGGTGGAGCGGGGCCATGCGGAACACGCGCTTGCCCGTGGTCTTGAAGCTGACGACCTGGATGATGACCGACAGGGTTTCCAGCACGAACAGGCCGCCGATCACCAGCAGCACCAGTTCGTGATTGGTGATCACCGCGATGGTGCCGAGCGCGCCGCCCAGCGCCAGGCTGCCGGTGTCGCCCATGAACACCATCGCCGGCGGGGCATTGAACCACAGGAAGCCCAGGCAGGCACCGATCAGCGCGGCGCAGAACACCGCCAGTTCGCCCGAGCCCGGCACATGGTGGATGCCCAGATAATCGGAAAAGCGGATATTCCCCACCAGATAGGCGATGATGGCAAAGGCCGCCGCCGCGATCACCACCGGCATGGTGGCGAGGCCATCCAGGCCATCGGTGAGGTTCACCGCATTGCCGAAGCCGGTCACGATGAAGGCGGCGAAGGCGATGTAGAACAGGCCAAGATAGAGGCCGGCATCCTTCAGGAACGGCAGATAGAGGGTGAAGCCGGTGCGGCTGGCGATCCACGAACAGGCGAGACCGGCAATCAGGAATTCCATCGCCAGGCGCACCTTGCCCGACACGCCCTTGTGGCTCTGCTTGGTCACCTTGTCATAATCGTCCATGAAGCCGATCGCGCCAAAGCCCAGGGTGACGGCCAGCGCCGCCCACACGAAGCCGTTGCCGATGTCCATCCACAGCAGGGTGGAAATGGTGAAGCCGATCAGGATCAGGAGCCCGCCCATGGTCGGGGTGCCGCGCTTGGTGAGCAGATGCCATTCCGGCCCGTCCTCGCGGATGGGCTGGCCCTTGCCCTGCTTCAGGCGCAGCATGTCGATGAAGCGCGGGCCGATGACCAGCGCGATGGCCAGGCTGGTCATCAGCGCCCCGATCGCCCGGAAGCTGATATAGCGGAACAGGTTGAACAGGCCCTCATAGCCCGCCAGATCAGCCAGCAGCTTGATCATGCCATATGCTCCCCGGCGGCGAGGGCGGCCACGACGCGGCCCAACCCGATTGAATTGCTGCCCTTGGCCAGCAGCACATCATCGGCGGCCAGGCTGCGGGTGATCTCGGCCAGCGCCGCATCGGCGCTGGCGACATGGCGCACGTCGATGCGGCGGCCCAGCGCTTCGGCCAGTGGCTGCATCTCGCTGCCGACCAGCACCGCCAGCGCCACCTGCGCATCGATGAGGTGCGGGGCGATGCCGGCATGAAAATCGGCCGACAGGGTGCCCAGTTCCTTCATGCTGCCCAACACGGCGATGCGCCGGCCGGCGCGGGCCGGCACCACATCGCGCAGCACGGCGAGGCTCGCCGCCATGCTGGCCGGATTGGCGTTGTACGCCTCGTCGATCACGATCGCCTGGCCGCCATTGCCGGCCGGCACGCGCAGGCGGTGGCCCCGGCCGGGCAGGCCGTTCAATTCAGCCAGCGCCAGCCCGGCCAGCGCCAGATCGCCGCCAGCGGCCTGCACCCCGGCCAGCACGGCCAGCGCATTGTTCACCCAATGGCGGCCGGCCATGCCGATCTTGAAGGTCAGACGTTCATCGCCGATGCGCGCCGTCACGCAGGAACAATCGGGGTGCAATGCCACCTGTTCGGCCAGCACGTCGGCCCCGGCCGTCTGGCCAAAGCGGACAACGCGGGCGCCCGCCGCCGCAGCGGCTTCGGCCAGCAGATTGGCGTGGGGATTGTCGTGGGGAATGATGGCGGTGCCGCCCGCCGGCAAACCGGTGAAGATCTCGGCCTTGGCGCGGGCGATATCGGCCTCGGTGGCGAAAAACTCGCGGTGGGCCGATGCCACCCAGGTGACGATGGCGATGTGCGGGCGCACCAGCTGCGTCAGCGCCGCCAGTTCGCCTGCATGGTTCATGCCCATTTCGAACACGCCAAAGCGGCTGGCCGCCGGCATGCGCGCCAGGCTCAGCGGCACGCCGGTGTGGTTGTTGTAACTCTTGACAGAGGCATGGACGGCATCGGGCGCAAAGCGGCCGAGCGCGGCCTTCAGCGCTTCCTTCACGCCGGTCTTGCCCACGCTGCCGGTCACCCCGATGCGCGTTGCGGCGCAGCGGTCGCGCGCGGCCACGCCCAGCGCGTTCAGTGCCGCCATGGTGTCGGCAACGTGCACGGCCGGACCTTCGGCGGCTTCGCTTACCAACAGGCCGGCGGCGCCGCGTTCGCGGGCCATGCCCAGGAACCGGTGCCCGTCGGTGGCCTCGCCCTTCAGCGCGATGAACAGATCGCCCGGTTCCACCTCGCGGCTGTCGAAGGTGACGCCATTGGCGCTGAATTCGCCGTCGGCGCGGCCGTCGCAGGCGGCGGCAATGGCGGCGCTGGTCCACAGGCTCATGCCGCGCACTCCCGCGCAACCGCCACATCATCGAACGGCAGGGTGCGCCCCGCGATGATCTGGCCCTGTTCATGGCCCTTGCCCGCGATCAGCACGATGTCGCCCGCCCCGGCCGCGGCCATGGCGGCGGCGATGGCCTCGCGCCGGCCCGGCACGATGCTGGCGCCGGGCGCACCGGCGGCCACGGCGGCGCGGATGGCGGCCGGGTCTTCGCTGCGCGGATTGTCATCGGTGATGAACACCACGTCGGCATGTTCGGCGGCGGCCTGCCCCATCAGCGGGCGCTTGCCGGCATCGCGGTCACCGCCGGCGCCGATCACGATGATCAGCCGGCCGGTCACATGCGGGCGCAGCGCGGCACAGGCCGCGACAATGGCATCGGGCGTGTGGGCATAATCCACATAAACCGCCGCGCCCGCCCGGGTGATCACCGCACGCTCCAGCCGGCCGCGCACGCCCGACACGCGGGCCAGCGCCGCCAGCGTGGCCGCAACCTCGCCGCCGGTGGCGATCACCAGCCCGGCCGCCACCAGCGCGTTGGCCGCCTGATAGGCCCCGATCAGCGGCAGGGCGATCTTGTGCCGCTGTCCGCCGGCTTCCACCACCAGATCCTGGCCCAGCGCGGTGGGCGTGCGGCCGATCAGCCGCAGCGTCTCACCTGCCGCCCCGACCGTCAGCAGCCGCAGCCCGCGCGCCCGGGCCAGCGCGATCATCCGCGCCGACCAGTCGCCATCATCGGCCCAGATCACCGCGCTGCCATCGGCCGCCACCACCTCGCTCAGCAGCCGGGTCTTGGCGGTGAAATAGGCCTCCATCGTGCCGTGATAATCCAGATGGTCGCGGCTCAGATTGGTGAAGGCGGCGGCCGCAACCGGCAGGCCTTCGGTGCGATACTGGTCCAGCCCGTGGCTGGAGGCTTCGAAGGCGGCGTGGCTGATGCCCTCGCGCGCCAGGCCCGCCATGGTGGCGAGGAAGGTCACCACGTCGGGCGTCGTCAACCCGCCGGTGCCATCGGCCGGGGCCACACGCTCATAGCCGGTGGTGACGCCCAGCGTGCCGATGCTGGCGGCGCGATGGCCGGCCAGCTGCCACAGCTGGCGGGTCAATTCGGCGGTGCTGGTCTTGCCGTTGGTGCCGGTGATCGCCACCGTGGTGGCCGGAAACGGCGCAAAATAGCGCGCGGCCAGCGCGGCAAAGGCGCGGCGCGGGTTGGCATCGGCCACATGCACGGCGCCGGTCACCACCGCCTCCGGCCGGGCCACGATGGCCACGGCACCGGCGGCGATGGCGGCGGGAATATAATCCTCGCCATTCACCCGCGCGCCCTGAAAGGCGCCAAACACGGTGCCGGGCGCGACCTTGCGGTGATCCAGCGCAAAGCCGGTCACCGCCGCATCGCCACCACCGGGAAGAAGCGCCCCCAGCCGCACCCGCCTATTCCTTCACATCGCCGCCACCGGGCAGCAGCCCGGCCAGATTGACATCTCGGCTGGTGTCGGGCGCCACGCCCAGGGCCGGGGCGATGCGTTCGATGATGCGGTGGATGGCCGGGGCCACCACCATGCCGGCGGTGCGGAAGCCATAGGTGGATTTGGACCCGCGCGGATCATCGATCATGGCCACCACGACATAACGCGGCGCATCGACCGGGAAGACGGCGGCAAAGTTCACCACATTCTGCCCGCGGACATAACGGCCGTTCTCGATCTTTTCGGCGGTGCCGGTCTTGCCGCCAACGCGGTATCCCGGCACGTCGGCCTTGCGCCCGGTGCCGTTGGTCACCACCAGCCGCAGCAGGCGGCGCATTTCCAGGCTGGTCTTTTCCGAAAACACCCGCACGCCGGGCGGCACGCTGGCGGCATCGCGCTTCAGGATGGTGGGCGGGCGATAGACGCCGCCGTTGACCAGCGTGGCATAGCCATTGGCCAGGTGCAGCGGCGACACGGTCAGGCCGTGGCCATAGCTGATGGTCATCGTCGCCAGCTGGCCCCAGTTGGACAGGGCGGGATATTGCGGCCGGGTCTTTTCCTTCAGCTCGAATTCCACCGGCTTCAGGAAACCCAGCTTGTCGAGGAATTCCCGCTGGCGCTCACGGCCCACTTCAACGGCCATGCGGGCGGTGCCGATGTTGCTGGAATAGATGAAGATTTCCGGCACGGTGAGCCAACGGTTCTTGGCGTGATCGTCGCGGATGCGAAAGCCCGCCACTTCCAGCGGGCGGGTGGCATCATATTGTTTCTGCAGGTTGGTCAGCACGCCCGTTTCCAGCGCGGTGGCGATGGTGAAGGCCTTGAAGGTGGACCCCAGCTCATAACCGCCCAGCGTCACCCGGTTGAACCGGCTGCCATCGTCATTGGCGGTGGTATAGGCGGTGCCATCAGCGCGCTTGCCCGGCACGTTCGGGTTGAAATCCGGCAGGCTGACCATGGCCAGCACCTCGCCGCTGTTCACGTCCATCACCACGCCGGCGGCGCCCTTGGCGTTCTGATCGGTCACCAGCGCGGCCAGTTCATGCTGCATCGCCTGCTGCACCCGCACGTCCAGCGCCAGCATCAGCGGCGCCGCCCGCTGCACCGGATCGGCCAGGCGCGCATCAAAGGCCTTTTCCACGCCGATCAGGCCATGGCCCTTGTCGTCGGTATAGCCCAGCGCCTGGGCCGCCAGCGAATAATTGGGGTAAAGCCGCTCTGCCTCGCGCGCCAGTTCGATCGCCGGTTCGCCCAGTTCGTTGATGCGCCGGGCCTGGCCGGGCAGCACCCGGCGGGCCAGATAGCGGAAGCTCTTGCCCGAGGTGAGATCGGCCAGGATCTCCTCGCGGCTGCGTTCGGGCAGGATCGCGGCCAGGCGGGTCGCCAGCACTTCGGGATCAGAGGTGAGGCGACGCGGCATCACCGTGATGGCATAGGCCTCGAAGGTGCGCGCCAGTTCAACGCCATTGCGATCCAGAATGTCGCCGCGCGGCGGGGCGGCGCTGATCGTCGGGCCGGCGCTTTCGGGCAGGCCCTGGATCACCGCCAGATCGATCAGCCGCACCAGGATCACCAGCGCCAGCACCGGGAACAGCATGATGATGAAGGCCAGCCG
>CAZAWH010000178.1:0-5516 GCA_964488775.1 uncultured Sandarakinorhabdus sp. | reverse complement strand
ACGGTGACGACATGGCTGCCGGGCTCGCCGGCCAGCGTGATCGATTCCTGCCAGTCCACCGGCACGGCCCGAATGAAGTCCATCGCCGCCTTGGGGGCCTTGGCATAATGTTCCGGCAGATCGGCGACCATCTGCAGCGGCGAATAGATGGTGACATAAAGCGCCAGCTGCTTTGCCAGGGTGGAGGGGATTTTCTGGCCACGACCCTGCAGCGAGACGATGCCGGGCGTGTAGTCCATCGGCCCGGCCAGCAGACGTGTGAAGGCAAGGGTTGCCTCATGTCCGGGCCCGTTGTTGGGGTTGCCCCAGGCGTTGAACTCCATCCCGCGCGCGCCTTCCCGGCTGACCCAATTGGGGTAGGTGCGGCGGAGGCCCGTGTCCTTGATCGGTTCGTGGCTGTTGACGCTGATGCGCTGTTTGGCGGCAGCTTCCAGCACGCGCACATGATGGCGGGCGCTGGCCTGGCCTTCGTGCCATTCATAGCTGAGGGCGCGGGGCTGGCCGTTCATGTCGATCCCCGCCGTCGGTCCCGCCACCTGCAGCCCGCCGGCATCGGCAACATAGCCGGTTTTGACCATGGTGACGCCGTTCCGGGCATAATAGGCCATGCCGGCGTCCAGCTGGGCCTCATAATTGGCGAGATTGCCGCTGGTTTCGTGGTGGCCGATCAGGGCGATGCGCTGTTTCCGGGCGTGGGCGGCGATGGCCGTCATGTCGAAATCGGGCGTTGGCTGATCGAAGCGGAAATCCCAGCCGTTGGCGAACCAATCGCCATCCCAGCCCTTGTTCCAGCCTTCGATCAACAGGCCGCACAGGCCATTGGCGGCGGCCCAGTCGATCATGCGGATGGCATTGGCGGTGGTGGCGCCATGTTTCGCACCCGTAGCCCAGCTCTCGGTGTCGAGGTGCATCGACCACCAGATGCCGGCATATTTGCAGGGTTTGACCCAGCTGACATCGCCCAGCCTGTTGGGTTCGTTCAAATTGAGGATCACGCTGGAATTGGCCAGCGCCGGCGCGCTGTCACCGATCATCACCACCCGCCAAGGGGTGGCGAACGGCGCCGCCACCACCACCGCCGGGCCGACGGCCGAAGGGGTGAGCGCGGCGCGGAAGATGCCGTTGCCGGCCGGCTGCAGGTTCATGCCGGCATAGTCGATCAGCGCGGCTTCGTGGATGGACAGCCAGGTGCCGTTCGCCGTCTTCCCTCCCGTCGCCTTGGCGGCGGGCACGAACATCGTCATCGGGGTCTGGGCGAGGCCGACTTCGGTGATGCCCGTGGCGCGATAGAGATATTCCTCGCGGTTCCATTCCAGCGCCGGGATCCACCAGGCCCGGCCAGTGGCGGCATCGGCGATGCGGAACTCGGTCAGCTCGGCAACGATGCGCAACGTCTTGAGATTGGACTGTTCGGGGAAGGCATAGCGCAGGGCGATGCCATCGTTGAAGGCGCGGATGACCAGATCGAAGCGGCGCTGCAGCACGCTGGTTTCGGCCACGTGCAGCACCAGCTGGTTGTGCTGATCGCGCACCCGGGCACGCTCACCCCAGGGCTGATCCCAGCTGGTGTCGCTGCTGCTGGCGGCTTCGCCGGTGATGGCCAGCTTGCGGTCCAGCTTGGGGGCATCGGCCAGGATGAAGCCGAGGGGCGAGGCGGCGATCAGCGGTTTGCCATCGCGGCTGGCCTGCCAATAGAGCCGGCCATCACCGTCGCCGGTCACCCGGATCTCGATGCGGCCATCGGGCGAGCGCAGCACCGGTTCGGCCACTGCCGGAACGGCAAACAGCAGCGCGAGGAGAGCAAGGATCAGGCGCATGGTGCGATCAGTCCCGAAAAGGGCGGCAGCTGCCGGGCCGTGGCGCCGCCATGGCTGGCGAGCGGCGTGGCAATCGCCAGATCGACCGTGATCGGATCGGGCCCCAGATTGAAGGCGCAGACCAGCCGGTCATCACCCAGGGTGCGGTGCAGGATCAAAAGATCGCCGCTGGCCATTTCCACCCGGGCGCTGCCGCGCCGCAGGGCGGGCTGCTGCTGGCGCAAGGCCATCAGCGCACGTGTCCAGTGCAGCATGGAGTGTGGATCGGCCAGCTGAAGGTCAACCGCGCGCGGTGCGTGATCGGCACCCAGCGGCAGCCAGGGCCTGGCGCTGGAAAAGCCGGCGTTGGCCTGATCGGCGGCCCAGGGCATGGGCGTGCGGGCGCCGTCGCGGCCCAGGGTGAGCGGCCAGTTGGCAATGGCCTCAGGGTCCTGCAGATCGTCAAAGCCGATCTCGGCCTGGGTCAGGCCAAGTTCCTCGCCATAATAGAGGAAGATATTGCCGCGCAGCGCCACCAGCAGCAGCATGATCAGCCGGGCATAGGCATCATGATCGCAGACACCGTGCCAGCGGCTGGCGGCGCGGGGCGCATCATGGTTGGAAAAGGCCCAGCTGGGCCAGCCGGTGCCCGGGGTTTCGGGCCATTCAGCCAGCGCATCGGCCACCAGCCGCGGCGTGAGTGCATCGGCATAGAGAAAGTTGAAGCCATAGGCCGAATTCAGCCGCCGGCGGCCGGCGGTGAAGGCGTGCATCTCGCCGATGGCATCGTCGCCGCCCACTTCGGCCACGGTGAAGCGGCCGGGATAGTCTGCCACCACGGCGGCGACCTTTTCGAGGAACAACGGGATATCGGGATGCGACATGTTGTGGATGCGGCGCTGAAAATCAAAGGGCCGTGTGCGCTTGTGGTTGCCACCGGCCGGCGGATTGTCGCGCAGCTGCGGGTCATGCATGCCGAAATTGATCGCATCAATGCGGAAGCCGTCAACGCCGCGATCCAGCCAGAAGCGGGCGACATCGAGGATCGCATCCTGCACCACGGGGTTGTGCAGATTGAGATCAGGCTGCGAATTCAGGAAGTTGTGCAAATAATATTGCTGCCGCCGCGCGTCCCAGGTCCAGGCTGGGCCGCCGAACACCGATTGCCAGTTGGATGGTGGCGACCCATCGGGCTTGGGATCGGCCCAGACATACCAATCGGCCTTGGCATTGCTGCGGCTCTGGCGGCTTTCGCGAAACCAGGCGTGGCAATCGGATGTGTGGCTCCACACCTGATCGATGATCAGCTTCAGGCCCAACTGGTGGGCGCGGGCGACCAGCGCATCGAAATCGTCCAGCGTGCCAAAGATCGGATCGACGCCGCGATAATCCGCCACGTCATAGCCGAAATCGCGCATCGGTGAGGTGAAGAAGGGCGACAGCCAGATGGCATCGACATTGAGGGCGGCGACATGATCCAGCCGCGCAGTGACACCATTCAGATCGCCGATGCCATCGCCATTGCTGTCCAGAAAACTGCGCGGGTAAATCTGATAGATGCTGGCACCATGCCACCAGGGCGTGGCGGCATCGCGTTGGGCTTCGGGCGCGGATTGCGCGGCATCAGGCATCACGGGGCACTCGGTTCGCTGCTGCACACCGCCACACCCAGGGGCGGCAGGCTGATCGCCAGCGTGCCGGGGGCAGCGGCCGTGGCCGGGCAGGTGCCAAGGCGGCTGGTCCATGCCCGGTTGGCGGGATCGACCATCACATTGGCGACAAGGGGGGTGTTGGCCGTGTTCATCACCACCAGGGTTTCCCCCGGCTGGCCGGGCAGCCGGCGGGAGAAGGCGAACAGGCCCGGCGCATCGCCCGCGGCGCGCACGATGGTGCGGCCATGGCGCAGGCGCGGATCGGCGGCGCGGACGGCGGCCATGGCCTTGAAATTGCGGTAAAATGGATGGTTGGGATCGTAACTGGCCACATCATGGCCGGCGCTGGTGCCCAGCCGTTGCATGGCGCGATATTCCGGCACCTGGCTGGCGAACAGCGGCTGGCGGGCCAGCTGGTCATTGCCGGTGCCGATGAAACCCTGCTCATCTCCGGCGTAAAGCGTTGGCACCCCACGGGAAAACAGCAGGAACGCGTGGGCCAGCAGGGTGCGCTGCGCCAGCTCGACGGTGTCGATCCTGGGATTGGCGCGGCGGACGAACCAGGCAAAGCGGCCGCCGTCATGGTTGGAGATGAAGCTGGCGTTGGTAGAGGCGGTGGCTTCGCCCTGCGGATACAGCACATCATCGGCGAACAGCCGCGCCAAAACGGACGTGGGCGCGGCACCGGCAATCGCCTCCATCGCGGCATTTTTCAGCGCGAAATCAAGCACATTGTCCATGCCCGTGATGCGGCTGTTGCGGGCGAGGCGGCCAACATCGACCTCGTCGATCGAGACTTCGCCGAAGATGTGGAAATTGGGGATGCCGGCGGCGCGCGCGCGGGCCATGATCGCCGGCACAAAGCGTTGCCAGAATTCGGGATTCACGTGCTGGGCGGTGTCGACGCGATAGCCGTCGATGCCGAGGCG
The DNA here is from genome assembly GCA_964488775.1 of uncultured Sandarakinorhabdus sp. Lineage (GTDB taxonomy): Bacteria > Pseudomonadota > Alphaproteobacteria > Sphingomonadales > Sphingomonadaceae > Sandarakinorhabdus. The sequence goes on along the minus strand of CAZAWH010000178.1, from coordinate 1,139 downwards.
ATCGATCCAGTCGCCATAGATTTGGATCATGCCGTCGATGACGCGGGGGTGTTCGGTGGCGAGGTCATCCAGGCTGACGAAATCGCCGAACTGGCTGGATTCGTTGCGATAAACCGTCTCGCCGCGGTTGTGGTAATAGATGGGATCATTGAGCCAGGCCGGGGTTTTGATCCGTTCCTCGCCCGGTGTGATGAAGGGGGTGTAGGCAAAGTCGGGCCGGGTGAGTCGGGCCCAGTTTTCGGGCGTGGCGACATGGTCACCGGCAAAGCCGCTGTTGATTTCGGGGCCGGAAACCCCACCGAGACGGCTGTAGGGATAGTCGGCACGGCTGCGGTAAGTGCATGGTTTCCCAACACATTCCCGATACTGGATCACGTCGGCCGTGTGGTTGGTGACGATATCGAGATAGACTTTCATGCCGCGGGCGTGGGCGGCGTCGACCAGGCGTTTCAGATCGTCGTTGCTGCCCAGATGGGGGTCGACGCTGGTGAAATCGGTGATCCAATAGCCGTGGTATCCGGCCGATTCCTCGCCCGGACCGCCTTGCACCGGCTTGTTCCGGAACACCGGGGCCAGCCAGATGGCGGTTGCGCCAAGGCCTTGGATATAATCGAGTTTCTGCAGAACGCCGGCCAGATCGCCGCCGTTGAAAAAGGCCTTTGAGGTGGGATCAAAACCGGTTTGCAGCCGGCCGCCGACGAGGCCGCCGCGATCATTGGCGGGATCGCCGTTGGCGAAGCGGTCGGGCAGCATGAAATAGATGAGTTCATCCTGCGGCGGGCGTGCCCGCAGCGCGGCCAATGTGGCGGCATCGGGCGCCACGGTGGCGGCAGGGCGCGGCCGGGTGGCGGCAGGCGTGGCGCCGGTGGCGGCAAGCAGCAGCGCGGTGGCGAACAGGCGCGTCATCATCTTCCCTCCCGGGCGGCAGCATGTTTGGCCAGCCAGTCGGCATGGCCGGGCAGGGCGGCGGCGCCGGCGGCAATGGCGCGATCCAGCGTCGCCATGAAGCCGGCCAGATCATCGCGGCCAATGGCGGCGGTGAGCGGGTGGGGGCTGCGCGGGGCATGGCCCTGGCCGATCAGCACCTGGGCCCAGGCCAGTTCGGTGAACAGTTCATCATGGTCGCGGCGGATGCGCCC
>CAZAWH010000177.1:0-5523 GCA_964488775.1 uncultured Sandarakinorhabdus sp. | reverse complement strand
GCGCCGCAGGTGGCCATCGATTTCCGCAGCATCGATCCCGATCACCCGGACGGGCGCGACATGATCGTGGCGGAAACGCCGGGCTTTGCCGTGCACTGGTGGACCGGGCGCGACCTGATCACCCATTTCGGCAGCGGCGGCGACCACCCGGTGCTGGCGCGCTACAACGCCCGCATGCAGGCGACCGTGCAGCACATCGTGGCGGAGCGGACGGGCGGGCACTGAACCCGCCCGCGCCCACAGGTCATTTCCGGGCGAAACACACCAGCTGTTCGCTGGTCACATCGGAAATGGCGCGATAGCCGGCGACAAATTTGTCCCACGCCGCGTCACGCTTGTCGCGCGGCACGCCCGGCGCATTCACATGCACGGTCACCACCTTGTCGGCTGCCAGGCCCTGGGGCGTCATCACCCGGCCAACCCGCTGCTCGTTCTGGGTATAGCCATTGGCGCGATACCAGGCCATGTGCTCGGCCACGACCTTCTCGAAATCGGCCACGGTCGCTCCGGCTTTCAGCGTGCTCACCCGCATCACCTGCACCTCGCCGTCACAGCGCGGTGCCTGCACCGGCGCCGGTGCCTGGGCCCACAGCGGCGCGGCCACCACCAACGCGGCCGCCATCATCACGTGTCGCAAAGTCATCAATCTTCCCCCCGTCTTGCCCCGCCCCGTCACGGCGCGGGATGGCCAAGCGTGGCACGAGGGTTTTGCCTTTGCAAGCCAGCGGGGGCTGCGGTGGTCGCGCCCCCAATGACCGCCGCCGCGCGTCACACCCGCATCGGCATCAGCACATAGAGCGCGCGGGCCTCATCGCCCTCGCGGATCAGCGTCGGCGCCGATGCATCCGAAAGATGCACATCCACGCTGTCGCCGCTCACCTGGCCCAGGATGTCGAGCAGGTAGCGATAGTTGAAGCCGACCTCGAGCTCGCTGGCGGCATAATCGGCCGGAAGGTCTTCCGACGCGGTGCCATTTTCGGGGCTGGTGACCGACAGGGTCACCTTGTCCCGGCCCAGCGCCAGCTTCACGGCGCGGGTCTTTTCGGTGGTGGCAATCGCCGCCACCCGGTCCACCCCTTCGGCCAGCGTCCTGGCGTCGATCTTCAACAGCTTGTCATTCGCGGTCGGGATCACCCGGCTGTAATCCGGGAAGGTGCCGTCGATCAGCTTGCTGGTCAGCGTGCTGTCCGCCGAGAAGCGGAACCGGATCTTGGCGGCGGACAGGCTGATCTCCACCGGGGCATCGGCGGCCATTTCATCCAGCAGCTTGCGCACTTCGGCCACGCACTTGCGCGGCACGATCACGCCCGGCATGTCGGCGGCGCCGGCCGGCAGCTCCAGCTCGATCCGGGCGAGGCGGTGGCCATCGGTCGCCACACCGCGCAGCTTGGGCGACGGGCCGCTGGTGGCATGCATGTAGATGCCGTTCAGATAATAGCGCGTCTCCTCGGTGGAGATCGCAAAGCGCGTCGCGTCGATCAGCTCCTTCAGATCGGCGGCCGACAGGCTGAACCGCACCGGCAGATCGGTTTCGGCGATCACCGGGAAATCATCGCGCTTCAACGTCGACAGGCTGAACCGGCTGCGGCCGGCCACCACGCTCATCCGCTCACCCGAAACCGCCAGCTCCACCTGCGCGCCATCCGGAATCTTGCGCACGATATCGAACAGCGTGTGGGCCGAAACCGTGGTCGCCCCGTTCACATCGATGCCGGCCGGGATGGTTTCCACCACCTGCAGGTCCAGATCGGTCGCCATCAGGCGCAGCCCCTCGCCCCGCGCCTCGATCAGCACGTTCGACAGGATGGGGATGGTGTTGCGACGTTCAACCACCGACTGGATATGGCCCAGGCACTTCAGCAGCGTTGCGCGTTCGACGGTGGCCTTCATTCCGGTCCCTGCTAATTTTGTTACACGAGCGCCACTATAGCCATTCAGGCGCGTGGTGGTAGTGGCGAAGTGCAGCCAAAGCGCCGATAACAGCGGCCATGGACCTGATTCTCGCCCGCCACGCCGAAACCGTCTTCAACGCCGCCGCGCGCATGCAGGGCCACATGGCGCACACCCCGCTCACCCGCACCGGCATCGCCCAGGCCGAAGCCATGGGCACCGCCCTGCGCGCGCGCCTGGGCGACGCGCCCGATCTGGATCTCTGGGTCTCCCCCTCAGGGCGCACCCAGCAAACCGCCGCCATCATCGGCGAACATCTCGGCCTCAGCTTCTTCCACTGGCAACAGGATGCACGGCTGCTCGAAATCGATGTCGGCGATTGGGAAGGCCGCTGGTACCAAGACATCGTCGCCGAACTCGGCCAGCCCATCGTCGATGCCGACCGCGGCCTGTTCACCGTGCCGCCACCCAACGGCGAATGGTTCCCCCAGATCGCCACCCGCCTCCACAGCTGGCTCGCCGATCTCGACCCCGAACGCCCCGCCCTCGTCATCAGCCACGGCATCACCGCCAGCGTCCTGCGCGGCCTCCTCGTCGGCGGCGAAGACTGGCACGGCGTCCCCGTCGCCCCCCGCGCCCCGCAAGGCACGGTGTTCCACATCAAGGATGGCACCGAAACCATGCTCCACATCGGCAGCGGCGCCCAAGGCGTGCGCGCGGCGTAACCACGGCACCAACACACCACCCTCCCTGTCGCCCCGGCCTCGAGCCGGGGCCCCACTGGCGTTGTCCAACCAAGTCAAGGAAGAAGAAGGGCCTCCGGCGGGCAGGGACTTAGTCCCTGCACCCGTTTGTTTTTCGCCGGCGCTTGATGGGGGCGTTGGGGTGGTTAGCTGCCGTCCATTGGCGACAGCACTGACGCGCCGCTTCGCGGTCGCAAACGGATCGCACCCCAAGCAGCACCTGCTGCAATGAGCCAGTAGATGACAATCTCCACGCCTAAGCCTGATAACAAGTAGGCTTGGACACTCATCGGCAAGGTGGTGCGACCGGATGGATATGCATAGCACTCTGTCCACTCGCCTCGCCAGAACGACAAGATAAGACGGTCAGATGGAGCCTTGCTGAACGATGGATCGCAATCGTCTGGTATTTCAAGTGATGAAAATATCTGAGGGCCAGCATCGTCTGTATTTCGCCAACCGCCTTCATCAAAGGCAGGGAGCTTCCCATGCTTATCGACGTAACCTGCAGCAGCTTTGAATTGCTGATAGTAGACTCGGTCTTGCGCTGCTTGCGAGGGGAGTACGAGCGGCATTCCCCCGCCGATCAACGCGAAGAACACAGAGACGACGCCCAGCATTAAGCAGAGGATAATTCGCATACATCGACTCCTCTACGCATGAATGCCCGACACAGCGAATGTCTGCAATTGGGGTGCAAGCAGACATTCTCCCAGCCGGCAAACCTGAAAGTGAACGGGTGCAGGGTCCACGACCCTGCCCGCCGGAGGCCTTCTTTCTCCCTTCCGCCTGCACCCCCACCCTCGTAAAAGGCGGCCACAGCAACCGGAGTCCCCCCAATGTCTGCTCCCGATCCCGTCGTCATTGCCAGCTATGCCCGCACGCCGATGGGTGGTTTCCAGGGCGCCTTGAGCGGCGTGAAGGCCACGGAGCTGGGGGCGGCGGCGGTGAAGGCCGCCGTCGAACGCGCCGGGGTGGCGGCGGACAGGGTGGAGCAGATCGTCATGGGCTGTGTGCTGCCCGCCGGGTTGGGCCAGGCGCCGGCGCGGCAGGCGGCGTTGGGGGCGGGGCTGCCGCTAGGTGTCGAGGCGACGACGGTCAACAAGATGTGTGGCAGCGGCATGCAGGCGATGATCATGGCGCATGATGCGCTGGCGGCCGGCAGTGCGGAGGTGATCGTGGCCGGCGGCATGGAGAGCATGACCAATGCGCCCTATCTCCTGACCAAGCATCGCGGCGGCGCGCGGATCGGCCATGATGCCATCAAGGACAGCATGTATCTGGATGGGCTGGAGGATGCCTATGATCCCGGCCGGCTGATGGGCAGTTTCGCCGAGGAAGCGGCGCGGGATTATCAGTTCACGCGGGAGGCGCAGGACGCATTCGCCATCGCCAGCCTGAGCCGCGCCCAGGCGGCGATCGCGGGTGGTGCCTTTGCCGCGGAGATCGTGCCCGTCACCATCAGCGGCCGCGGCGGTGAGGTGGTGATCGACACCGATGAACAGCCGGGCAAGGCCCGGCCGGACAAGATCCCGACGCTCAAACCCGCCTTTGCCAAGGATGGCACCATCACGGCGGCCAACGCCTCCTCCATCAGTGATGGCGCGGCGGCGCTGGTGCTGACCCGGGCCAGCGTGGCGGCGCGCGATGGGCTCGCCGTGCAGGCGCGCATCGTGGCGCACGCCGCGCACGCCCATGAACCGGCGAAGTTCACCACCGCGCCGGTGCCGGCGATCCGGAAGGTGCTGGCCAAGGCCGGCTGGAGCGTGGCGGATGTGGACCTGTTCGAGGTGAACGAGGCCTTTGCCGCCGTCGCCATGATCGCCATGCACGATCTGAACATCCCGCACGAAAAGCTCAACATCCACGGCGGCGCCTGTGCGCTGGGTCATCCGATTGGCGCGTCGGGCGCGCGCATTGTCGCGACCCTGCTGGCCGCGCTGGAACGGACCGGCGGCAAGCGCGGGGTCGCCGCGCTGTGCATCGGCGGCGGCGAGGCGACCGCCATCGCGGTGGAGCGCATCTGATGACACTGGCCGGCAAACGCGCCCTCGTCACCGGGGCGACCAGCGGCATTGGCCTTGCCATCGCCAAGGCGCTCAGCGCGGCGGGCGCCCGGGTGATGATCAACGGCTTTGGCGATGCGGCGCAGATCGCGGCGGCGCAGGATGAGGCTGGCGGGGCGCTCTATCACGGGGCGGACATGTCGAAGCCCGCCGAGATCGCCGCCATGATGGCGGCGGCCGCGGACCAGCTGGGCGGGGTGGACATCCTGGTCAACAACGCCGGCATCCAGTTTGTATCCCCGGTGGAGGACTTCCCGCCCGAGAAATGGGATGCGATCCTGGCCATCAACCTGTCGAGCGCGTTCCACACGACCCGGCTGGCAGTGCCGGGCATGAAGGCGGCCGGCTGGGGCCGGATCATCAACACCGCCTCGGCCCACAGCCTGGTCGCCTCGCCGTTCAAATCGGCCTATGTCGCGGCCAAGCATGGCATCGCCGGCTTCACCAAGGCGGTGGCGCTGGAGGTGGCAACCCACGGCGTGACGGTGAACTGCATCAGCCCCGGTTATGTGTGGACGCCGCTGGTGGAAAAGCAGATCCCCGACACGATGGCGGCGCGCGGCCTGACCCGGGACCAGGTGATCGAGGATGTGCTGTTGAAGGCGCAGCCCACCCGCCAGTTCGTGACGGTGGACCAGGTGGCGCAAACCGCGCTGTTCCTGTGCAGCGATGCCGCCAGCCAGATCACCGGCGCCAACATCAGCATGGATGGCGGCTGGACGGCGGCCTGATCCGGGGCGGAATCGGCCAATTGGCGATTCCATCCCCGTTATCCCCGTTATCCACAGGCCTGATGGCCAATATTTCATTTTGACGACTCACCC
>CAZAWH010000176.1:0-5666 GCA_964488775.1 uncultured Sandarakinorhabdus sp. | reverse complement strand
CACACCGCCGGCCAATATATGCCGATCGGGATGGGCGGGCAGATCTGGTATGCCGAAGGCCTCGAAAAGCTGGCGGCCAACATCGAGGAATCCAGCCCCACGCTGATGGTGGTGGTGCCGCGCCTGTTCGAGGTGCTGCGCATGCGCATCGCCAAGCAGATCGAGAAGCAGGGCGGGCTGGCCATCACCTTGCTCAATCAGGCGCTGGCCATCGCCCGCAAGGAGGCCAAGGGCGAGAAGCTGTCGCTGGCCGAAAAGCTGGTCGATCAGGCGCTGGAACGCACCATCCGCAAATCCATCCGCGCCAAGTTCGGCGGCCGGCTGCGCGCCATGGTGGCCGGCGGCGCGCCGCTCAACCCGGAAGTCGGCATCTTCTTTACCGCCATCGGCATCCCCATCCTGCAAGGCTATGGCCAGACCGAGGCCGGCCCGGTGATCAGCTGCAACCGCCCGCGAGCGCGCCTCAAGATGCACACGGTCGGCCCGCCGCTGGACGGCGTCGAGGTCAAGATCGCGCCCGACGGCGAGATCCTGGTCCGCGGCGAACTGGTGATGGACGGGTATTGGATGAACGATGCCGAAAGCCACAAGGCCCTGAAGGACGGCTGGCTCTACACCGGCGACATCGGCCATCTCGACAAGGATGGCCACCTGGTCATCACCGACCGCAAGAAGGATATCCTGGTCAACGACAAGGGCGACAATGTCGCGCCGCAGCGGGTGGAAGGCATGCTCACCCTGCAGGACGAGATTGCCCAGGCCATGGTCTATGGCGACCGTCGCCCCTATCTGGTTGGCGTGGTGGTGCCCGAAGCCGAATGGGCGCTCAGCTTTGCCCGCGACAAGGGCCTGCCGACCGACATGGACAAGCTGCGCCAGGAACCCGAGTTCGTCCGCGCCATCCAGGCCGCGGTTGACCGGGTGAACCAGCGGCTGAGCGTGATCGAAAAGGTGCGCCGGGTGATCATCGCCGATGCGCCGTTCAGCACCGACAACCAGCAGCTCACTCCCAGCCTGAAGATCCGCCGCCACGTGCTGAAGCAAGTCTATGGTGAGCGGCTGGACAAGCTCTACAAGGACTAAGCTCGGGGTCCGATGCGCTACTGGCAGTATCGACACCGGCCGGCGATTGCCGGTCATGATGTGCGTCTGCTCATCGATGCGCATCTCACCGGCTGGGAAAGCCGGCTGCTGATCGATGGCGCCGAGGTGGCCAGCCAATGGTCAGGCCTGGATGCCGCCGATCCCTTTGCCAATCACGGCCTGGCCGCCACCCTGGCCGATGGCCGCGAGTTGGCGGTGGAATGCGGGTTCAACTCGATGCTCACCACCGGCGCGGCAGCCTTCCTGGATGGCCGGCTGGTGTGGGAAAGCCATCCCGGCCGCCCGATCGCGTTGCCGGCCCGGGTCAAGGCGATGACGAGCCCGGAACGCCGGGCCCAGAGCCAGGCCCAGATGGCGCAGCTGAAACGCAACTGGCCGGCGATGGCCTGCGATCTCGGTATCGGCCTGTTGTTCTATGTCGTGGCCAAGACGGTCGATCTGCCCACCGCCGCCATCACCTCGGCACTGGCCGGCATCGCGCTGGCGGTGGTCCAGCGCTTCGTGAAGGTTGACCTGCTGGGCGGGCTCGCCCGCTTCGGCATCGTCATGGGCCTGGTTTCGGCCGGCCTCGCCCTCGCCTTCCAGGATGACCGGGCGGTGATGCTGCGCTCCACCATCATGGGCACGCTGTCGGCGCTGCTGTTCCTGGGCGATGCGGCGCTGGGCGGGCGCTGGCTGGGCAAGGGCCTGGCCAATTACATGCCCTATGCGATGAACCCGCGCCGGCTGGCACTGGGTCTGGGCCTTGTTGGCCTGCTGTCGGCGGCGGCCGAACAGGCGATCATCTGGTGGGGCGGCAAGGATGCCTGGCTGACCTGGACCACCTTCATCGAAATGCCGGTCAGCCTCGTGCTGATCATGCTGATGATCGGCTGGGCCCGGGCCTAGGGCCTGGGCTCTGGCGGCTCCGGCGGTTCGGGCGGCGGCGCCTCGGCCGGCAGGTCGATCACCGCCGGCGGGTTGTTGGGCTCGCCGTTCAGGTCGATGGTCATGCCCTCCATCTCGGTGGCCAGGGCCTCCATGTCCACCTCGACCGGGGCAATCTCCTGCGCCGCTTCCATCTTGCCTTCCATCTGCAGCGCCTGGGCCATGAAGCCCTTCCACAGCCGCGCCGGCAGGCCGCCGCCCACGATGCTGGCCGCCATCGGCGAATTGTCGTCATTGCCCACCCACACGCCCACCACCAGATCGCCGGCAAAGCCGATGAACAGCGCGTCGCGATGGTTCTGGGTGGTGCCGGTCTTGCCCCAGGCCGGGATCGGCAGCCGCGCCGCATTGCCGGTGCCATTGCGCACCACGCTTTGCAGCAATTGCATCATGTCGGCCCTGACCGGCCAGCTGGTCTTCGTCGCCTCGGGCGGGGTCACTTCGGGCGGCGGATCATCGCGCCACAGGCCGGTGGCCTTCACAGGATATTTGCCGCTGGCCACGGCGGCAAAGGCCCGCGTCATGTCGATCAACGGGATCGGCGTCGTGCCCAGCGCCATCGCCGGATAAATGCTCACCCCGCCCGCGATGCCCAGCTTCTTCACCTGGGCCGCCACCGCCGAAATGCCCACCTCCTGCGCCAGCTTCACCGCCGCGATGTTGGAACTGGCGGCAAAGGCGGTGGCCAGGCTGATGGTGCCGCGGAAGCGCAGATCATCATTCTTGGGCGCATAACATTCGCCCGGCTTCTGGCCCGGCTCGCACAGCTCGATGGGTTCATCAACGATGGTGTCGCTGGGCTTCTTGCCCGCCTCCAGCGCCGCCAGATAGACAAACAGCTTGAACGAGGACCCCGGCTGCCGCTGCGCCTGGGTGGCGCGGTTGAAACTGCTCTGCTTGTAATCGGTGCCGCCCACCATGGCGACCACCCGGCCATCCAGCCGCATCGCCACCAGCGCGGCCTGGTTCACGTTCAAGCCGCGCGCCCGCGCCAGACCGTCGGTGATCATTTGTTCGGCCAGCCTCTGCAGCCGCGGGTCCAGCGTCGTCTTCACGACAATCTCGCCATAATCCGCCTCGGTCGCTTCCCGCGCCTGCGGCAGCACCCAATCGGCAAAATAGCTGCCGGTGGGCAGTTGCTTGCGCCCCGGGCGATAATCGGCCGGCCGGGCGGCGGCGGCCGCGGCCTTGCTGATGGCGCCGGTTTCCACCATCGCGGCGATCACCTGGGCGGCGCGCGCGCGGGCTTCCGCCAGATGGCGCGACGGGGCGAGGCGCGACGGCGCCTGCACCAGCCCGGCCAGCATCGCCGCCTCGCCCAGATCCAGCTGCTCGGGCGCCTTGTCGAAATAGGTGCGGGCGGCGGCACGGATGCCATAGGCGCCATCGCCGAAATACACCGACGACAGATAATTCTGCAGGATCTCATCCTTCGACAGCCGCGCTTCCAGATACAGCGCGATGATCACCTCCTGCAGCTTGCGCTTGATCGAGCGTTCGGACGACAGGAAACTGGTCTTGGCCAATTGCTGCGTCAGTGTCGAACCGCCCTGGCGCACGCCGCCGGCCTGGGCATTGGTCACCAGCGCGCGCAGGATGCCGATGGGATCAACGCCCATATGGTCGCGGAAACGGCGATCCTCGATGGCGATGAAGGCGGCCGGCACATGGGCCGGCAGCTGCGCGATCGTCACCGGCTCTTCCTTGTAATCACCGCGCCGGGCGATCGGCTTGCCGTTCATGTCGGTGATGATCAGGCTGGGCTGCTTGGCCGGCTCCAGCGCGCGGTCAAGCGGCGCGGTCGCCACCAGCCAGGCGAGCAGTGCCACGAACAGGCCCACCACCGCGCCGGCCGCCCACCAGCGATACGGGCGCACCATGGCCCAGGCGCTGCCGATGCGGGCGGCAACGCCGGCCATCAGGCCCGCTCCCGCGTGGCGGAAAAGCGAACGTCGGGGAATCGGCCGGTGATGAAGTTCAATTCCCAGCTGTCACGCGCCATGAACACCGGGGCTCCGTCGCGATCTTCGGCCATGGCGCTGCGATGTTCGTCCATGAACGCCTTCATGGCCGCTGGCGTGCCGGAAATCCAGCGGGCGGTTTCATAGGGGCTGGCCTCGAAACTGGCCGCCACGCGATATTCCGCCTCCAGCCGGCTGATCAGCACCTCCAGCTGCAACTGGCCCACCACGCCCACGATCCACTGGCTGCCGATCGCCGGCTTGAACAATTGCGTCACGCCCTCTTCGGCCATGTCGGTCAGGGCGGTCTTCAGCTGCTTTGACTTGGTCGGATCGTCCAGCTTCACCCGCCGCAGGATTTCCGGGGCGAAATTGGGGATGCCGGTGAAGGTCAGATCCTCCTTCTCCACCAGCGTGTCGCCAACCCGCAGCACGCCATGGTTGGGAATGCCGATGATGTCGCCCGGAAACGCCTCGTCGGCAATCTCGCGGTCCTGCGCAAAGAAGAAGATCGGCGAGTTGATGGCGATCTGCTTGCCGGTGGACATCTGCTTCAGCTTCATGCCGCGGCGGAAACGGCCGCTGGCCAGGCGCAGGAAGGCGATGCGGTCGCGGTGCTGCGGGTTCATGTTGGCCTGCACCTTGAACACAAAGCCCGACACCTGCGCCGCCATCGGGTCCACCGCCGCCGGCAGCGCCGGTTGCGGGCGGGGGCTGGGCGCCATCGCCGCCAGGGCATCAATCAGGTCGACCACGCCGAAATCCTTCAGCGCCGACCCAAAGATCACCGGCGTCAGCGCCCCGGCCCGATACTGGGCGATGTCCAGCGCGGCATAGCCGCCCTCGGCCAGCTCCGCCTGCTCGCGCAAACGGTCCGCCATCGGCCCGGCCAGGGCATCGATGCGCGGATCATCCAGGCCGTCCACCGCCTCCACATCCCCCGCCAGCCGGCTGTCGCTGCCGTCGGGCTTGTGGAAACGCCGCCGCTTCAGATCATAGAGGCCGGTGAATTCGCCGCCCATGCCGGCCGGCCAGTTCAAGGGCGCCACATCCAGCGCCAGCGTGTCGGCCACCTCGTCCAGCAGCTCGAACGGGTCCTTGCCCTCGCGGTCCACCTTGTTGATGAAGGTGATGATCGGCACATCGCGCAGCCGGCACACCTCGAACAGCTTGCGCGTCTGCGCCTCGATGCCCTTGGCGGCGTCGATCACCATCACCGCGCTGTCGACCGCGGTGAGCGTGCGATACGTGTCTTCCGAAAAATCCTCGTGACCCGGCGTGTCGAGCAGGTTGAAGGTGATGCCGTCGCGTTCAAAGGTCATCACGCTCGACGTCACCGAAATGCCGCGCGCCTGCTCGATCTTCATCCAGTCCGACCGGGCGCGCCGGTTCTGCCCACGCGCCCGCACCTCGCCGGCAGCATGGATGGCGCCGCCGAACAGCAGCAGCTTTTCGGTCAGCGTCGTCTTGCCGGCATCCGGGTGGGAAATGATGGCAAAGGTGCGCCGGTTTTCCACCGGATTGGCCGAACGGGCAGAAGTGGCGGTCATCGATCTCGGCTGTCAGCAAGGGGTCGGCGGCGCTTGGCAGGTTCCGGGCAAAAGCGCAATGACCCGGCATGATCCTTCCGCTCTCGATCCTCCCCCTCTGGGGGAGGTGCCCGCAGGGCGGAGG
>CAZAWH010000175.1:0-5687 GCA_964488775.1 uncultured Sandarakinorhabdus sp. | reverse complement strand
CAAAATCGGTGGCGCCGCGGTGATAGATCCAGTGCCACAGCTGGCGGCTGCGCATGCGGGCGGTCTTGACATCCAGGCCGATGGTTTCCAGCGCGCTGGCGATGGCGGGCCGGTCCAGCCCGACCAGATCGATCAGGCCATCGGGCCGCGTCGGCGCCTTGCGCGGCACCACCATCGGATCGGACGGGCCGGGAATGGGCATCACGCCGGCGGCGGTGCCGGGCATCTGGGGGGCATTGTCGGTCATGGCGCGGCCCATATCGCAAAAGCGGGCCGGCGTAAAACCGCGTCAATCCGCCTTGGCGTGATGCAGGCCCTGCACGATGGCGCCGGCGGTGCGCATGCGTTCGATGGCGGCGCGGCGCATGATCTGGCGCGGCGAATGGAAATAGGCCAGCGGCGTCATGCCCATATAGGCGCGGAATTCCCGGTTGAAGTGGGATTGGTCGAAATAGCTGCCGTCGAGCAGGCTGGCCAGCGGCTGGTCCAGCCGGTCGTTGATTTCCGCCAGGGTGCGCAGGAAGCGCTGGCGGCGGAGCAGGCGTTTCGGCGAAAAGCCGAAGACCCGCTGGCACAGCCGGGCCAGCGTGCGCTCGTTCATCTGCAGCCCGGCGGCAAAATCATGCACCGTGTCGATATTGCCGTCGATCAGTGCGGCCTGCACCACCTCGATCATCGGATCGGGCGGCGGCGCGGCGGCGGCGCGCGCGGTGAAAAACCCGTCAAGCAGGGCCGGCGTGTCGGCCCAATCGGCCGCGCACAGCGCCTGCCACAATTCCCCGGCGGCCGCTCCATACACAAGGCCCAGATCGCACATGCGGTTGGCGTGGCGATCGGCCGGCAAGCCAACCAGCATGGCCCAGCCCAATGCGGTGAGGCCGATGCCATGCATCGCGGCATCGCCGGGCGAGGTGACGGTGCCGGTGCGGTCGGTCGGGCCGAACAGGCTGTGGCGGGGCGGGGTGGGATCATCGCTGCCCGGCCGGTCCACCGCCCACTCGCCGCGGGTGGAAAAGCGGATATTGCCCCATTCGGGGTGCAGGAAATCCTCCACCGGGCCCGGTGCGACGACATGATAATAAGTGGTGATCAATGGCCGCAGCGCCGGCGCCGGCAAGGCAAACTGCACCTCGGGCAGGGCCTGCTGGCTGCCCGCCCCGTCAACACTGAACATCCGGGGCCCCTCGCTTCCCGCCGTTACAATATTGTTACATTCTGCAATTTACGACGGGCCGCAAGCGGCGGCAATAATCATTAACCAGCTTTCATATGGCACTCCCGCTGCCATCACATCGCACTGATGCCGCCATCGACATAAAGGCCATGGCCGGTGACCATCTTGGCCTCGTCACTGGCCAGATAGACGGCGGCCCAGGCGATGTCATCGGGCTCGCCCACCGCGCCCAGCGGGATCTGCCGGCCCAGCTTGGCCAGACCCGCCTCGCGGCCCATGGCGCTGGTGATGCCATCCAGGATCGGCGTGTCGATGAACACCGGGTGGATGCTGTTGCAGGTGATGCGATATTGCTGCTTGGCGCAGTGCAGCGCCACGCTCTTGGTCAGGTGGCGCACGGCGGCCTTGGCGCTGTTATAAGCGGCGCTGTTGTGCGCGGCGATCACCCCGGCGATGCTCGAAAGGTTGATGATACTGCCGCGCACCCCGGTGTCGCGCACGGTGCGGGCCATCACCGGCAGGCTGAGCTTGCAGCCGAGGAACACGCTGTCCAGATCGACGCTGTGCACGCGCTTCCAGGTGTCGAAATCGGTCGCCTCCACGGTGGAGCCGCCCGCGATGCCGGCATTGTTGACCAGCACGTGGAACCCACCCCAGCTCGCTTCGGCAAAGGCGATGGCGGCGGCCCAGTCGTCAGGGCTGGTGACATCGTGGCGGCAGGCCACCGCGACGTCACCGATGCTGGCGGCCACGGCCTTCACCCCGGCCTCGTTGATGTCGGTCAGCACCAGGCGTGCGCCTTCTTCGGCCATGCGGCGGGCCATGGCCTCGCCCAGGCCCTGCGCCGCGCCGGTGATCATGGCCACCTTGCCTGCCAAACGGTTCATGTGTCGCTCTCCCCAAATCTGTCGTGCCACGCTGCCCCGCGCCGCGCCCGCACGCAACCTCAGACAATAGTGTGACAGCAATGCAACACGGCTGCGGATGATTGCGTGTGCATGCAAGTGTCACACTTCCGCGCGCGCAATCATTGAGTTAGCCATCGCCGTCGTGGGGAAGAGCCGAACGGCCGCCCCGTGCCAATCCGGGGAGACATCATGCGCACATTCCTGCTTGCCACCGCCGCCGCCTTCATCCTGCCGGTCGCCGCCCAAGCCCAGCAGCCGGCCCCGCCGCCGGCCGAAACCGCCCAGGACGATGCGGCCGAAAATGCCGAAATCATCGTCACCGCCACCCGCCGGTCCGAAGGCCTGTCCAAGATTCCGATCGCCGTCACCGCCGTGTCGATGGAACAGCTGCGCAATTCCGGCGGCACCGACATCCGCCAGTTGAATCAGCTGGCGCCGTCGCTGCTCGTCTCCTCGGCCACCAATGAATCGAACGGCGCGGCGCGTGTGCGCGGCGTCGGCACCGTGGGTGAAAACCCCGGCCTGGAAAGCTCGGTCGCGGTGTTCATCGACGGCGTCTATCGCAGCCGCACCGGCGTCGGCCTGACCGATCTGGGCGAGCTGGAGCGCGTGGAAGTGCTGCGCGGCCCGCAGGGCACGCTGTTCGGCCGCAACGCCTCGGCCGGCCTGCTCAACATCACCACCGCCATGCCCAAGGATGAATTCGGTGGCCTCGCCGAAGTGTCCTACGGCAATTTTGACAATATCCGCCTGCAGGGCAGCCTGACCGGCCCGATTGCCGGCGACAAGCTGATGTTCCGCGTCGACGGCCTCTACAACAAGCGCGACGGTTTCCTGCGCGATGTCGTGTCGGGCCGCACGCTGGCCGATCGCAACCGCTGGCTGCTGCGCGGCCAGTTGCTGGCCAAGCCGACCGAAGACATCAGCATCCGCATCATCGCCGATTACAACAGCAAGGATGAGGAATGCTGCGGCGCGGCCTATCTGCCCACCGCCAACCTGGTGCGCGACGCGCAGGGCAATGTGAACAGCACGCCCAACACCATCCTGGGCATCGTGCGCGGCCTGGGCGGCACCATCCCCACCCCGCCCACCGGTGAACGGTTCATCCGCGACACCGCGATCACGCCGGGCGAAGGCTATTTCCAGCGCACCCGCGACTGGGGCCTGTCGGGTGAGATCAACTGGGAAACCGGCGCCGTCACCGTGACCTCCATCACCGCCTATCGCCAGTTCAAGAACAAGGCGGCGCAGGATGCCGATTTCAACAGCCTCGACATCCTCCACCGCCGCGATCAGGACCGCAAGTTCAGCACCTTCACCCAGGAACTGCGCCTGCAGGGCAAGGCCTTTGATGACCGGCTGGACTGGCTGGTCGGCGCCTATTTCGCCGATGAAACGCTGAAGGCCGATGATGATCTGGTCTATGGCCGCGACTATGAACGCTATGCCAACTGCGTGCTGGCCGACACGTTCGCCCGCGCCACCGGCCAGCTGGGCCTGATCAACACCGCCGACACCAGCTGCTTCAACCGGCCGCTGGCCGCCACGCTGGCCGGCGCCATCGGCGGCGCCACCGGCGCCCAGATCGCCGCGCTGTCGGGCCAGGGCGCCCTGATCCCCGGCCGGCCGATCGACACCCGCGGCGGCTTCTACAACGTTGCCTCGCAGATCGGCTACACCCCGCCCACCGGGCAGAGCCTGATGAACGGCACCGGCGTGGTGGACAACCGCTTCAGCCAGCACAGCCGCAACTATGCCTTCTTCACCCACAACGTCATCCAGCTCGTCCCCGACAAGCTGAGCCTGACGCTGGGCGCGCGTTACACCAACGAGAAGAAGACGCTGGACACCAGCTTCAACGCCAACAACGGCTTCTGCGCGGCGTTGCGCGCGTCGCCGCTGGCCAGCCTGGCCAACCTCCCGTGCGTGATCAACGGCACCGCCGGCCCCGGCTTCACCCGCAGCGCGCCGGGCGCCACCTTCACCGAGGAGCGGCTGACCGGCACTGCCGTCATCACCTGGCGGCCGACCAGCGAGGTCACCACCTATCTGTCCTACTCGCGTGGGTACAAGGCCGGCGGCTTCAACCTCGACACCTCGGCGCTGGTGGCCAACAATCCGCGCGCCAGCGACCTGCGCTTCAACGCCGAAGGCGTCGATGCCTATGAACTGGGCGCCAAGCTGAACTTCAAGGGCTTCCGCCTGAACGGCGCGCTGTTCCTGCAGAAGTTCCGCGACTTCCAGCTGAACACCTTCAACGGCGTCAACTTCGAAGTGGCCAACATCGGCGGCTGTCGCGATGATCTGGGCGGGCGTGACCGCGATCTCACCGCCGGCAACTCGGCCTGCCCGACCAACCGGCTGGGCCCGGGCCTGACCTCGCAGGGCGTCGAACTGGAAGCCTCGCTGTTCCCGGTCAAGCATGTGGCGATCACCAGCGGCTTCACCTATGCCGACACCCGCTATGCCCGCCAGTTGACCGGCACCGCCGGCTCCAGCCTGGCGCCGACGCTGTTCCAGCTGCCGGGCCAGCTGCTGTCCAACGCGTCGCCCTATGTGGTGACCGCCAGCTTTGCCTGGACCCCGCCGATCTCGGGCACCGACATGTCGGCGCTGGTCTATCTCGACTATCGCTACATGTCGAAGTTCAACACCGGGTCCGACCTGGATTTCGAAAAGGACGAGCCTGACTTCCAGATCGTCAACGCCCGCCTTGGCCTTTATGGCAAGGATCGCATCTGGGGCATCGAATTCTGGGCGCAGAACCTGTTCAACACCAAATATGCCCAGATCTCGGCCGATGCGCCGCTACAGGGCGGGGCGACCTTCCGCCAGGTGGCGCGCGGCTTTGCGGCCAATGCCAACGGCATGTTCATCGCCTTCCCGGGTGAACCGCGCACCTACGGCATCACCCTGCGCACGATGTTCTAAGCGCAGCCGGGCGTGCGGATAGTGCGCAGCACTATCCGCCGACTCCGGCCAGCTCGGCCGGCGACCAAAAAGGGCGGCCCCCACAGGCCGCCCTTTTCGTGTGTCGTCCGACGGCGTGGCTCCGCCACGCCCCTCTTGCCTGCTTCCCCCCACACCCCCCAACCCTTGACGCCCGGCCCCGCCCGCCATACCTCGCAGCGCATGGCCATCCTCCCCATCATCGAAACGCCCGATCCGCGGCTGAAGCAGATCAGCAAGCCGGTCGAGACCGTCACCGACGCGCATCGCACCCTGATCGCGGACATGTTTGAAACCATGTATGACGCGCCGGGCATTGGCCTTGCCGCCATCCAGGTCGGCGTGGCCGAACGCATCCTGGTGATCGATCTGCAGCCGGAGGAAGACGGCACGCCCGAGGATGCCCGCCCGGAAGACATCAAGCGCGTGCGCGAGCCGCGGGTGTTCATCAATCCCGAGATCACCTGGGAATCGCCCGAACTGTCGGTCTATTCCGAAGGCTGCCTGTCAGTGCCCGAGATGTACGCCGATGTGCAGCGCCCGGCCCGCATCCGGGTGACCTGGCTGGACGAGCAAGGCGCCGCCCACGACGAAGAGCTGGACGGTCTGCTCGCCACCTGCCTGCAGCATGAGATGGACCATCTGAACGGCGT
>CAZAWH010000174.1:0-5691 GCA_964488775.1 uncultured Sandarakinorhabdus sp. | reverse complement strand
CCACCGCCACCGATATCGCCTTTGCGCTTGGCGTCATGGCGCTGCTGGGCGATCGCGTGCCGGCCAGCCTGAAATTGCTGCTCACCGCCATTGCCGTGATCGACGATCTTGGCGCCATCGTGGTGATTGCCGCCGTGTACACCAAGGGGCTTGATCTGGCGGCGCTGGCGGCGGCGGCCGGCCTCACCGCCGCGCTGGCGCTGCTGTCGTGGCGGCGGGTACAGGCGCTGTGGCCCTATCTGCTGCTGGGGGCCGGCTTGTGGCTGGCCATCCATGCCAGCGGCATCCACGCAACACTCGCCGGCGTCATCACCGCACTGGCCCTGCCGATCCGCACCACGCCCGGCACCCCGGAAGACCGGGAAAGCCCGCTGCTGCGGGTCGAACATGCGCTGGCGCCCATTGTCGGCTTTGTGATCGTGCCGATCTTCGGCTTTGCCAATGCCGGCGTCGATCTGCGCGGCCTGTCACTGGCCGCCGCGCTCGATCCGCTGGTGCTGGGCATTGCGCTGGGGCTGCTGCTGGGCAAGCAGATCGGCATCTTCGGCGCCATCATGGCGCTGGTGCGGCTGAAGATCGTCGACATGCCGGCCCACGCCACCACCCGCCAGCTCTGGGGCCTCAGCCTCCTGTGCGGCATCGGCTTCACCATGAGCCTGTTCATCGCCGCGCTGGCCTTTGGCAGCGGCAGCGATCAGGAAGCGGCGGCCAAGCTGGGCATCATCGCCGGCAGCCTCGCCGCCGCCCTCGCCGGCCTCATGGTGCTGCGCCGTTAACCCAGGTTGGCGCGCAGCATCCACGCGGTCTTTTCGTGCACCTGCATGCGCTGGGTCAAAAGATCGGCGGTCGGCTCATCATGGGCGGCATCGGCCAGCGGGAACACCGCGCGGGCGGTGCGCACCACGGCCAGCTGGTCTTCGGCCAGGATGCGCACCATCTCGTCCGCCTTGGGCACGCCGTCCGCCTCCTTGATGGTCGACAAGGTCGCGAAGGCCGAATAACTGCCCGGTGCCGGTTCGCCCAGGGCGCGGATACGCTCGGCGATCAGGTCCACCGCCAGCGCCAATTCGGTATACTGGGTTTCAAACATCAGGTGCAGCGAATTGAATTGCGGCCCCGTCACGTTCCAATGAAAATTGTGGGTCTTCAGATACAGGGTATAGGTATCGGCCAGCAACCGCGCCAGCCCGTCGGCAATCGCCTTGCGCTGGCCATCGGCCATGCCCAGATCGATTTCATCACCCTTGTGCTTCTTCTTGGCCATCGTCCGTCTCCTTTGGCAACACGATAGGCCAGCGGCGGCGATGGCGTCCAACCGGATTTTCCGATGAACGCCATCGCTGCCAAGGCTTATCGGCAGACCACCCGGCCGCGATCGATGCTGTTGCCGATGGCCGCGCCCGCGGCGCCGCCGATGATGCTGCCCAGCGTCTTCGATCCGCCCGGCGCCAGCACATTGCCCAGCACACCGCCGGCGATGCCGCCCACGATCAGGCCGGTGGTGCCATCACTGCGCCGGCAGTAATAGCGGTTGTCATACCCGCGCCACACCGGATCGTTCCAGCCCAGCTGATAGGGCCGGTAATTGCCCTGGCGATAGAAATGTTCGGCATGCCAGCCCGGGCGGTTCCAGCCGTCCTGGCGCCAGCTCCAGTCATTGCCGGGCCGGCCACCGGGGCCCCAACCCCGCCCGTTGCCGGGCCCGCCGCCCCAGCCGGCGCGATACAGGTCGCGCCGGTCTTCGCGGAACTCGCGCTCGGCCCGGCGCAGCTCGCGCCGCTCCTCGCGGATGTCCTCGCGGTCACCGCGCCACTGGGCGCGGGCCAGGTCGCGGCGTTCATCCTGCACACGGTCCCAACTGCGCGCCACTTCGCGCGGGGAGGCGTTGCGGCGGTCACGCCAATCATCGTCATGGGCCAATGCCGGGGCGGCAAGGGCCAGGCCCGCAAGGGTGGCCGTCATCATCGCGCTACGCATCATCATGGACCTTACTCCTTCCATCAGAAATTCCGGGGCTCAACGGCACACCACGCGGCCGCGGTCAACGCTGCGGCCCAACAGGCCGCCGGCCACCGCGCCCAGCACGGCGCCCATGGTCTTGTCGCCCCGCCGGGCGACTTCCGAACCGATCACCCCGCCCACGGCGGCCCCCACCAGCGTGCCGGTGCTGCCATCGCTGCGGCGGCAAAACTGGCCGCCACGGCCATCGTTCCAGCCGGCCTGCTGGTTCCAGCCGCGGCGATCATTCCAGCCACGCCGGTCATTCCAGCCGCGATCGTCATTCCAGCGGCGGTTGTCATTCCAGCCGCTGTTCTGCCAACCGGCCTGCGGCTGCTGCCAGCCATCCTGCTGCCATTGGGCGGCGGCCGGGGCGGCCACGGCCAGGCCGGCCAGCATCAGGCCCGCCATCACGCCCGTCTTGATCTGCATCGCTTGATCCTTCGCTCCTGTTGATGCGGCGATGATTCGCACATCCGGCATGTGAACAGGCTGAACAGGCTTGTTATCGCCCGTTCAGTTTCACGATATTGCAACAGGGGGCGGGCAAGGCAGCATCATGATCATCAACCGCCGTGATTTCGGGGCCGGTCTGGCCGCCACCGCTCTCGCCGGCCTGGCCGCCCGCGCCCAGGCCGCCACCTCCATGCCGATTGTCGGCCATGGCCCGCTGCGGCCCGATCCGGCCGGCCTGCTCGATCTGGCGCCCGGCTTTGCCTATCGCGTGATCGACACCGCCGGCACGCCGATGGACGATGGCCTGCCCACGCCCGACCGGTTCGATGGCATGGGCGCCTTCCGCCTTGATCGGGATCGCACCATCCTGGTGCGCAACCACGAACTCCACCTGCGCCACGCCCGGGATGGCGCCTTCCCGGCCGGCGGTGGTGCCAATCTTGCCGCCTTTGACCGGCTGGCCGGCACGCCGCTGCCCGGCGGCACCACCAGCATCGTCTACAACCACCGCACCGGCCAGGTGGAGCGCCGCCATCTCAGCCTGGCCGGCACCATCCGCAATTGCGCCGGCGGCACCACGCCGCGGGGCAGCTGGCTCAGCTGTGAGGAGGATGTCAGCCGCGCCGGCCAGAACGGCCTCGCCCGCGATCATGGCTGGGTGTTCGAGGTGCCGGCCCGGGCGCGCGGCCTCGTTGATCCCGTGCCGCTCACCGCGCTGGGCCGCTTCAACCACGAGGCCGCGGCCGTCGATCCCGCCACCGGCATCGTCTATCTCACCGAAGACCGGGCCGACAGCCTGATCTATCGCCTGCTGCCGGCCCGGCGCGGCGATCTGAAGGCCGGCGGCCGGCTGCAGGCCCTGGCGCTGGCCAGCGGCCTGGCCGACACGCGCAATTTCAGCGGTGCCCAGCTGCCGTTGCAGCGGCCCCAGGCGGTGCGCTGGATCGATCTTGATGGTGTCGATTCGCGTGAGGATGATCTGCGCCTGCGCGGCGCGGCCAAGGGTGCCGCGCTGTTCGCCCGCGGCGAAGGCATCGTCATCGGCGCCGGCCAGATCTTCATCATGTGCACCAGCGGCGGCCAGGCAAAGCTGGGCCAGATCATGCGCTATCGCCCCTCCGCCCACGAAGGCACGCCCCGCGAAGTCGACGCGCCCGGCCAGCTCGATCTGTTCGTGGAATCGCCCCGCGCCGACGTGATGAACTTTGGCGACAACATCACCGTGGGCCCCCGTGGCCATCTGGTGGTGTGCGAGGATCAATATACCGAGGTTCAGGACAATCATCTGCGCGGCATCACCCCGGCCGGGCAGATCTATGCCATCGGCCGGCTGCGCGCCCAGACCGAACTGGCCGGCGCCTGCTTCAGCGCCGATGGCCGCACCCTGTTCGTCAATGTCTATGCCCCCGGCAAGACGCTGGCGATCACCGGCCCCTGGGGCCAGGTCAGCACCGCACCGCTCAGCTGAGGTCGGCCAGCGGGGTCTTGGCCGTCCGCCCCGGCACCTCGCGCACAAAGCGCGGCACCAGATAGCCGGGCAACATCCCGCGCAGTTCGGCCTCGATCAGCCGCGCCCGGCCCTCGTCCACATCGAAATGCGCCGCGCCGTCCACCGGATCGGTCAAGTGCATGTAATAAGGCAGCATGCCGGCGGCAAAGATCCGCCGGGCGTGGGCGGCGATGGTGGCGGCATCGTCATTCACCCCGGCCAGCAGCACCGACTGGTTCAGCAGCGTCACCCCCGCCGCCCGCAGCCGGCCGAGCGCGGCCGCCACATCAGCGGAAATCTCATTGGCATGATTGCTGTGCGCCACGATCACCACGGCCAGCCGCGTGCCGGTCACCAGCCGGATCAGCGCCGGCGTCACCCGATCCGGAATGGTCATCAGCGTGCGGCTGTGCAGGCGCAGCGTCGTCACATGCGGCACGGCGGCAATTGCCGTCACCAGCCCCTCCAGCCGCGCATCGTTCAGCGACAGCGGGTCCCCGCCCGACAGGATCACCTCCTCGATGGCCGGATCGGCGGCGATGGCGGCCAGTGCCTCGGCCTCGCCAGCGCGGGTCAGCATCGCGGCGCCATAATCATAATGGCGGCGGAAACAATAACGGCAATGGATGGCGCAGGCGCCCGAGGCGATCATCAGCGCCCGGCTGCGATATTTGCGCAAGAGGCCCGGCGCGGCACGATAATCCGCCTCTGCCAGCGGATCGGTCAGCCGGCCGGGCTGGGGCAGCGCCTCCTCCCCGCGCGCCAGCACCTGCAACAGCAACGGGTCGCCGGGATCGCCGCGCCGGATCAGGCCGCGGAAATGCGGCGGAGCCACCACCGGAAAATCCGGCGCCGCCAGCACCCCGGCCGGGAAATCGGCCGCACGCAGCCCCACTTCGGTCAACAGATCGGCCGTGCTGATCCGCGCGGCGCGCTGCTGCGCCTGCCAATCGGTCCACACGGGCTGCGGGTGCGCATTCATCGGTCGGGCCCTGAAACAAGAAACCCCGCAGCCGGTGCTGCGGGGTCTTGAGGAACATGGTGGGCGCGACAGGGATTGAACCTGTGACCCCTGCCGTGTGAAAGCAGTGCTCTACCGCTGAGCTACGCGCCCGATTGTTCCGCCCCAGTCCACGCCGGGCTGGGAGCGGCCGATTAGGCGAGATGGCGGGCGCTGTAAAGCCCCACCATCACGCCTGGTGAACAAAAATCAGTGCCGCACCGCCGGTTCGGCTGCCACCACGGCGGCGGGCTGCACGGCCTTCTCGTCGGCCTCCGTCCATTCGATCGGCACCAGCGGCTGGGTCAACGCCAGCGCCAGCACCTCATCGACATGCGAGACCGGCACGATCTTCAGCCCGTCCTTCACATTGTCCGGAATGTCGGCCAGGTCCTTCTCGTTCTCCGCCGGGATCAGCACGGTGGTGATGCCGCCGCGCAGCGCCGCCAGCAGCTTTTCCTTCAAGCCCCCGATCGGCAGCACCCGGCCACGCAGCGTCACCTCGCCGGTCATCGCCACATCGCGCTTCACCGCCACACCGGTCAGGGTGGAAATGATCGCCGTCACCATGGCGATGCCGGCCGACGGGCCATCCTTGGGCGTCGCGCCTTCCGGCAAGTGCACATGGATGTCCTTCTTTTCGAACAGGCTGGGCTTGATGCCATAATGGGTCGCCCGCGCCCGCACAAAGCTCAGCGCCGCCGCGATCGATTCGGTCATCACGCTGCCCAGCTTGCCGGTGGTCTTG
>CAZAWH010000173.1:4687-5763 GCA_964488775.1 uncultured Sandarakinorhabdus sp. | reverse complement strand
AGCGCCTGCCAGATGGTGAACAGCGCATCGCGGCGCACATGCGGCAGCACCAGATTCTGTGCATGGGTGACGCGGATTTCGTCCTGCGCGTGGGCCTGGGCCAGATCGGCGATCAGGTCCATCTGGTCGGCGCTGGCATCGCCGGGGATCTCACCGGGCGCCTTCAGGCTGATCGTCACGATGGCATGGCCCGGCACCTTGTGCGGATGGGTGTTCACCGCCACCCAGTCGGCGAATTCCGCGTTGGACAGGTCAATGTCCACCGGGGCATCGGCATCCAGTGCCGGGGCCGCGAAATGCGCCGCGATGCGCGCCAGTTCCGATGGCGGCGGATCAAGACCCAGCGGCTTCAGCGCCGCCCATTCTTCCTCCACCTGCCGCGCGAATTCGGCCGCGCCCAGATCATTGACCAGGATCTTGATGCGCGCCTTGTAGATATTGTCCCGCCGGCCGTGGCGGTTGTACACGCGCAAGATGGCTTCCATGTAGCTGAGATAATCAGCAACCGGCAGAAACTCGCGGATCACATGCGCCAGCAGCGGCGTGCGCCCCATGCCGCCGCCCACCAGCACCTTCAGGCCAATCGCGCCGTCGGGGCCGTGCACCAGTTGCAAGCCGATATCGTGCAGCTGGATGGCGGCGCGATCGATGGCGCTGCCGGTCACCGCGATCTTGAATTTCCTGGGCAGGAAGGAAAATTCCGGATGCAGCGTCGACCATTGCCGCAACAGCTCGGCATAGGGGCGCGGATCGGCGATCTCGTCGGCGGCCGCGGCGGCAAACTGGTCGCTGCTGATGTTGCGGATGCAATTGCCGCTGGTCTGGAAGGCATGCATTTCCACACTGGCCAGATCGGCCAGCAGATCGGGCATCTCCTCCAGCTTCATCCAGTTGTACTGGATGTTCTGGCGCGTGGTGAAATGGCCATAACCGCGGTCATACCGCCGGGCGATGTGCGCCAGCATGTGCAGCTGCCGGCTGTCCAGCGTGCCATAGGGAATGGCGACGCGCAGCATATAGGCGTGCAATTGCAGATAGATGCCGTTCATCAGCCGCAGCGGCTTGAAGGCTTCCTC
>CAZAWH010000173.1:0-4587 GCA_964488775.1 uncultured Sandarakinorhabdus sp. | reverse complement strand
CGTGCAATTGCAGATAGATGCCGTTCATCAGCCGCAGCGGCTTGAAGGCTTCCTCGGAAATCTCATTGTTCAGCCGGCGGGCCACCTGGTCGCGGAATTCGGCGACGCGGGCATCGACAATGGCCTGATCAAATTCGTCATAACGATACATCAGATGGCATCCACAGGCAGGGAAGGCAGGGCAAAATCGGGGCGCACGCTGGGGCCCACGGCGCGCACGCGTTCGCGCGTGGTGCGCGGGCGCCAGCCGGCATCGGTGGCATCGGCATCGATCAGGGCCAGATCGTTGATGCGTTCCTGCGGGCTGAACTGCGCAATCAGCGCCTCGCCGCCGTCATCAACGGCCACGGCCTCCTTCAGATGCTGGGACCAGCCGTCACCGGTCCACCAGATCACATCACCGGTCTCGACCCGGTTGCCGGTCAACAGGCGGGGCATGGGATTTCCTTGACTTGGGCCGCGGCGGCCAGGCGCCCCGGCAGAGTGGCAACATCGCCCACGATGATGAGGGCGGGGGAGGATATGGCCTCGCGCGCCACCAGCCCGGCCAGATCGGCGAGCAGGCTGGTCACCAGGCGTTGAGCAGGCTGGGTGGCGCGTTCCACCACGGCCACCGGCGTGTCGGGCGCCAGGCCATCGGCGATCAGCTTTTCGGCAATCGGCCCGGCACCGGCCAGACCCATGTAGATGACCAGCGTGCGGCCCTTGCCGGCCAGCCCCGCCCAATTCTGCTGGGCGAGGCCCCGGCATTCGCCGGCCACGAAACTGACCATGGAGGCATGGTCGCGGTGGGTCAGCGGCATCAGCGTCGCAGCCGCGGCCCCATTGGCGGCCGAAATGCCGGGGATCACCTGAACCGGCACGCCAGCGGCGACACAGGCTTCCACCTCTTCACCGCCACGGCCGAAGATGAACGGGTCACCGCCTTTCAGGCGCACCACCGTGTGGCCGGCGCGGGCCTCGGCGACCAACAGATCGCCAATCTGTTCCTGCGGCAGGGTGTGGCGCGCGCGGCGCTTGGCCACCGAAATCCGGCGGGCGCGGGCCGGGATCAGATCCAGCACATCGGCCCCCACCAGCCCGTCCAGCACAACGACATCGGCCGCAGCCAGCGCGCGCACCGCCCGCACGGTGAGCAGATCGGCCGCGCCCGGGCCGGCGCCGACCAGAATGACCTGGGATGATTGGGGCTGAAAATCCATGCTCCACCCATGCCGCATGGCGCGTCACGGGTGGAGCAAGGCTTTCTTTGGGCGGGTCTAGTCCAGCTTGGGGCTGGGCCGGCTCAGCGCCGTGGGCTCACTTGGTGCCGAAGGTGCGCTGCCACCAGCCCTTGCGCGGCGCGGGCGCCGGCTCGGCCGGATCGGCGGCGGTTTCAGCAGCAGCCTCGGCGGCCGGCTCCGGGGCCGGCGCTTCGGCTTCGGCCGTCACCACCGGTTCCGGCGCCACATCGGCGGCCGGGGCGGGATCGGCATCCGCCTTCTTGCGGCGGCTGCGCTTCGGCTTGGTCGCCTCGGCGGCGGGCTCGGCCACCGGTTCGGCAACAGGTTCGGCCACCACGGCCGGCGGTTCGGCCGCCACCGGCGCTTCGGCATCGGCATCGGCCTTCTTGCGGCGGCTGCGCTTCGGTTTGGCCACCTCGGCCTCGATTGCCGCCACCGGTTCCGCCTCGGCGGCCACCACGGGCGCCGCATCGGCCACCGGCGCGGCCACTTCGGCCACGGTTTCGGCCGTTTCGGCCTTCTTGCGGCGGCTGCGCTTCGGCTTGGCGGCCGGCGCATCTGCCGGCTCGGCCACGGCGTCGGCTTCGGCTGGCGCCTCGGCATCGGCCGCCTCGGCGCCGGTCACGGCATCGCTGCCCCGCTCACCGCCACGGCGGCCGCGACGGCCGCGACGACGGCGCTTGCGCTTGCCGCCGCCATTGGCATCACCAGCCTCATTGTCGCCGGCTTCGTCGCCATCATCGGCTGCATCCGCCGCTTCGGCACCGTCGTCTGCCGGCGCGTCGGCGGCGCTGTCGCCGGTCTGCTCCTCGCCATCCTCGCGGCGGCCACGCCCACGGCGGCGGCGGCGGCCACGGCCTCGGCGGCCTTCGTCACGCCCGTCCTCGCGGCTGTCGCCATCGTCACCGCGCTCGTCGCCATCCTCGTCCGCATCGGCGGCGGCGGCCTCCGGCTCATCCTCCTGCACCTTCACCACCGGCGGCAGCGGGCTCATCTCCACGCGCTTGGTGGGCGGCGGACCGCCGGCATCGATCTGGAAATTCGGCCCGATCAGGGAATCGTCCGGCCGCGTCACGATCGAAACGCCATACAGCTCTTCCAGCTCGGCCAGTTCGATGCGCTTGCGATTGAGCAGATAGACCGCGACCTCCTCACCGGCGCGCAGCACCAGGTCGCTGTGACGGCCGCGCAGGGCCTCGGCTTCCAGCGCGCGCAGCGCGGCCAGGGCGGCGGAGGCGACCGAGCGCACCATGCCGGTGCCTTCGCACATCGGGCAAACATGGGTGGACGCTTCCAGGATGCCGGTGCGCAGGCGCTGCCGGCTCATCTCCATCAGGCCAAAGCTGGAAATGCGGCCAATCTGCACGCGGGCGCGGTCGTTCTTCAGCGCCTCCTTCATCGCCTTTTCCACCTTGCGGGTGTTGGAGCTGTTCTCCATGTCGATGAAGTCGATCACCACCAGGCCGGCCATGTCGCGCAGGCGCAGCTGGCGGGCGATTTCCTCGGCGGCTTCCAGATTGGTCTTGGTGGCGGTTTCCTCGATGCCATATTCCCGCGTCGAGCGGCCGGAGTTGATGTCGATCGACACCAGCGCCTCGGTCGGGTTGATCACCAGATAGCCGCCGGATTTCAGCTGCACCACCGGCTGGTACATGCCTTCCAGCTGGCCTTCCACGCCAAAGCGCTGGAACAGCGGCACCGTGCCTTCATATTCCACCACCTTGGGCGCATGGGTGGGCATCAACAGCGACATGAACCGGTGCGCGGCCTCGAACCCGGCGCGGCCTTCCACCAGCACCTGTTCGATGTCGCGGCTGTAGATGTCGCGGATCGCCCGCTTGATCAGGTTGGAATCCTCGTGGATCAACGCCGGGGCCTGGCTGGCCAGGGTCTTTTCGCGGATTTCATCCCACAGGCGGGTCAGATAATCGAAATCGCGGCGGATGTCGGCGGCGCTGCGCTTCAGGCCGGCGGTGCGCACGATGGCGCCCATGCCGTTCGGCAGGTGCAGATCGGCCATGATCTGCTTCAGCCGCTTGCGGTCGGCCGGGTTGGAAATCTTGCGGCTGATGCCGCCGCCGTGCGCCGTGTTGGGCATCAGCACGCAATAACGGCCAGCCAGGCTGAGATAGGTGGTCAGCGCCGCGCCCTTCGAACCGCGCTCCTCCTTCACCACCTGGATCAGCATCACCTGCCGGCGGCGGATCACCTCCTGGATCTTGTAGCGACGACGCAGCGCCATGCGCTTGCGCCGCAGCGCCTCCGACGGTTCGTCATGATGGCCGCCGGCCTCCTGCACCTCGTCGCCATCATCATGATCATCGTCGTGGCCATGCTCCTCGGCGGCCAGTTCGGCCTCCTCGCGCAGCAGGGCGTCACGATCCTCCTTGGGGATCTGATAATAATCCGGGTGGATTTCCGAAAAGGCCAGGAAACCGTGGCGGTTGCCGCCATATTCGACAAAGGCGGCCTGCAGCGAGGGTTCGACCCGCGTGACCTTGGCCAGATAGATGTTGCCCTTCAGCTGACGCTTGTCAGCTGATTCGAAATCAAATTCCTCGATGCGTTGGCCATTGACCACGGCCACCCGCGTTTCTTCCGGGTGGCGGGCGTCGATCAGCATACGGTGTGACATGGAAAGGCTCCGTGGCGCGCGGCCGCCGGCTCGGTTGAGCACTGGCGGGGCGGCGCAAATAGAAAAGGCCGGCACGCGGCCGACCGAAGGGGTGTGAAAAGACAGTGGCAGGCGCGGCCGTGGCAAGGCGAGCCGCGTTGGCCGGATGCCGCAGTGCGGGCATCCCTTCGGCCAAGGCGTGCTTGCTGTTCATCCGCGTCCCATCAAATACGTCGCTTGCCGGCGGCACGCCGGCCCGGATCACCGGCTCCATCCTGCCAAACACCGGCCTGCCCGCCATCGGAATGGCATGTGGGCGGCGGCAGCGCAGAATTGCCGACGATGGCAACGGTTTTCACCGTTGTTGTCGCACTGCTAGCAGGCACTTGGCGGAGCGGCAAGGGTGCGGCATTGACGCATTGTCGTAATATCGCCGCCGAAATTCGCAAAAGGACACGGGAAGATGAAGCGCATGCTGTTGACCGGGCTGGCCCTGCTGGCCCTGGTTCCGGCCGGTCAGTCCGCCGCCGATCCGCTCACGCTGGAACGGGTCTTTGCCTCGCCCGCCCTCACCGGCCCGCGCCCGCGCGTGCTCAAGCTGTCGCCCGATGGCCGGCTGGCCACCCTGCTAAAAAGCCGCGCCGAAGACCGTGACCGCTTCGATCTGTGGGCGGTGGACACCGCCACCGGGCAAAGCCGCATGCTGGTCGATTCCCTGAAACTGGCCAGCGCCGGCCCGCTGTCGGAGGC
>CAZAWH010000172.1:0-5805 GCA_964488775.1 uncultured Sandarakinorhabdus sp. | reverse complement strand
GGCAGCATGCACACGCCGACAAAGGTTTCGGGGAACAGGCCGACCACCCGCGCGATCAGATTGTTGCAGGCCTGAGCCCAGGGCACCGCCACCGATTGATCGCCGACGTGGGGCGCCATGGCACTGGCGCGCGGGCTGAAGATCGTCATGTCGGCCCCGCGCTCGCGGATCAGGCGCAGCTGGTTGGCCTCGATCGTCTCGCGGATCTCGTCGTCGGAAATGGCGGGATAGGGCGGCGGCGCCGTGCCGGCCTTGAAAGCGGCGACCTGGGCCTCGCGCCAGGCATCATGGGCGCGGGGCAGCACGGTGTAATGGCCGTGGCAATCGATGATCATGGGCGCAAGGCCTCCAGTTTGGCAGCCAGACCAGCCGGCGGCGGCAGGCCGCGACCGCCCAGATCGGCCTGGCGGGCGATGGTGCCGCGGGTCAGCAGCGGTTCGACGCCGAGTTCTTCAAGGGTGCGGGCGGCCTCCGCCATTTCGGCGGCGCGGCGCACCCCGTGCACCAGCATGCGGTCAAACCGGTAATCGGCCTGTTCGGCAAAGCCGTCGCCGAAGCTGGCCACCACCTCGTCGGTCACGCCGGCGCGGTCACAGGCGAGCAGGCATTCGGCGGTCAGCGCTTCCAGCCCCTTGTACATCACCGACCGCAGCATCTTGATCGATGCCGCCCGGCCGATGTCAGCGCCGACCACGCGGATGTTGCCGAAGCCCAGCGCCGCCAGCCGGGCCTGGCCGTCCGTGGCGGCGGGGCCGGCCAGCAACAGCGGCACGGCCAGCCGCTGCGGGTTCACCGGCGCCATCACCGCGGTGTCGACATAATGGCCGCCGGCGGCGGTGATGGCGCGCGCGGCGGCCTGCTTGGCCCCCGGCGACACGCTGTTCATGTCAAAGAAAAAGGCGCCCGGCGGCAGATGGGCGGCGGCGGCTTCGGCCACCGCGACGGCGGCATCGGCGGTCACCACGCTGATCACCTGGGCGGCGCCGGCCAGCGCATCGGCCAGGCTGGCACAGCCGCTGACGCCGGTGGCAGCATAATCGACGGCGCGAATGTCAAAGGCGCGCGCCGCGCCGCCCCAGCCGGCCGCGCCGGCAAAGGTCTGGCCGGCCTCGCCAAAACCGATCAGGGACAGGGAAATCGCCATGCCGCCCCCCATGTCGCCGGGCCCGGGTGCCGTCCAATCCGAAGCAGTGCCCGGCCATAAGTTTTCGCGAATCCTGGGCCGATCAACCCAGCTGCGCCGTGTGCAGCAGCTGCGTGACAAACGCCGCCTGCAGCGCCGTCGGCCGCCAGCCGGTGCGGGTGCTGATGCCGATGGTGCGCGACATGCGCGCCGGGGTTTCGGCGATCGGCACAAGCCAGCCGGCCTCCAGCTCCACCGCGAGCTGATCGGGGGACAGCAGGGTGAGGAAATCGGTGGCGACCAGCAGCTGGCGGATGGCGATCACCGATCCGCATTCGATGGGCACATCGGGCAGCGCCAGGCCGGCGGTTTCGAACATCTGCCGCCATTGGTTGTAGAGCGGGGTGCTGGGCGCCGGCACCACCCAGGGATAACGGGCCAGCGCCGCCAGATCGGGCCCCTGCCCGGCCAACGCCGACCCGGCCAGCTCCAATTCGGCCAGCGGGTGCCCCTTGCGGCCGAAGATCGCCGGGCGATCGGTGAACAGCGGCTGTTGCTGAATGTCGGGCCCCGGCGCCGGATCGCGCAGCGCGCCGATCATCAGATCGATATCGCCATCACGCAGCGGCTCGATCAGCTCGCCAAAGGCGCCTTCAGACACGGCGACGCGGGCGTGGGGAAAACGGGCGTGAAAGGCCGCCATCGCCGCCGGCAGCACCCGCGCCCGCGACAGCGGCATGGCCCCCACCACGATGCGGCCGACCTCGCGGCCCTTGAGATTTTCCAGCTCGGTCAAGCCGGCGTCCAGCTCGGCCCGGGCCAGGCGGAACTGGCGGATGGTGCGCCGCCCGGCGTCGGTGAAGCTGATGCCCTTGCCGCGCCGTTCCAGCAGCGGCCGGCGCAGGGCAATGGCCAGATCGGCAAGCGCGCGGTGCAGCGTGGGCTGCGCCAGGCCGGTGATGCGTGCGGCGCCGGGATAGCTGCCGGCCTCGGCCATGGCGAGCAAGGCGCGCAGCTGCGCCGTCGTCACCCGCGGGCTGCCGATATGGGCCAGCGCCCGTTCCACGCGGCCGGCCAGAATTTCGGCCGCCGCCGTGGCCTTCATCCCGCCGGGCTGGCGTTCGAACAGGGTCAGCGCCAGTTGCGCCTCCAGCTTGCCGAGACCCTGGGTGATGGCGGGCTGGCTGATGCTCACCGCCTGGGCGGCGGCCGAAATGCTGCCCAGCCGCGTGATCGCGGCCATGGCACGCAGGTGCCTCAGGTTCAGCTGCCAAAGCATATCGCCTTCGAATTAGCATGTCCTTATGAGGGCTTCAAACTTCGGACTTCCCCCACAAGCGGCGCGGCCCCTATGCCGTTCACGAAGAGGAGCGAACAGATGAGCGGTATCGTCGTCCAGTCCATCGAGCGGGCCGATCCGGCGGTGATCGCGGTGCTGGAACGCTGCGGCGTTTCCACCGTGCACGAGGCGCAGGGGCGCACCGGCCTGCTGGCCAGTTACATGCGGCCCATCTATGCCGGCGCCCGCATCGCCGGCAGCGCCATCACTATTTCCGCCCCGCCCGGAGACAATTGGATGGTGCATGTCGCCATCGAACAGCTGCGTGCCGGCGACATATTGGTGATCGCCCCCACCTCGCCGTGCGAGGACGGCTATTTCGGCGATCTGCTCGCCACCTCGGCCCAGGCGCGGGGCTGCAGGGGGCTGATCATCAATGCCGGCATCCGCGATGTGCGCGATCTGACCGAGATGAACTTCCCGGTCTGGTCAAAGGCGGTGTTTGCGCAAGGGACGATCAAGGCCTCGCTCGGCTCGGTCAACGTGCCGGTGGTGTGCGCCGGGGCGCCGATCAACGCCGGCGACGTGATCGTGGCCGATGATGATGGCGTGGTGGTGGTGCCGCGCGCCGAGGCCGCCGCGGTTGCCCGCGCCGCCGAGGCTCGCGAAGCCAACGAGGCCGACAAGCGCGCCCGCCTCGCCGCCGGCGAACTGGGGCTGGACATGTACAACATGCGCGGCAAGCTGGCTGAGATGGGCCTGAAATATGTCTGACCAGACCCTGCCGGCGCCGGGCGTGCGCTGCATGTGGATGCGCGGCGGCACCTCCAAGGGCGGCTATTTCCTGAAGGACGACCTGCCCGCCGAGACCGCGGCGCGCGACGCGCTGCTGCTGCGCATCATGGGGTCACCCGATCCGGTGCAGATCGACGGCATGGGCGGCGCCGATCCCCTCACCAGCAAGGTGGCGGTGGTCAGCCGCTCCACCCGGCCGGGCATCGACGTCGATTATCTGTTCCTGCAGGTGTTTGTGGATCAGGCCATCGTCAGCGATGCGCAGAATTGCGGCAATATCCTGGCCGGCGTTGGCCCCTTTGCCATCGAACGCGGGCTGGTGGCGGCGCGGGACGGCACCACCGATGTCGCCATCTTCATGGAGAACACCGGCCAGGCGGCGGTGGCCACGGTGGCGACGCCCGGCGGCCGCGTGACCTACAGCGGCGCGGCACGCATCGATGGCGTGCCGGGCAGCCACGCGCCGGTGCCGCTGGAATTCCGCGACACCGCCGGGTCCAGCTGCGGCGCGCTGCTGCCATCGGGGCGCGCCGTCGATGTGATCAACGGCGTGTCGGTGACACTGATCGACAATGGCATGCCCTGCGTGGTGATGCGCGCCGACGATGTGGGCGTGAGCGGTTATGAGGATCGCGCCACGCTGGACGCCGATGCCGCGCTGAAACAACGGATCGAGGCGATCCGGCTGGCGGTCGGGCCGTTGATGAACCTGGGCGATGTGTCGGCCAAATCGGTGCCCAAGATGATGCTGGTCGCGCCGCCGCGCGATGGCGGCGCCATCACGGTGCGCAGCTTCATCCCGCACCGCGCCCATGCCAGCATCGGCGTGCTGGGCGCGGTGAGCGTGGCGACCGCCTGCCTGATCCCCGGTTCCCCGGCCGCCGCCGTGGCCGTGGTGCCGGAAGGCGCGGTGAAAACCCTGTCGGTCGAGCATCCGACCGGCGAGCTGACCTGCATCCTGCGCACCGGTGATGATGGCCAGGTGCAATCGGCGGCGCTGTTGCGCACGGCGCGCAAGCTGATGGACGGGGTGGTGTTCTAGGGCCCGAGGAACCGGCTCAGCGCCGCGACATCGGCCGGGTCAAGCCTGAGGCCAAACTGGCTGGCCAGCACCGCCCCCAACTGATCGGCGGTGATGATCTCCTCTTCCTGCCCCGCCGCGCCGATGCGCGACAGGCGGGCCCCGGTCAACCCCAGCCGGCCATCGGCGGTGACGCGGTTGACCACCAGGCCCTGGGTGAAGCGCGACGCCGGGTGCGTGGCGGCCCAATGATTGCCCATCCGGATATCCGCCGGGAACACCTCGGCCAGGGTGAAGCTGTATTGGCGGACGATGGTGCCATGGGCGATGCGCGTGAGGCACCAGCCCAGCCGGTCATCCTGGTCGAGGCGATACTGCGCGCCGTCCGCATCCGGGGCGGTGCTGCCGGCCACCAGCGGGAGCGGCGGGCAATAGCCGCCGCCAAAGCCGGCATCCATCAGCCAGCTCTGCCCCGCCAGCGTGGCGATCACGGCCAGATGCGCCAAGGGCGGTGTGTCGGTGGCGCCCAGCCACACCCGCGCCAGCACCAGCCGGTGCGGCACCGCCAGATCGGCCAGCGCGCCGGCCAGCAGCTGGTTCTGTTCAAAGCAATAGCCCCCGCGACGTCGTGTCACCAGCTTGGTGAAAATTGTCGCAGGCTCCGGACTGATCGGGCGGCCCAGCAGCACGTCGAGATTTTCAAATGCAATGGCGGCGCGCTGGGCAAATTGCAGCCGCGCCAGCGCATCGGGCGTGATGTCCCGCGGGCGTGGCAGCCCGATCCTGCTGAAATATTGCGCGAAATCCATGCCGCTGTTCCCGCCCCCGCTCATGCCGCCGCGGCCACGCCCGGGCGGCGCATGCCGGTTGGCCCGGCCGCGCGGCGACGGGCGGCGGCGGTATCAGGCCCCGACCGACGCGATTCAGAATTCGCTTTTTCCAATGGCAATTGCCTGAAACGCATTGTCATCCCTTTGCCGCCTGAATTAGCGCGCAGCCAGGCTGGGAGGCCAGCGCAAATCTGTATGAAACCGGGGCGCACAGGCAACACCGGTGCATGGGGGAGTGGAAAATGTCGCAATTCAATCGCTTTGCTGCACGTCGCCTCGCCGTGATGTCGGCTTCGGCGCTGGCGCTGGCCAGCATGGGCTCTGCGGCCATAGCCCAGACGGCGGCGGCCGAAACCGCCAAGGACGAAGGCGAAATCGTCGTCACCGCGCAGAAGCGCGAACAATCGCTGTCCGACGTGTCGGTGTCGGTCTCGGCCGTCACCGCCGACAAGCTGGTGAGCACCAACACCGCCGGCATCGAGGCGCTGCAGAATCTGGTGCCCAGCATCAGCTTCGGCAATGATTTCAACTTCGCCAAGCTGTTCATCCGCGGCATCGGCCTGTCCAGCTCGCTGCCGGGGGTTGACCCGTCGGTGGCGCTCTATGTCGATGGCGCCGTGGTGTCGCTGGCCCAGGCCCAGCTGGGCTCGCTGTTCGATCTGCAGCGCGTCGAAGTGCTGCGCGGCCCGCAGGGCACGCTCTATGGCCGCAACGCCACCGGCGGCGCCGTCAACCTGATCACCGCCAAGCCGACCGA
>CAZAWH010000171.1:3349-5814 GCA_964488775.1 uncultured Sandarakinorhabdus sp. | reverse complement strand
AGGAAATCGATTACGACCATGGCCGCGTCAAGGTTTCGGTGTCGATCTTCGGCCGGGCAACCCCGGTCGAACTCGGCTTCGAACAGGTGGAAAAGCAGAAGTAATTCAGCCTTTTCACCACCAGGCGTGGGAGGCCGGTTGCCCCGGCCGCTAGCACCACAAAGCAAGGAGTGGCCACATGGCCAAGAAGATCACTGGTTATATCAAGCTGCAGGTGAAGGCCGGCCAGGCCAACCCCAGCCCGCCGATCGGCCCCGCCCTGGGTCAGCGCGGCGTCAACATCATGGAATTCTGCAAGGCGTTCAACGCCAAGACGGAAAGCCTGGAAAAGGGCACCCCGATCCCCACCGTCATCACCGTCTATGCCGACCGGTCGTTCAGCTTCATCACCAAGCTGCCGCCGGCGTCCTACATGCTGAAGCAGGCTGCCGGCCTGAAGTCGGGCGGCACCACGCCGGGCAAGGGCGCACCGGTGGCCAAGATCAAGCAGTCGCAGATCCGCGAGATCGCGGAAAAGAAGATGCCTGATCTGAATGCCAACAGCATTGAAATGGCGATGAAGACGATCGAAGGTTCCGCCCGCGCGATGGGCCTTGAAGTGGTGGAGGGCTGAGCACATGCCGATGACCAAGAAGGCCAAGGCGTTCGCCGCTGCCGTCAACCGTGACCATCTCTATCCGGTCGATGAAGCCATCGCCCTGGTGAAGAGCCTGGCCACCGCCAAGTTCGATGAAACCATCGAAGTCTCGTTCAACCTCGGCGTCGATCCGCGTCATGCCGATCAGATGGTGCGCGGTGTTGTCACCCTGCCCAAGGGCACCGGCAAGACCGTGCGCGTCGGGGTGTTCGCCCGCGGCGCCAAGGCCGATGAAGCCCGCGCCGCCGGTGCCGATGTCGTCGGCGCCGAAGACCTGCTGGAAATCGTGCAGGGCGGCACCATCGATTTCGATCGCTGCATCGCCACCCCGGACATGATGGGTCTGGTCGGCCGCCTCGGCAAGGTGCTGGGCCCCAAGGGCCTGATGCCGAACCCGAAGCTGGGCACCGTCACCATGAACGTCGGTGAAGCCGTGAAGGCCGCCAAGGGTGGCCAGATCGAATATCGCGTCGAAAAGGCCGGCATCATCCACGGCATCCTGGGCAAGGCCAGCTTTGACAGGCAAGACCTGCGCGCCAACTTCGACGCGCTGCTCGATGCCGTCGTCAAGGCCAAGCCGACCGGTGCCAAGGGCAAGTATCTGCTCAAGGTCGCCGTCAGCTCCTCGATGGGCCCGGGCGTCAAGGTGGATCCGGCCTCGACCGGCGTCACCAACTGATCGCCTGACGATCTGTTGAAACGAAAGGGCCGGGGCGAGGCATCGCTCCGGCCCTTTTGCATTGGCCGGCGGCACGCCCGGCTTGACTCTGCCCCCCGCAACCCCTATCGCGCCGCATCCGCACGATCCCTCGGGGTCGGGTGACCGTCCGAGATTGCAGGTGGAGCGTGCTCCTTAAGCCGGTTGGGCCTGCATGAGACGAGGCAAGTTCTTCCGCACCGGTCATGCCGCTGCGGGTCTGCCCGGTGGAGCTATCCGCCGCGCGGGCGACGATCCTCTTCGGACGGGCCTGGGGCCCGCCACTCTCCCGCAACGGTGATCGGCAGGCGACAGGCTCATTGAGCCGGCGCAGCCCGCAAGGCTGCGTCATTGTCCCGCCGGGGGCCGGGTTCACGCCCTGCATCCGGCATAGTTCAAGGAGTGAGCATGGATCGCGCCCAAAAAGCCGAAGCCATCTCCAGCCTGGCCAAGACGTTGACCGAAACCTCGGTCGTCGTGGTCACGCGCAACCATGGCCTGACCGTCGCGCAAGCGAGCGATCTCAGGAACCGGATGCGTGCCGCTGGGGCCAGCTTCAAGGTGACCAAGAATCGCCTCGCGCGCATCGCGCTCGAAGGCACGCCCTACCAGCCGCTCGGTGATCTGCTCACCGGTCCCTGCGGCCTTGCCACGTCCGCCGATCCGGTGGCCGCGGCCAAGATCGTGGTGGAATTCGCCAAGACGACCGACAAGTTCGAAATCGTCGGCGGCGCCATGGGCGGCACTGTCCTCGATGTGAACGGCGTGAAGGCCCTGGCCGAACTGCCGTCGCTCGACGAACTGCGTGCCCGTCTGGTGGGCCTCATCAACGCGCCCGCCACCAAGCTGGCCCAGCTGTCCACCGCTCCGGCGGCCAAGCTGGCCCGCGTCTTTGCCGCCTATGGCGACAAGGAAGCCGCGTAAGCCTTCGACCATCAATTTCGCAGACCCGAATAGAAACATTGGAGACTCAAAATGGCTGACCTGAATGCTATCGTTGACCAGCTGTCCGCTCTGACCGTGCTGGAAGCCGCCGAACTCGCCAAGCTGCTGGAAGAAAAGTGGGGCGTGTCCGCCGCTGCCGCCGTGGCCGTGGCCGCTGCTCCGGCTGGTGGTGGCGCTGCCGCTCCG
>CAZAWH010000171.1:0-3339 GCA_964488775.1 uncultured Sandarakinorhabdus sp. | reverse complement strand
GCTCATATCCCGCTTAGAAGGAACATTAACATGGCAGATATCAATGCTCTGGTCGATCAGCTGTCGGCCCTGACCGTTCTCGAAGCCGCTGAGCTTTCGAAGGCCCTGGAAGAAAAGTGGGGCGTTTCGGCTGCTGCTGCTGTTGCAGTTGCTGCTCCCGCCGGTGGCGCCGCTGGTGGCGCGCCTGCTGAAGAAGCCAAGGACGAATTCGACGTCGTTCTCACCGGCGACGGTGGCAAGAAGATCAACGTCATCAAGGAAGTCCGCGCCATCACCGGCCTGGGCCTGACCGAAGCCAAGGCGCTGGTGGAAGGCGCTCCGAAGGCCGTGAAGGAAGGCGTGTCGAAGGCTGACGCCGAGAAGTTCAAGAAGCAGCTGGAAGAAGCCGGCGCGACTGTCGAACTGAAGTAAGCCGCAGCGGGGCGTGTGGATAACGCCCGGCGTTATCCACCGACTCCCGCAAGGCCGGCCGGCGGGTTTGGCCAAGCCGGCGCCACGGCTTTGCCGGGGCAGAGGTTTGGCCAAAGCCCGTTCGACGTCAGGCCGCGGCTTTGCCGCGGCCCGCACAAGCCAAAGCAAGAAGGGGCGGTTCCTCAGCGGGCCGCCCCTTTTCTTTGGGCGCGCAAGCGGCCAAGCTCTGGCCAGTTTCCACGGGGAGGATGCCTGTGCCCCATCGACTCGACAGCCATTATCTCCATCTTGGCCTGGGCGCCGTTGCGGTGCCGCAGCCCGCATTCTCGGGCATGAGCTGGTATGAGGCCTATGCCGAGCGGACGGCCGCCGACGGTGCCGAGGGGCGGTTGGTCAGCATGTCCACCTTCCGGGAAAGCTGGGACAGTTGGGAAATGCACCCCGATGGGGATGAGGTGGTGATCTGCACCTCGGGCACGATGACGCTGCATCAGCAATTTGCCGATGGCCGCACCGCCAGCGTGACGATCGGGCCGGGCGAATATGCCATCAACCCGCCGGGCTGCTGGCACACCGCCGATGTGGATGGCGCCGCCACCGCCGTGTTCATCACGTGCGGTCAAGGCACGCAGGGCCGCCCGCGCTGACCCGGCGCATGGTGCAACGCCGCACCCACTCCTCCCCCCTTGCCCGAATCCAACAAGCGGCCTACATGGCGGCACAATCACTGGCCGGGCCCCCCGATTCCCGGTCAGCCCGCCACCTTTCGGGATACGGCCTGTCGCGCGATCAGGCCGCAACGGATGGAAGGGTGGCGGGATTCATCGCCAGTGACCGTGCGACATTGCCGCAGCCGCGGGAATGACGTGCGGTTTTTGCTGTTTTCCCGCTGGGCCCCGATCCCGGCAAGAGAGGCGACACGAAGACATGGCCACCCAGATGAAGCCGCCCCAGGGCGTCAAGCCGTTCAACAACCGCCGCCGCATCCGCAAGACCTTCGGCAACATGGGCGAAGTGGTGCAGATGCCGAACCTGATCGAGGTTCAGCGCGAAAGCTATGAGCAGTTCCTGCGCTCCAACCCGGCGATCGGCTATGTCTCCGGCCTCGAAAAGACCCTGCGTTCGGTGTTCCCGATCCGCGATTTCGCCGGCACGGCCGAGCTGGATTTCGTGCATTATGAACTGGAAGAGCCGAAGTACGACACTGACGAGTGCCGCCAGCGCGGCATGACCTATGCCGCCCCGATGCGGGTGACGCTGCGCCTGATCGTCTTTGAAGTGGATGCCGACACCGAAACCCGCTCCGTGCTCGATATCAAGGAGCAGGACGTGTACATGGGCGACATGCCGCTCATGACCGAGAACGGCACCTTCATCATCAACGGCACCGAGCGCGTGATCGTCTCGCAGATGCACCGCAGCCCGGGCGTCTTCTTCGATCACGACCGCGGCAAGACCCACGCTTCGGGCAAATATCTGTTTGCCGCCCGCGTCATCCCCTATCGCGGCTCGTGGCTGGATTTCGAATTCGACGCCAAGGACATCGTCAACGTCCGCATCGACCGCAAGCGCAAGCTGCCGGTGACCAGCCTGCTCTATGCGCTGGGCTGGCATTCGGAAGAAATCCTCAACCTCTTCTACAACCGCGTCACCTGGGTGCGCGGCCATGGCCCCAACGGCGATGCCGGCTGGGTGGTGCCGTTCGTCGAAGCCAACTGGCGCAATTCCAAGCCCAGCTTTGACGTGGTGAACGCCGAAACCGGCGAAGTCGTGTTCCCGATGGGCACCAAGGTGACGCCGCGCATGGTGCGCAAGGCCACCACCGACGGCTGCAAGAGCCTGCTGATCCCGACCGAGGAAATCTTCGGCCGCTACAGCGCGTTCGATCTGATCAACGAAGCCACCGGCGAAATCTACATCGAGGCCGGTGACGAGCTGACCGCCGAGAATCTGGAGCGCATCGACCGTTCGGGCCAGGCCAGCATCGAGCTGCTCGACATCGATCATGTCTCTACCGGCCCGTGGATCCGCAACACGCTGATGGCCGACAAGGTGGAAGACCGCGACCACGCGCTCGCCGAGATCTATCGAGTCATGCGCCCGGGCGAACCGCCGACCCGCGAAACCGCCGAAGCCATGTTCTATGGCCTGTTCTTCGATCCCGACCGCTATGACCTGTCGGCGGTGGGCCGCGTGAAGATGAACATGCGTCTGGGCCTCGACTGCCCGGATGATGTGACCGTGCTGCGCCGCGAGGATATCGCCTCGGTGGTCAAGACCCTCGTCGATCTGAAGGACGGCAAGGGCGAAATCGACGACATCGACAACCTCGGCAACCGCCGTGTCCGCTCGGTCGGCGAACTGCTGGAAAACCAGTATCGCGTTGGCCTGCTGCGCATGGAACGCGCCGTGAAGGAGCGCATGTCGAGTGTCGATATCGACACGGTCATGCCCAACGACCTGATCAACGCCAAGCCGGCGGTGGCCGCGGTGCGCGAATTCTTCGGCAGCAGCCAGCTGTCGCAGTTCATGGACCAGACCAACCCGCTGTCGGAAGTCACCCACAAGCGCCGCGTCTCGGCCCTGGGCCCGGGCGGTCTCACCCGCGAGCGCGCCGGCTTCGAAGTGCGCGACGTGCACCCGACCCACTATGGCCGCATCTGCCCGATCGAAACGCCGGAAGGCCCGAACATCGGTCTGATCAACAGCCTCGCCACCTTCAGCCGCGTCAACAAATATGGCTTCATCGAAACCCCCTATCGCAAGGTGGTCGATGGCAAGCTGACCGACGAGGTGCAGTATCTTTCGGCCATGGAAGAAGCCCGCCACACCATCGCCCAGGCCAATGCCGGCATCGATGGCAATGGCGTGTTCGTGGAAGAGCTGATCTCCGCCCGCCAGGCCGGTGAATTCCTGATGGCGCCGGCC
>CAZAWH010000170.1:0-5845 GCA_964488775.1 uncultured Sandarakinorhabdus sp. | reverse complement strand
ATCGAAGCCGATGGCAGCTTCACCCTGCTCGGCCGCGGCAGCCAGTGCATCAACAGCGGCGGCGAGAAAATCTTCCCCGAAGAGGTGGAAGAGGCGCTGAAAACCCACCCGGCGATTGATGACGCGCTGGTGTTCGGCCTGCCCGACGAGAAATGGGGCCAGGCGGTAACAGCGGTGGTGGAGGCCCATGCCCCGGTGGAGGCCGAGACCTTGCGCGCCCATGTCCGCCAGCAGCTGGCCGCCTACAAGGCGCCCAAGACGGTGCATATCGTCACGAAGGTGCCGCGCGCGCCCAACGGCAAGGCGGATTATGCCGCGGCCCGGGCGATGGTGACGGGATAATCCTCCCCAAACTTGTTTGGGGAGGACCCAAAGGAAAAGGGCGGCCCGCAAGGACCGCCCTCACCTTTTCAGCCTGACAGGCAGGCTTACTTCTTGCCCAGACCAAAGCTGGCAAAACGCTTGTTGAAGCGGGCCACCTGGCCGCCGGCATCCAGCATGCGGCCGGTGCCGCCGGTCCACGCCGGGTGGCTGGTCGGATCGATTTCCAGGTTCATCACGTCGCCTTCCTTCCCCCAGGTCGAACGGGTGGTGTAGGAGGTACCGTCCGTCATCTTGACGGTGATCATGTGATAATCGGGGTGGATGCCGGACTTCATGGTGATTTTCCCTGGTTGCGGACCGGTTCCGACCGGCCCTGGAAATGAACGGGCCGCATAGCGGCTTGACCGGCGGAATGCAACAGGCGTAACCACGGCGTCGAACGGTGCCCCCTTGACCGGGGGAGAATAGGGAAGCCGGTGCGGGGGTCACCCCAAGTCCGGCGCTGTGCCCGCAACTGTAAGCGGCCAGCTGATGCTTCACATGCCACTGGGGTGACCCGGGAAGGCGAAGCGCCAGCGCCACGAGCCGCAAGCCAGGAGACCTGCCGTTCCGTGCGTGGCCGCAAGGCCGTGTGCGGTCGCCCCATGCCTGCCGGGACCAGCGGTGCGTGAGAGGAAGGGCCGACGCACCGTCGGGCCTTCGTTCGTGGCGACATGTGTCGCCAACCCATGCCCGGCACAGGTCCGGGCCGAACGAAGGTCATTGCCATGCTGTCCCTCATTGCGCTTGCCGCCGCCACCCTGCAGCCCGAAGACCCCGATGCCGGCCTGGTCGATCCGGTTGCCACCCGCATCGAGCCGATTTCCGTCATCGCCAGCCGCACGCCCGTCGCGCTGAGCGCCACCGGCATCAGCAGCAGCCAGATCCAGCTGGACCGGATCGAGGGCCTGTCACTGCCGCTGGTGAAGGATTATCTGACCCTGGTGCCCGGCGTCGCCGTGGCGCAGACCGGCCCGCTGGGCGCCCAGACGCAGGTGCGCATCCGCGGCAGCGAAGCCAATCACAGCATCAGCTTCATCGACGGGATCGAGATGAATGACCCGGCATCGTCGGGCGAATTCCGGCTGGACACGCTGCTCAGCCACGGCGTGGAGCGGATCGAGGTGCTGCGCGGGCCGCAATCGGCGTTGTGGGGCAGCCAGGCCATTGGCGGCGTGATCAACATCGTCACCCGCACCCCGCGTGTGGGCGGAGAATTCTATGGCGAGCTGCAGGGCGGCAGCCTGGGCACGTTGCGCGGCGGCCTGGGCGGCGGCTGGGCCGGCGAGGCGCTGACGATCAGCGGGCAAGTGTCGGGCCTGTCGACCGATGGCTATGACATCGCACGCGCTGGCGGCGACCGGGATGGGTATGACAATGTCACCGCCCATGGCCGCATCGAATGGCGGGCGGTGCCGGGGCTGACATTGTTGCTGGTCGGCCGCCACCAGGATTCGACATCGCGCTTTGATGGCTTCAACTTTGTCACCGGGGTGCCGCGCGACGAGCCGCTGTCCACCCAGAGCCGGCAGACCGCGCTGCGCGCCGAAGCGGCGCTGGCCCTGCTGGATGGCAGATGGACCACGCGGGCCAGCGTGATGGCGGTGCGGGCCGACAACATCAACCGCCGGGCCGGCAATTTCCAGAACCGCAGCGATGGGGCACGCGATCTGTTCCGCCTGCAATCCACCGGCAGCATCGACGCGCTGGGCGCCCGCCACAGCCTCACCGCCGCGCTCGACGTGGAGACCGAGCGCTTCACCAGCCGCGACGCCAATGCGGCCGCCGCCTCCAACCAGCGCCAGCGCCGGCGCCAGACCAGCCTGGTGGGCGAATATCGCCTCAGCCTGGCCGGCGGGGCATCGGCCGGCGCGGCGGTGCGCCACGACCTGAATGACCGGTTTGCCGATGCCACCACCGTGCGGTTCGATGCGGTGGCCCCGATCGGCGATCTGCGCCTGCACGCCGCCTATGGCACCGGCATCGCCGATCCGACCTTTTTCGATCAGTTCGGCTTTTTCCCCGGCAGTTTCATCGGCAACCCCAATCTCATGCCCGAACGCAGCCGCAGCGTGGAGGCCGGCATCGGTTGGGCCCGCGCCGGCCACAGCATCGACATCACCCTGTTCGATGCCAGCCTGACCAACGAGATTGTCGGCACGTTCAACAGCACGACCTTTCTGTCGGGCGTGGCCAATGCCACCGGGCGCAGCCGCCGCCAGGGCGTGGAAGTCGCCGGCACCGCGGCGCTGGCCACCGGCCTGACCCTGAACCTCAGCTACACCTGGCTCGACGCCGATCAGCAGCAGGTGGCCGGCGCCGCACGGGTGCGTGAGGTGCGGCGCCCGCGCCATTCGGGCAGCGTGGCGATCGCCTATGCCAGCCGGCAATTTGATCTGGCCGCCGCCGCCGCCATCACCGGCGCGCGCGGCGACACGGATTTTGCCCGCTTCGCAGCCGTCACCCTGCCGGCCTACACGCTGGTCACCCTGTCGGGCGCCTGGCATCTCACCCGCCGGCTCGACCTGACGGCGCGGGTGGAAAACGCGCTGGATGCAACCCAGGTGGACGTGTTTGCCTATCGCGGGCCAGGGATCACCGCCCATGCCGGGATCAGGTTCCGGCTGTGAGGCGGATGGCGGCCCTGCTGGCGATGCTGGCCGCCGCCCCGGCGGTGGCTGGCCCCGGCCGAGTCGTGTCACTGAACCTGTGCACCGATGAATATCTGCTGCTGGTGGCGGCTCCCGGCCAGATCGCCAGCATCAGCCGGCTCGGGGCCGATGCCCACGAAACCCCGCTTGCCGGGCGGGCGCGCGGGCTGGCCACCAACAGCGGCCGGCTGGGCGATGTGATCGGCCAGGCGCCCGGCCTGGTGCTGACCATGGGGGACCATCCCCAGGATGCGGCGCTGGCCCGGCGGCTGGGCCTGCGGCTGGTGGCCCTGCCCTATCCGGCCGGCCCGGGCGATGTGGTGGCGCAGGTGCGCCAGGTGGCAGCGCTCATCGGCCGGCCGGCAGCGGCCGAGGCTTTTGCCGCCGAGGTCGCCGCATTGGCCCGCACGGCGCCGCGCCAGCCGCAACCGGCCCTGATGCTGGGCGGCGGCGGGCTGGCCCCGGCGATGACTGGCCTGTCCGCGGGCTGGCTCAGGCTGGCCGGGCTGGCGCAAAGCCAGGGCGGCAGCATCAGCCTGGAACGGCTGGTGGTGAGGCCGCCGCCGGTGCTGATCATCAATCAGTATCGGCCGGGCCAATATTCCCAGCCTCAGGCGTGGGCCCGGCACCCGGCGCTGGCGCGGTTGCCTTCGCGGCGGATCATGGCCGATGGCCGGGCCTTTCTGTGCGGCGGGGCGGCGATGCCGGCCGAGATCCGCCGGCTGAAACGGGCGCTGGCGGCATG
Organism: uncultured Sandarakinorhabdus sp.; assembly: GCA_964488775.1. Lineage (GTDB taxonomy): Bacteria > Pseudomonadota > Alphaproteobacteria > Sphingomonadales > Sphingomonadaceae > Sandarakinorhabdus. Next base: position 2,086 of record CAZAWH010000170.1, on the reverse strand, counting down.
AGGCTGGCGTTGGGCCTGGCGCTGTTGCTGCTGGTGGCGGCCTCGCTGGCGCTGGGGCCGGTGGATCTGGCGGCGATCTGGGCGCGCGATCCGGCGCTGGCGCGCAGCCTGTTCGTGGAGTTGCGACTGCCGCGCACCGGCCTCGCACTGGCCATCGGGGCCGGGCTGGGGGCGGCCGGCGCCGCCACCCAGGCGTTGCTGCGCAACCCGCTCGCCTCCCCCGATGTGCTGGGGCCATCCAGCGGCGCGGCGCTGGGCGCGGTGCTGGCCGGCTATTTCCTCGCTGCCGGCACCATCGGCATGGCGGTTGGCGGCATTGGCGGGGCGGCGGCGGCACTGGCGCTGCTGATGGCGCTGGCCGGGCGCAGCGCCGAACCCGCGCGGCTGGTGCTGGCGGGGGTGGCGGTGGCCACGCTTCTGGGCGTGGCGATCAACCTGGCGCTCAGCCTCGCGCCTTCGCCGTTTGCGCTCTATGATCTGATGATCTGGCTGATGGGCAGCCTGAATGACCGCACGTTGCCACAACTGGCACTGGCGGCGCCGCTGATCGCGCTGGGCATCGCCCTGTTGCTGCACGCCGGGCCGGGGCTGGACACGCTGGCGCTGGGCCCGGATGTGGCGCAATCGCTGGGGGTGCAGCCACAGGCGCTGGCCCGCCGCGTCGTCGTGGCGGTGGCGCTGATCACCGGGGCCAGTGTCGCGGTGGCGGGCAATATCGGCTTCATCGGGCTGGTGGTGCCGCATCTGGTGCGCCCGCTGGCCGGGCATCGGCCGGGCCGGGCGATTGCGCCGGCGGCGCTGGCCGGGGCGGTGTTGCTGCTGGCGGCCGATGTCATGGTGCGGCTGTTGCCGGTGGACCTGCGCCTGGGCGTGCTCACCGCGTTGATCGGGGCCCCGTTCTTCATCTGGCTGATCCTGAAAGGCCGTTGATGCTGTGCCTTGATGCCCCTGCCCGTCCGCCGATGCTGGATGCCATCCGCATCGATCTGGCCCCCGGCCAGCTGGTCGGCGTGATCGGCCCCAATGGTGCCGGCAAGACCAGCCTGCTGCAGGCGCTGGCCGGGCTGGCGCCGGGGCGGCTGACGCTGGATGGCGCGGCCTTTGCGCCGCATCCGCGCCGGCTGGCCTGGTTGCCGGCCAGCCGGGATGCGGTGTGGCCGATGCGGGCGGCCGATCTGGTGGCCCTGGGCCTCGGCCCGACGGCAGCGCCCGATCCGGCGGCGGTGGCGGCCGCGCTCGCTGCCTGCGATGCCGACGCGCTGGCCGACCGCCCGGCCAATCAGCTTTCGACCGGCGAACGCGCCCGGGTGTTGCTGGCGCGGGCGCTGGTGGCGCGGCCGGCCTGGCTGATCCTGGATGAACCGGTGGCCAATCTTGATCCCGGCCACCGGCTTGACGTGCTGGCCCTGCTGGCGGCGGAGGCGGCGCGCGGCGCCGGCGTGGTGGCGGCGTTGCACGATCTTGACCTGGCGGCGCGCTGTGACCGCTTGCTGTTGCTGCACCACGGCGCGCTGGTGGCCGATGGCGTGCCGGCCGATGTGCTGGCCGCGCCCGCCGTGCGCCGCATTTTCGGCGTGGTGCGCGGCGCCGCCGGCTGGGAACGCAGCGGCTGACGCTGCGCCACTTGGCGACTGGCGCGGGCCCGCCTATACCGCGATCATGCCCACACCCGGTCAAACCATTGGCAAACCCCTGCCGCCCTCCGCCAAAGCCACCGCCTCGGCGATGGCCGAACTGCTCACCGATTTGCGCGAAAAGGCCGCCAAGATCGCCCTGGGCGGACCAGAGGCGGCGCGCGAGAAGCATGTGGCGCGCGGCAAGCTGCTGCCGCGCCACCGGGTCGAGGCGCTGCTCGATCCGCACACCGCATTCCTCGAGATCGGCCAGTTTGCCGCGCATGATGTCTATGGCGAGGATGTGCCCGCCGCCGGCCTGATCGCCGGCGTTGGCCAGGTCGAAGGCCGGCTGTGCGTGATCGTCGCCAATGATGCCACGGTGAAGGGTGGCAGCTATTACCCGCTCACGGTGAAGAAACATCTGCGCGCCCAGGAAATCGCCGCGCAGAACGGCCTGCCCTGCCTCTATC
>CAZAWH010000169.1:0-6068 GCA_964488775.1 uncultured Sandarakinorhabdus sp. | reverse complement strand
CCCACCGGCCAGGCGCACTGGCATGTGCTGCTGCGCGCCCGCGCCATCGAAACCGGCTGTTTTGTCGTGGCGGCGGCCCAGACCGGGGAGCATCAGGATGGCCGGGCCACCTATGGCCACAGCCTGGTCGTCGCACCGTGGGGCGAAGTGCTGCTCGACATGGGGGAGGCCCCCGGCATCGGCATCGCCACGCTCGATCTCGATCAGGTCGCCGCCGCGCGCGGCAAGGTGCCGGCGCTCGATCATGCCCGCCCGTTCCGGTTGGTGACGCCATGATCGTCTATGATCTGGTGTGCGACCGTGCCCACCGCTTCGAAGCCTGGTTCGGGTCCAGCGGCGATTTTGATGATCAACAGGCGCGCGGGCTGCTCGAATGCCCCCTCTGTGCCTCCAAATCGGTCGGCAAGGCGGTGATGGCACCGGCCGTGCCGGCCAAATCCAACCAGCGTGCTGACACCCCCCGCAACGATGTCAGCCTGGCCAATGATGATGCCATGGCCCGCCTGCTGCAGCTGCAGCGCCAGTTCGAGGCGCAAAGCGAATATGTCGGCGACCGTTTTGCCCAAGAGGCGCGCGCCATTCACGAACGCGGCGAAGTGCGCAGCGTCCACGGCGAAGCCAGCGCCGACGAGGTGAAATCGCTGCGCGAAGACGGCGTACCGCTGCTGCCGCTGCCCTTCCGCCCCCGCGCCCGCTCCGACGCCTGATTGTCGGAAACGTCCAATACACGTCCAAACGAATCATTAACGTCATTGCGCTTCATCTTGGTCGGGGGACTGTGAATGCGCCTGTTTGTTGCCAGCCTTGCGGCTGTTCTGCTGTCCACGCCGGCGGCGGCGGCCGTTGTCGCCTCCAGCCTTCCCTATCAGAACACCCCCGATTGGTCTGACGTGGTGTTCACCGGCACCTCAATGACGGTCAACAGCGGGGTGGCAACCCTGACAACCGCCCCGATCCGCGGGGTGTGGTTCGGCTGGTCACCTTCGGCCAACACGCCGTCATGGTCGATTGCGCCGAACAGCCAGGGCAATCTGCTCAGCCTCACAGCAGCCTTCTCCGCTGGCGCTGATGACTGGCAGGCCTATTTCTACGATGGCACTGCCGGCGGCGCGATCTATTTCAATGCGACGGCCTGCAATCCCGGAACGACCAACTGCTACAATTTCAACGGCACACCAGGCGCCACCATCTTTTTCAATGGCAGCTCCACCTTCATCCCGCTCGATACCACCCTGTTCCGCACCTATGAAATCCTCGTGCGCAACAGCGATGTGATCTACCGGATCGACGGCCAGCGCTATTCCGGCACGGCGCTGACAGCTGGTGGCACGACCTTCCTGCTGGTGGGGGACAGCAGTGGCTCCAGCCCCAGTGGCACGGGCAGCATGATGATCAGCGGCGTGTCGTTCGATCGGGCCACCAGCGTGCTTGATCTGCCGTCAACCGTAACCGGCGTGCCCGAACCCGGCAGCTGGGCGATGCTGCTCGGCGGTTTCGGCCTCACCGGCCTGCTGGCCCGCCGTCGCCGCCGCTACGCCCAAGTTTCCGCTTGAATCTCGCCGCCGGGCATGGCTGGGAAAATCCCGCGCACCCGTAGCTCAGCAGGATAGAGCGACGGTTTCCTAAACCGCAGGTCGCAGGTTCGAATCCTGCCGGGTGCACGTTCCGCCGCAACCGGCGCTATCCCGGCTGCCCGGGCCGCTTGGCCCGCAGGGTGGGCGGGGCCTCCAGCGGATTGTCCGGCCACGGATGCTTGGGGTACCGGCCCTTCAGCTCCTTCTTCACCTCGGCCCAGCTGCCGGCCCAGAACCCCGGCAGATCGCGTGTCACCTGGATCGGCCGGCCGGCCGGCGAGGTCAGACGCAGGGTCAACGGCACCCGGCCGTCGGCCAGCATCGGATGCCGGGCCAGGCCAAACAGCGCCTGGCAGCGCACCTCCACCGCCGGGCCGCCATCGGCGGCATAATCAATGGCATGGCTGCTGCCGGCCGGGGTTTCCAGTCGTGTCGGGGCAAAACGGTCCAGCGCCGTGCGCTGCGGCCAGTCCAGCCGGTTCAGCAGCGCGTCGGCCAGTTGGCCATCCGACAGATCGGCCAGCCGTCGGCCCAGCAGTGGGGCCAGCCATTCGTCCAGACTGGCCAGCAAAGCGGCATCATCGCTGGCCGGCAGCGCCAGGCCCTGCTGCGCCGCAAAGGCCAGCCGGGCGCGCAGCATCCGGGCCGCTTCGCCCCATGGCAAAAGATTGAGCCCACGTTCCGCCACAGCAGCCAGCAGCACCTGTTTCACCCGCGCCGCCTCCGGCCGCTCCACCGGTTGCCGAGCCAGCACGATGGCGCCCAGCCGGCGCTGGGTTTCAGCGGTCACGCCGGTGGTGGCCGGATCAAAGGCAAACACCGGCCGGCTTTCGATCCGGCTGGCCAGTTGGCGTTCAACATCGCCGTGCAGGCTGGCGCCCAGCAACAACCGCGCCCCCGCCGCACTGCCGCTGGCATCGGCGACCACGATCCAGTTCTCCCGCGCCAGTGGCGAGTCCGCCGGCACGCTGACCGCGCGGCCATTGGCCATCAGAAACGCCTCGCCCCGCCGCTTCGCCACCCGGTCGGGATAGCCGAGCGCCAGCACCTCGCCCGCGCGTTCAGGCGGTGCCTCCGTCTCCCCAGCGCCCACTGCCTTCGCCCAGCGTGCCGCCAGCTTTCGCGCCGCCTCCGCCCGCTGGCCGCCCTCGCGAGCCCAGCCGCGCAGCCGTTGTTCCACATCGTCGCTGCGCCCGCCCAGTCCACGCTCGCCCATCACCACGGCAATCCGCGCTGCCAGCAGGCCCAGACCCTTGGCCGCAGCGGCAATCAGCATATGGGCCTGGGCCGGCGGCAAGGGCAGCGCTGCCATCGCCTCGCCATGCGCCGTCACCCGGCCATCCTCACTGATCGCGCCCAGGGCCAGCAACCGCGCCCGCGCATCGGCCACGGCCGCATCCGGTGGGGGGTCGCGCCATTTCAGTTGTGCCGGGTCCGCAACGCCCCAGCGGGCGCATTCCAGCACTAGGCCGGCCAGGTCGGCCTCCATGATCTCGGGCGGATCAAAAGGCGCGCGGCCGGCCGTCTCGGCCGCCTCCCACAGGCGGATGGCCACCCCCGGCGCCGTGCGGCCGGCCCGCCCGGCGCGCTGGGTCACCGCCGCCTGGCTTGCCCGCACCGTCACCAGCCGCTGCAACCCCACGGCGCGATCCAGCTGCGGCCGCCGCGACAGGCCGGAATCCACCACCACCCGCACGCCGTCGATGGTGATGCTGGTTTCGGCGATGCTGGTCGCCAGCACGATCTTGCGGGTGCCCGGCGGCGGCGGCGCGATGGCCGCGCGCTGGTCGGCCCCCTCGCGTGCGCCATGCAGGCGGAACAAGGCCACATCGGCCGGCAAGCGGCCCTCCAGCCGCTCGGCGGTGCGTTCGATCTCGGCCACGCCGGGCAGAAAGGCCAGGATGGACCCCTCCTCCTCCGTCACCGCCCGCCGGATGGCGCTCGCCATCGCGTCCTCCAGCCGCTGCGCCGGATCGCGACCAATGTGGCGCAGCGCCACCGGAAACATGCGCCCGGCCGATTCCACCACGGCCAGATCGGGGATGATGCCGGCAAAGCCGCCGCCATCCAGCGTGGCCGACATCAACGCCAGCCTCAGATCCGGCCGCAAGGCCTCGCGCGCCTCCAGCGTCAGGGCCAGGGCAAAATCGCTCTCCAGGCTGCGCTCATGCACTTCGTCGAACAACACGCCGGCCACGCCCGGCAACTCCGGGTCAGCCACCAGCATCCGGGTGAAAATGCCCTCGGTCACCACCTCGATCCGGGTGGCGGCCGTGGTCCGGCTGTCCAGCCGGGTGCGATACCCGATGGTGCGGCCCACCGGCTCGCCCAACTGCTCGGCCATGCGCTCGGCCGCAGCCCGCGCGGCCAGCCGGCGGGGCGAGAGGAGGATGATCTTGCCCGCCTGCACCCACGCCTGATCCAGCAGGGCCGGCGGCAGCGCCGTGGTCTTGCCGGCGCCGGGCGGTGCGATCAGGGCCAGCGGCCGATTGGCGGCCAGCGCGGCCTGCACCTCGGCTAGGACGGCCAGCACCGGCAGCATCAGAACGGCTTGACGATCACCAGCACCGCGACCGCCAGTGTCACCAGCGACGGGATTTCATTGGCCAGGCGCAAGCCCTTCTCGCTCACCGGCCGTTCGCCAGCGGCAAAGCGCTTCACCATGGCCACTGTCCAATGGTGGAACCAGGTCAACCCGATGACAAACAGGAACTTGGCCACCAGCCACAATGGCCAGCCCAGATGGAAGGCCAGACTCAGGCCGGCGGCCCAACTGACCACCATGGCCGGGGACAGGATGATGCGGCGGAGGCGGCGGCAGCGTTCATCCCACAACAGGGCTTCCGGCGCGCCCGGCGCCACCGGATGCCAATAGACCAGAAAGCGCGGGATCATGAACAGCCCGGCCATCCAGAAGATCACGAAGGCGACATGCAGGGCCTTGACCCACAGATAGGCCTCGCCCAGCCAGCCGACTCCGAAATCAATCATCTTTTGGCGACCACTTAAAGCGGCTTCCGCAGCAGTTCGAACAGATGTTCGACATGGGCGATCGGCGTGTCCTGCAGGATGCCATGGCCCAGGTTGAAGATGTGCGGGCGGCCTGACAGCGCGTGACGGATGCGCGCCACCGCCTGTTCCAGCGCCTCGCCCCCGGCGATCAGCGCCAGCGGATCGAGATTGCCCTGCACCGGCATGCCCGGCGGCAGCATGGCATCGGCCCAGGCCGGATCGACGGTTTCATCCAGGCCGACGGCATCGACACCGGTTTCGGCAGCATAAGCCGCGAGTTTGGCGCCGGCACCCTTGGGGAAGCCGATGATCGGCACATCGGGGTGGCGCACCATCAGGCGGCCAACGATATCGGCGTTGGGCGCAATCACCCAGCGTTCGAACTGCGCCGGCGACAGCGTGCCGGCCCAGCTGTCAAACAGCTGGATGGCCTGCGCCCCGGCCTCGATCTGGCCCGACAGATAATCCACCGTCACCGCCACGATCCGGTCGATCAGCGCCTGGAACCGCGCCGGGTCCTTGTAGGCGAGGCGGCGGGTCTCGGCCTGGTCCTTGCTGCCATGGCCGGCCACCATATAGGTGGCTATGGTCCACGGCGACCCGGCAAAGCCCAGCATCGTCACCTTGGGGTCGATGGCCTTGCGCACCTTGGCCACGGTTTCATAAATCTTGGCAAAATGGAGCGGATTGGGCTCCAGCATCGAAAAATCGCCATCGCTCAGCGCCGGGGTCAGCTGCGGGCCTTCGCCGGGGCCAAAGGTCAGGCCCTGTCCCATGGCGTGTGGCACGATCAGGATGTCGGAAAACAGGATGGCGCCATCCATGCCAAAGCGGCGCAGCGGCTGGATGGTGATCTCGGCCGCGGCGTCACTGTCGTAGACGAGTTCGAGGAACCCGCCCTTTTCGGCACGCAGCGCGCGATATTCCGGCAGGTAACGCCCGGCCTGGCGCATCAGCCAAACCGGCGGCGGGTCACGGCGCTCCCCCTTCAGAACGGCGAGCAGCGGCGGATCAATGTGGGTCTCTTCGGCCATGGCCCCCCTTGTGGGCAACCACCATGGCCGGTCAAGAGCACAAGGGCAGCAGCATTACCAAAATTCTATTCAAAACTTTGTTGAAGGCAGTGGCGGCGTGAACAATGGGGATAAATCGCTGTCCAGCCGTCCATGCACAGCCGCCGTCGGCAGAATCTGGCCGGATTCCGGCGAGTCGCTGCCGCTATCCCCATTATCCACAGCCCGGCCTGTGGATTCTTCCCCATGGTGGTGAATTGCCGGAGACGCCGGGGCGAACCCGGCGAAAAGCCGCTTGCTCCCATGTCCACACCGGCATTAACGCTTTGCCCTGATGCTTATCCACAGAGTCATGCCCGTGAAATATTCGCAGCCGAGCCACGCATGACCGCGGGAGACGCCCTGCACCTCCACCTGATCAGCGATTCCACCGGCGAAACGCTGGAATCGGTGGCCAAGGCCAGCCTGG
>CAZAWH010000168.1:5597-6119 GCA_964488775.1 uncultured Sandarakinorhabdus sp. | reverse complement strand
GGCCTGGCACTGGCCCATGCCGAACCATTGCAGGGCCAGCGTTATGCCCCCGGCCAGCAGTTCAAGGCGCATACCGATTATTTCGAGCCCACCGGCCTCGATTATTTCCCGCACACCCAGGATGGCGGCCAGCGGACCTGGACGCTGATGGTCTATCTCAACGAACCCAGGGCCGGCGGGGCGACGCGGTTCGTGCATCTGGACAAGCTGATCCAGCCGGAAACCGGCAAGCTGGTGGCCTGGCACAACCGCACCGCCGATGGCGGGGTGAACCCGATGACGCTGCATGCCGGCATGCCGGTGCGGGCCGGCACCAAATATATCATCACGGCCTGGTTTCGCGATGGCCCGCGCGCGCATCCGCCGGTGTGGTGAGCGGGCGCCCTGCCGTCAGCCTGCCCCCAAACGGGGAAGGATCAAGAAAATGCCGCCGGTGTGGGGGCACACCGGCGGCGAGTCAGGGGACTGAACTGCGCGTCAGAACTTGGCGCTGAGGCTGGCCTGGAAGCTGCGGCCCAACAC
>CAZAWH010000168.1:0-5587 GCA_964488775.1 uncultured Sandarakinorhabdus sp. | reverse complement strand
CCTCCGTCGCCTGCGGCGCCACCTCCCCCAGAGGGGGAGGATGTTTCATGTCGCATGGTCAAGAAAAAGCCGCCGGTGAGGGGGCTCACCGGCGGCAGTTCAGGGGACGGTGAAACGGGTCAGAATTTGGCGCTGAGGCTGGCCTGGAAGGTGCGACCCAGCACATAGGTGTTGGTGTCGATCCGGCTGGCGTTCAGGCGCTGGAATTCCTGGTAGCGCGTGTTGGTGAGGTTGCGGCCTTCCAGCTTGGCTTCGATCTCCTTGCCGAAGATCTTGAAGCCCTGGCGGATCACCACATCGAGGCGGATGCCGGGCTTTTCCACCAGGTCGGGCTGGCCCGACGGGCCACGGAAGGCGACGCGGTTGCTGGCATAGTTGAACAGGATCGTCTGTTCCGACAGGCCGGCATCATCCTGGAAGCCGAACTGCAGGTTGGCGACATGATCGGACTGGCCGGTCAAGGGCAGGGAACCGGCGCGGAAGATGTCGGTCGCCGGCACGACCTGGCCCGACAGCGGGAAGCGGGTGGTGTCGCCCGCCCGCACGCGGATCTGGCTGTCGGTGTAGGTATAGTTGGCCGAAATGAAGAAGCGGCGGGTTTCGAACAGGCCGCCCCAACCCGACAGGTCGAAATATTTCTGCGCCTCGATCTCCGCGCCATAAAGGCGGGCGTTGGGGGCGTTGGCGAAGGTGTTCTGGAAGGTGCCGCCCTGCACGAAGGCGATGGCATCGATCGGCTTGTCGATATCCTTGTAGAAGGCGCCGACGGCCAACCGCTCGTCCCGGCCGAAATACCATTCATACCGGCCTTCGACGTTGATCAGCTCCGAATTCTCGAGGAACTGGTTGCCAAAGCTCAGGCGGTCGCTGTCGGTGTCGAAATAGGGCTGGGGTGCCAGTTCGCGGAACTGCGGCCGGGCCACGGTTTTCGATGCCGAGAAGCGGAACTGCATGTTTTCGGCAAAGTTCCAGGTGACGGTGGCGGCCGGCAGCCAATAATCCTTGTCGATGTTGGTGGGCGTGTTGAACGCCGAACCGGGGTTGGCGTTGAACACATCCTGCGGCACCACGCGCTGCTTGCCGCTTTCATAGCGCACGCCGAGCACCACCTGCACGCCGTCCGTCGGCTCCAGCTCCACCTGGCCATAGCCGGCGTTGACGGTCAGGTCCGCTTCATAGCGCGGGGCGACCGTGGAGATGGTGTTGAGGATGATGCCATAGGTGTAGATGTTGAAATCCGACAGCAGGAAATCCGGGCGCTGCTGCGTCACCGCGCCGGGCAGGGCGGCGTTGGACTGGTAGCGATAGTCGAAGCGTTCCGACAGGCGCTCCGCCTTGGAGAAGGCATAGCCGGCGGCGAGCCGGATCGGGAAGGGGCCGCCGCGGATCTTGTAGCCAAGGTCGAGGCCGGCGCCATACACGTCTTCGTTCAGGCGGCTGAACGACACCAGGCTGGATTGGCCGGGCGAGCGCAGATCGTTGACGAAATCGTTGAACTGCGCCGAGAAGGCATAGTTGTTGAAGCGTTCATAGGGGGCGAGGCGCTTCGAATTGGCATAGGTGCCGCGCACATCGACGGTGAGATCGTCGAACTTGAATTCGCCCACCAGCTGGGTGTCGATCAGCTGGCGGCGGAAATGGGCGGTGGCGTTGCGTTGCAGCAGCACGTCGCGGCCGACGTTGATATCGTCAAAGCCCGACTGGATGCGCGCTTCCTTGATCGTGTCGTTCACATAGACGTTGACGAAGCGCAGCTTGTGATCGCCGAACTCGGCACCGATCGAGAACAGGCCGTTGAGCACGCTGCGGAATTCGGTGGCGGCGAAGTTGAAATCCTGATCGGCCAGCAGGGCGGCATTGGCGCCGGTGCCGGTGGCGCCGCCCGACAATTGCTGCTTGCCGGCCTTGGTCTGCCAATCGTTGGAGAAGCCGGCGGCGAACACGAAGCCCAGGCGCGCATCGCCCACGTCAAAGGCGCGGCCGCCCGACATGTTCACGCTCCAGTTCACCGGGATATTCTCGTTGCGGAAGATCACGTTGGTGGCGGCGTTGGTCAGATCCGCGGTGATGTCCTGCAACTGGCGCAGGCTGAAATTGCCGCCGACGGCCAGCGCGCGGCCGCTGTCCTGGCTGGCGCGCAGGCCCTGCGGCAGGTTGCGGGCGCCATCGTCAAAGCCCGTCCAGTCCTTGGTGCCGCCGGCATAGACATAGCCGAGCGCGCCCGTGGTGGCGGTGTTGCCGCCGATGCTGCCGCCCACGTTGAAGAACGGGTCTTTCGGCACGGCGCGGGTGGTGAGGTTGATGACACCGCCGCCGAATTCGCCGGGGAAGTTCACCGAATAGCTTTTCTGCACCACCGAGGAGGCCAGCACCGAGGTGGGGAACAGATCCAGCGGCACCACGCGGCGCAGCGGATCGGGCGACGGGATCGGCAGGCCGTTCAGCAGCGCCAGCGAATAGCGTTCGCCCAGGCCGCGGACATAGACAAAGCGGCCGCCCACGACGGACAGGCCGGTGACGCGCTTGAGGGCGCCGGCAATGTCGCCTTCGCCGGTGCGGGCGATATCGGCGGCCGACAGCACGGAGACGACTTCGCGGCTGGCGCGGATGGCGTTGGGGATGCGGGTGCCGACAACCACGATCTCGTCATTGCTGCCGCCGGGGGCCGACACGTCGACCTCGTCCTCGGCCGGGGGTTCGGCGGCAGGAGCAGCCGGCGGTGCCGGCGGCGCTGCCTGCGCAAAGGCCGGCACAGACAGGCCGGCCAGCATGGTGGTGGACAGGAACAGGCGGATCATGGTCGTCATGGCAAAACCCCGGCAATATTGGGCAAAGGCCCGGCCGCCGGGATGGCAGCCGGGCCTTGAGGGGGGATCAGCGGATCGGCGACGGCGCGGCTTCGCAGGCGGTGGCGCCAGCGCCGACGCCGCAGGTCCAGCCGGTGTACCAGGTGTCGGTGGCGTTGCGGAACGCGCCGACGAAGCTGGTTTCGTCGAAGAAGGTGCCGGTGCCGGTCAGCGCGGTGCGCGGGTTGGTGGCGGTGGCACCGGTTTCGAACGTGCCCGGCAGGAACAGGCTGGTGAGGGTGAGGGTGACCGGCGGCAACACATTGTTGTTGCCGGTGATGATCGGCGTGATGCTGGCCAGCGGCACGTCGGTTTCGTCGCGGGCAGCGCCGGAGCAGGCGAAGATCACCGAGCGGACCACCGGCGCGCCGGCTTCGTCGGCAGCGGCATCGGCCGCAGCGGCGGTCTGGGCGCCATCGATGTCGAGGCACAGGCCGGTGGTGGTGCTGTTCTGGATGATGCCGTTCACCAGGCCATAATCGGTGCCACCGCGCAGCAGCACCGTGTCGGGGGTGCGGCGGCCGATGAAGGTGAAGTTGGCGATGCGCGGGTTGGAGCGCGGGGTGCGGGCTTCGCCGCCGGCGGTGTCGGCTTCGATCACGCGGTCGCCGCCGTCGGTGCGCTGCACCACCAGCGCATATTGGATCAGGCCCTTGTAGCCCAGATCGGTGTCGATGCTGTCATCGTCGGCGCCGGTGATGACGATATTCTTGTGGTTCACGCGGCCACCGAACCATTCGATGCCATCGTCCGAGCTGTTGTGGACTTGGATGAAGCTGGCGAAGGTGCCCGAGCCGACACCGGCGAAGGTGATGCCGTTGAGTTCGTTGCCGGAACTGACTTCAAAGCCCGGATACCGCACCTGGATATAGGCGAGGCGGCCCGAATTGTCGGTGGGGCTGCCGCCGCCGTAGAAGGCGCCGGTCAGGCCTTCCACCGCCGATTGGCAGCTGACGGTGCCGGGCGTGGCGCCGGCGCCGACGCAGGTGTGGATCGGCGCGCGGCCGAGGATGACGATGCCGCCCCACTGGCCGATCGAGGAGGCGTTGACATTGCCTTCCATGTTGCTGCGGCTGGTGAAGACGATCGGGCGGGTGGCGGTGCCTTCGGCGAAGATCTGCGAGCCGCGGTTGACCACCAGCGCATCGGCGCCCGACGAGCCGAAGACGACGACGCCCGGTTCGATGGTCAGGATGCCCTGCTGGCCGCCGGCGGCCGGCGTGGCCGGATCAGCGCCCAGATCGATGCCGACATTGACCCGGCCCGACAGCGAGTAGACGACGCCCGCCAGGTTGGCGAGGGTGAGGCCGCCGGTGATGGTGCCGGAAATCTGGCAGTTCCGCAGATTGTTGATCACGCCCACGTTGGTGGTGCCGGTGGGGCAGCTGGCAGCCGGGCCGGTGGGGGTGGGGGTCGGCGCGGGGGCCGGGGCCGGGGCCGGGGCCGGGGGCGGGGTGACCAGCGTGCCTTCGCCCGGCGAGGCGATGTTGGACGCGCCATCGCAGGCGGCCAGCGCCAGGGCGGAACCGATCAGCAGCAGAGCACGGAGACGGGTGGTGGAGGCGGTCATGGCGTATTCCTTGCGGCCCGGACAATGGCTGGCAGGGGACGCCCATCGGCCTGTGGATGCGCCCCCGCATGGCTGGGCCAATAGGCGCGATTCGTGGCGGCCGGATTACGGCGGCGTTGCGGTTTTTGGGCAATCTGGTTGCGATATTGTGACAGGCGGGGCCGTTACGGCGTGACCCGCACCTCGGCCTCGCGCGCGCCGCGGCGATAGCGCAGGATCAGCTGGCCATTGGCCGCAAGTTCCTGGGGAAGCTCGATTATCTTCTCTTCTGACAGCAGTTGCTGGCCGTTGGCGCTGAGCAATATATCCCCCGGTTGCAGGCCGGCGCGGGCCAGCATGGGCAGGGCGGACAGGCTGCCCAGCCGCCAGCCAAGCGCCTGATTGCCCGACCGGATTTGTGACAGTGCCAACCGCCATGGGGTGGGATCGCCGCCGGGTGGCGGGGCCGGGGCGGCGGTGCTGCGGGGCGCATCGGGGAAGGCCAGCACCTGTTCCCCGGCCGGGCCGGCCAGGATGGCGCGACCCGGTTCGGTGCGCACCAGCTTGAGGCCGCCGGGCAGGCTGCGGCCGGGGGTGAGGCGATATTGCCGGCCGCCGGCGGTGATGATGGCCATGCCGCCGTCCGGCCCGGTGCGCAGGCCGGTGAGGGCCAGATCCGTGGCAATCGGTGGCGGCAGCGGGGCCGGCGGTGGCGGCAGGCTGGCCGCGGGTGGCGGCGCGGCGGCCACCGGTGGCGGCATGGCATCATCGGGTGGCGCATCGGCGGCAGGGCGCAGGATCGCCACCAGCGCGGCGGCCAGCGCCAGCCCGCCGCCGATGGCAATCGCCCATTCGCGCGGGCTGGTCGCCGCCATCAGGGGCAGCCCAGGATGCCGGCGACGGGGATGACGAGGGCGCTGCCATCGCTTTCGGTGATGGTGAGCGTGCCATCGCGCACCACCGCCCCGCCGGTGCCGGTGGGCAGGATGGTGAGGGCCACATCGAACTGCCGCGCGGCGGAGCGGTAGCGGGCGGTGGGGGCAAAGCCCATCACCGCGCTGCCGCTGGCGCTGGCCTGGGGCAGATCGGTGAGCTGGCCATCGATGCGGGCGCGCAGGGCCGCCGGCGCGGGCGACAGCATGGCGATGCGCTGGCGGCTGGCCTTGTCCCACAGGAACAGGGCGCAGCGGCC
>CAZAWH010000167.1:0-6205 GCA_964488775.1 uncultured Sandarakinorhabdus sp. | reverse complement strand
CGCCACCAGCAGATCGCCGGCCGGGATCGCGCCCATCATGTTGGTCTTCGATTCGATGGTGGTGGTGCCCTTCGCCCCTTCGGGCAGCACCTGGAAGGCGCCGACCGCGCCGGTGAAATCGGCCAGGGCCATCAGGAACCCGCCATGGGCGGTGCCGCCCGATGTGCAATATTCGGGCCGGATGCGGGCATGGACGATCACGCGATCCTTGCCCATCTCCTTGATCTCAAAGCCCAGATGCCCCGAAAACGGCACCATCTTCACCACGGCGGCCAGGGTTTCGGCGTCGGTCATCGCGTCATCGCCCTTCAGTTGATCAGGCGGGGCACCATCGCGGGATCGGCGGCGCCCACCAGAACGGGTTTTTGCCAGTCGGTCTTGGCGACCAGCACGACATGGTGGCGTTCTGGCAGGGTTTCCACCCGCCAGTCGATGACCTCGAACATCGCTTCGTCCAGCCGCAGTTGCAGCGGATCGCGCAGCCAGCCGATATCCTTCTGGTGCCAGGGCCGCCGCGCCCGCACGATCAGCACAGCCAGGCCCGCCGGAGACAGCACCCGCCACAATTCGCGCAGCATCAGGCGCGGTTGCAGCAGCGGGGCCGACAGCACCGCCTTGTCGAACAGGGCTTCGTGAAACGGCAGATGATGGGGATCGGCACGCACGGTGCCGGGCCTGATATCCTCATCCCGCGCCGCCACGCAGGCCAATCGCTCCCACCCCTCCAGGTTGAGCGGCACCCGTTCCGGCGGGCGGCCCAGCACCAGCAAACGGCCATGGGCCTTGCCGGCAAACAGGCGTTCCAGCGGAGTGGCGTCGCGGATCATGGGGCCGGGTTATGGCGCGGATTGGCCGGGGCGGGAAGGGGGCGAGGCTTCACCCCCGTTCCACCGCCATCGCAATGCCCATGCCGCCACCGATGCACAGCGTCGCCAGGCCCTTCTTCGCATCGCGGCGGCCCATTTCGTGCAGCAGTGTCACCAGCACGCGGGCGCCCGACGCACCGATCGGGTGGCCGATGGCAATGGCGCCGCCGTTGACGTTGAGCCTTGCCGGGTCCAGCCCCAGTTCCTGGCCCACGGCCAGCGCCTGAGCGGCGAACGCCTCATTGGCTTCCACCAGATCCAGATCGGCCACGCTCCAGCCGGCCTTGGCCAGTGCCTTGCGGCTGGCCGGCACCGGGCCGATGCCCATGATCTTGGGGTCGACGCCCACGCTGGCAAAGCCGGCGATGCGCGCCAGGATGGGCGCGCCGCGGCGCACCGCTTCGGCCTCGCTCATCAGCACCAGCGCGGCGGCGCCGTCGTTGATGCCGCTGGCGTTGGCGGCGGTCACCGTGCCGTCCTTCTTGAAGGCCCCCTTCAGGCCCGACACGCCATCGATGGTGACGCCGTCGCGGATATATTCATCGGTGTCGATGATGGTGTCGCCCTTGCGGCCCTTCACCGTCACCGGCGCGATTTCGGCGGCAAAGCGGCCGGCGGCGCGCGCCGCGCTGGCCTTGTTCTGGCTGGCCACGGCGAATTCATCCTGGGCGGCGCGGCTGATCTGATACATCTCCGCCACATTTTCCGCCGTGATGCCCATGTGATAGCCGTTGAAGGCATCCCACAGGCCGTCCTTGATCATGGTGTCCACCAGCTCCATGTGGCCCATCTTCTGCCCGGCGCGCAGGGCCTGGGCGTGCATGGAAAGGCTCATCGATTCCTGGCCGCCGGCCACCACGATGCCGGCATCGCCATTGGCAATGGCCTGGGCTGCCATGGCCACGGCGCGCAGGCCCGAACCACAGACCTGGTTGACGCCATAGGCCGGGGCATCCTGGGTGATGCCGGCGGCCAGCGCGGCCTGGCGGGCCGGGTTCTGGCCATGGCCGGCGGTCAACACCTGGCCCAGGATGACCTCGCTCACCTCGTCTGCCGCCACGCCGGCATCGGTGAGGGCGGCTTCGATCGCCACCTTGCCCAGCAAATGGGCCGGGGTGGTGGCGAAACTGCCCAGAAAACTGCCAACGGCGGTGCGGCGAGCGGCGGTGATGACGATGTTGGTCATGGGTTATCCCCTTTTTTCGAGTCGCGGCCCGAACCCTAAGCCGGTTTGCCGCGCTGCACCATGGGCCATGGGTGCAACGATCAGCTTCAATCTGCCAGCCATGCGGCCAGCGGTTCCCACAGCCGCTCGCGCGCCCGGCTGCCCACCACCATGCCGACATGGCCGCCCATGATTTCCAGCCGGCGCGGATCGCCGGGATCGGTGAGCGCCGCGGCGGCCGGCACGATGCGATCGGCCATCGCCACCGCATCCAGGATGGGAATGGCCGGCAGCGCTTGGCCGCCGATGCCGGTGGCGCCGCTGTCGAACAGGCCGGCCAGATCGGCGGCGGCAGCAAGGCTGATCGGCGCGCCGCCATTGGCCCAATCCTCCACCCGGGCAAAGCCGGTCAGCGTCGCCGCATCGGCATCGGCCAGCCGGGCATATTTGGCCGCCAGCCCGTCGGGATCGAGCGCCCAGAACGCCGGTTGCAACAGGTCCATCGGCACCAGGCCCAGCGGTTCGGCCATGGGCCGGGCCTGTTGCCACCAGCTGGCGAGCGCGCCGCGCCCGCCGCTGCCATAGCCTTCGAAACGCCAGGGCGCGGCCAGCAGGGCCAGCCGGCTGGCCACCCCGGCCCGCGCCGCCGCCAGCGCCAGCGCCCCGCCCAGGCAATAGCCCAGCATCGGCACCGCCGCGCCGAGCGCCCTGATCAGGGGCACCAGCCGTTGTTCCACCAGGGCGGCCAGGCCCAGCGGTTCCGGCCGCAGCCCCCAATCCACCAGCAACGGGCGAAATCCGGCGCCGGCCAGATGCGCCGCCAGGCTTTGCCCCGGCGCCAGATCGAGCACATCGGGCGCGTTGATAAGGGATGGCACCAGCACCAGCGGCCGGCCAGTGGCCGCCCCGGCGCGCAGGGTGACGCCGCCGACCTGGGCCACCACCGGCCACGGATCGCGCGGCAGCGGCACCGGCGCGGCCTGATATCGCGCCAGCCCGGCCAGCACCTGCGCCAGCCGGGCGCGATCATCGCCGCACACCGCCTGCACCGTGGCGAGGAACACCGGCAGCGGGTGTGGCCCCCGCTGTCGCTGAGGCCGCCGGGCCTGCCCGTCCATCAGGCGCGGCCCTTTCGCTGCAGCTGCGGCATTGCACCGCAACACAGGACCGTGCTAGCGATATTGTCAGATTCCAATCCGGGAGCTCTCATGGCCGCTGCCTCTTCCTCCCCTGATGCCAAGGCGGGCAAACCGCCGATCATCATCAAGAAATACGCCAACCGTCGCCTCTACAACACCGAAACGTCAAGCTACATCACGCTGGAACATCTCGCCGAGATGACCCGCGATGGCCGCGATTTCCAGGTGTTTGACGCCCGCACCGGGGAGGATATCACCCGGTCGGTGCTCACCCAGATCGTGATGGAAGGCGAAGCCGGCGGCCAAACCATGCTGCCGGTGTCGTTCCTGCGCCAGATCATCGCCATGTATGGCGATTCGATGCAGGCGATGGTGCCGCATTATCTCGAAGCCTCGATGGCGGCCTTTTCCGAAAATCACGCCAAGTTCCGCGATGCCGCGCTGAAGCCGTTCGAGCAGCTGGCCAAGCAGAATCTCGCCATGTTCCAGGCCGCGACCGACATGATGACCGGCCGCAGCTTCCGCGCCGCCGCCGAAAAGCCGCCGGAACCGCCGGCCGAAAAACCGGCTGCCAGCGCCGAGGAACTGGCCCAGTTGAAGGAGCAGCTGGCGGCGCTGCAGGCCCGGCTGGATGGCCTGAAAGGCTGAGCCGGGTGCAAATGCCCGCCCTGGCGGCCGAATTCGCGATTGCCACCGTATCGGAGCTTGCTGGCAGGGCGGCCTTTCTGTATGGGGGCCCCATGGGAGAACGCCGGATCGGAGGGGTCTGATCGGGCACGAGTTCGGGTCTGGCATGGTGACCCGTTTTGGTCACGCCGCCAGCCCCGGTGATGGGGAAGGCTGGTGATGAAAAGTGAGTCGCAAGGTGCGTTTTCCGGACCTGGCCATAACGATGATGGGCCACTGATCGTGCCGGCCCCCGGCGATGATCTGCCCCCCGGCTATCGGCCAACGGCCGACGAAGAGTTCATGAACCCGCTGCAGCTTGCCTATTTCCGCAAGAAGCTGCTGGCCTGGAAAGACGAGATCCTGAAAGAATCGGAAGGCACGCTGGAAGCGCTGAAGGCCGAGCCGCTGCGCGAGCCGGATCTGACCGATCGCGCCGCCAGCGAGACCGACTGGGGCATCGAGCTCAGAACCCGTGATCGCCAGCGCAAGCTGATCTCCAAGATCGACGCCGCCCTGCGCCGCATCGAGACTGGCGATTATGGCTGGTGCGAAGTCAGCGGCGAACCGATCAGCCTGGCCCGGCTGGAAGCCCGCCCCATCGCCACGATGACGATCGACGCCCAGGAACGGCACGAGCGGGACGAGAAGATCAGCCGCGACGAGTGAGGCGGGGCGCCACCGCCCCTGGCGCCGCCGGCGTGCGCTCAAGGCGCATGGCCGGTCGGCGCGGCCGGGGTGTCAGTGCACCCGGGCCAGTTCGTCCTTCAGTTTCAGTTTTTCGGCCTTCAATTGCCGCAGGATTGCGGCATCGGGCACCGGTCGCTTCATTTCGGCGCCCAGTTTGGCCTCCAGCCGCTTGTGTCTGGCGGCCAGCATGTCCCGGTGGCTGTTGGGCATCAACACACTCCCTTCGCTCACAGGCGCGGATCAGGATTGAACCGCGTCGGGAAGGCAGAGTGCATCATGGATTGCCCGCCCTGTCCATGGCCGTTCCGGCAATTTACCGCCCATTTGGCATGATTCGGCGTCGCACCCCGCCGCGCCCTGCCAAGCCTCTTGAGGGGGCCGCCAACATTGGTTAACCCGTTTGTCATCAGCCCGCATCCAACCGGAGCCAACGCGTGGACGAAGCGGAAATCCGCGCCCGCATCGAGTATCTGAGGCTGGAGCATCGCGATCTGGATGCCGCCATCGATGCCCTGCGCCTCGCGGCCATGCCCGACATGATCCAGTTGCAGCGCTTCAAGAAGCGCAAGCTGCGCCTGAAGGATGAGATCAGCATGCTGGAAGACCTGCTGATCCCCGACATCATCGCCTGACGCATGCCGGCGCGGCGCGCCCCCATGCTGTTGTTGCTGCTGTGGCTGGGCTTGTTTGCCGGCCCGGTGTGGGCACAGGCCGATCCGGCGGTGCCGGCCGCCGACGATCCGCCCGAATCGCGGCCCTGCCGCATCGCGGCCGATCTGCCCAAACCCGGGCGCCGCGATCTGGCCCGCTGCGATCGCGCCATCAGCCAGCCCGGCCTGTCACTCTCCGTGCGGCTGGCGATGCTGATGAACCGCGGGCTGGCCTGGCTGAAGGCGGCCCGGCCCGATCGTGCCGCGGCCGATTTCGATCTGGCGATCAAGGCCGCGCCCGGCCTGCCCGAAGCCTGGATCAACAAGGGCGTTGCGCTGTCGCGCATCGACGGGCGGGCGAATGAAGCCATTGCCTTGATCAGCCATGGCATCGACATCGGCCCGCGCCGCCCGGCCCAGGCCTATTTCGCGCGGGCCCAGGCCCATGAACTGGTCGGCAATCTGCGGGCGGCGATGGATGATTATGCCGCCGCCGCCCGCGCCGATCCGGACTGGCCGGCGCCCGCCGAGGAGCTGAAACGCTTCCGCGTCGAGCGCCGGAAGGTGCTCAGAGGCTGATCATTCCGCCGCCAGCCGGGTTTCGGCCGTCACCGGCAGCGCGTCCAGCCCGGCACCGATTTCCACCTTGCGCGGCTTCTTGTGTTCCGGGATTTCGCGCACCAGCTCGATGTTGAGCAGGCCATTTTCAAAGCTGGCGCCGGTCACCTTGATGGTGTCGGCCAGCTGGAAGCGGCGCTCGAAGGCGCGCTTGGCAATGCCGCGGTGCAGGAACAGGCGCTCCTTGCCGTCGGCTTCCGGCGCGGCCTGGCCCACCACGATCAGGGTGTTTTCCTGCACGGTGATGTCCAGCTCGCGCTGCGCAAAGCCGGCCACGGCCATCTGGATGCGATAGGCACCATCGCCGAGCTTTTCGATGTTATAGGGGGGAAAGGCGTCGCCGGTGTCGAGCCGGCCGGCATATTCCACCAGACGGTTCAGATTCTCGAATCCGATGGACGAACGCAGCAA
>CAZAWH010000166.1:0-6215 GCA_964488775.1 uncultured Sandarakinorhabdus sp. | reverse complement strand
CTCCCCCTCTGGGGGAGGTGGCAGCCGCAGGCTGCCGGAGGGGGCGCGCGCGCGGGTCATGGCAGGGCCTTCAGCAGGCGGGCAAGCCGGTCGCCCAGGCCGGCATCGACGCGATAATCGGGGCCGGCCACCGCGACATGGCCGGGCGGCAGCGCCGGATCGGCGGCGGTGGCGAGGCCGGGCGGCAGATCGGCAGCGATCAGCGCCAGCGTGTCAGGGTGGGCCGACAGGGTGGGAATGGCGACCTCGGCCACTTCGGCCAGCGCCGCCGTCACCAGCGGGCGCAGGCTGTGCGGGCGCGCCAGTTCGGCCATCAGCACGGTTTCGCAGCAGCGCTGCACCAGCGTGGCCAGCAACGGGGCGAGCAGCGCCTCATCCAGCATGGTGGCGGCGCGGCAGGCGGCGGCCGCTGCATCGAGTGCGGCAAGGCGGGGGGCAAGTTCGGCCTGGGCGGCGGCGCGGCCACGCGCTTCGCCGGCCACGGCGCCATCGGCCTCCCCTTGCGCGCGCGCTTCGCCGAGCAGGGCGGACAGATCGATTTCGGGTTCGGGTGGCGGCGGCGGCTTGGGCAGATGGCTGGCCAGCAGCGCCGCCAGCCCGGCCGAAGCCGGGGTGGCCGCAGCCGGAGGGGCAAGGCCGAGCAGGGCGGCCAGGCGCGGATCATGCGCGGTCACAGCATCGCCTCCCCGGCGGTGGGCAGGG
The DNA here is from genome assembly GCA_964488775.1 of uncultured Sandarakinorhabdus sp. GTDB lineage: Bacteria > Pseudomonadota > Alphaproteobacteria > Sphingomonadales > Sphingomonadaceae > Sandarakinorhabdus. Next base: position 5,513 of record CAZAWH010000166.1, on the reverse strand, counting down.
TTAGCGCGCCGCTGTCGCCCAGGCGGCGCACGGTGCGGCACAGATCGGCTTGCGCGGCATTCACCTCGCTGCGCTTCATCGGGCCGCGTTCGGCCAGTTCATCCTGCAACTGGGCGGCGGCGCGTTTCGACATGGCGCCAAAGATGAAGTCCTTCAGCGCGGTGCTGGCGCCCTTCATGGCCACGGCCAGCACGGCGGGATCGACCTCGCGCAGGACCAGCTGCATGTCTTTTTGGGACAGGCCGAGCAGATCCTCGAAGATGAACTGCTGGCTTTCCAGTTCGGCGGCCAGCTCGGCGTTGACGCTGATCAGCGCCTCGAGCAGGGCGCCGCGGCCGCGCGCCTTCTTGATGACGGCGGCGGTGAAATCGGTGCCGGCCAGCCGCGCGGTGTCGCGCCCGGTGCCGACGCCGCGCAACTTGCCTTCCAGATCGGATTCCAGCGCGGCCAGATCATGGATGTTCACCGGTTGCAACGTCGCCAGCCGGGCGGCGATTTCGGGCTGCAGATCTTCGGGCAGGGCATCGAGCGTGGCCGCCGCGCGCGCTTCGGGCAGATGGGCGAGCACGACGGCGATGGCCTGGGGATGTTCATCGGCGATCAGCGTGGCAAGGCCCGGCGGATCGACCCAATCCAGCACGGCGAAGCGGCGGCCGGCCGCGGGCGGACCGATTTTTTCGATGATGGTTTCGGCGCGCGGGGTGCCCAGCGCCGCGCCCAGCCGCTGGCGCACCTGGCGGCCCTGGCTGTCGAGCGCGGCGACCTGGGCGGTGCGGGCGAGAAATTCATCCAGCACATGATCGATGGCGATGGGATCGATTTCCGCCACCGTCAGCATGGCTTCGCCCACCTGCTGCACTTCGGCCGGGGTCATGCCGGCCAGCATGTCGCTGGCCTGCGCCTCTTCCAGCACCAGCAGCATGATGGCGCATTTCTGCGCGCCGGTGAGCGCGGCGGCCGGGCTGGCGGCCGGGGTGGCCAGTGCGGGGGCCGTCATGCCGCGGCCTCCGGCTCGGGCTGGTCGTCATCGGCGGGCGGTGCCGACTGATCGGCCAGCAGCATCTGGCGTGCGACGGCCATGGCGCGATCGCGATCACCGGTGACGAGGGTGCGGGCGATATCGAGCTTGCCGCTGTAATCGCGGGCGGCGGCGGGGCGCAGCAGTTCGCCGCCATCGATCATGGCTTCGACCGCGGCCTTTTCGGCCGAGCCTTCGGGATAGAGATTGGGCACGCTGGCGGCGCGGCCCACGGCATCGAGCATGCTGCCCAGCACGCTGCCCACCGCCGTGCCGGCGCCATCGGCGGCAACCCCGGCCAGCCCGGCCGCTGCCAGGGCCGCCTGTTTGGCCTTGCGCCGACTGCGCCAGACGACGAAGCCGATGCCGGCCAGCAGCAGCACGCCGCCGGCGGCCGCGATCCACGGGCCATAATCGCGCACCACCGGGGCCTGATACCAGGCGGTGGGCGCGGCCTCTTCGGGGGCGAAGGCGCGCATCTGCACCTCCACCAGATCGCCGCGCGCCGGATCAAAGCCCATGGCACCGCGCACCAGCCGCTGGATATTGGCCAGTTCGCGCGGGGCGGTCTTGCCCAGGGCCGCGCTGTCCACCACCACGGCGACGCTGAGCCGCTTGAGGCGCGGCGCCCCGGCGCGGGTGACGGAGACATCCTTGCCGATTTCGAAATTGCGCGCCGCGCTTTCGTTGGTGACGGTCTGGCCGGCGGCGGCGGGGGCAGCGGGCGGCGGCGGGTTGCCCTGCACCTGGGCGGCCTGGGGCACGGTGTTGGTGAGCGCGCCGGGAATGCCGGCGGCCGGCGGTGGCGCGCCTTCGGTGCTGCGGCTGGTCTGCTCGCTGCGCACCGTGCCGGCCGGCTGATAGCGTTCGGATGCCGCCTCGTTCTCGGAAAAATCGACATCGGCGGCGACTTCGGCGGTGAAGCGGCCGGGGCCGAGCATGGGCGTCAGGAGTTTGACCAGCCGTTCGCGCACCAGCCCTTCCAGCCGCTGTTGATAGGCGAGATGCTGGCCATCGCCCGACACGCCGGCCGACAGCAGGCTGCCCGACTGGTCGACCACCGACACCCGGTCGGAGGTGAGGCCGGGCACCGAGGTGGCGACCAGCCAGATGATGGCGCGCACCTGCGCGTCGGACAGGCTGCGCCCCGGGGCCAGCGCGACGAACACCGAGGCCGAGGGCGCGGCGCGATCGCGGATGAACACCGAGGGTTCGGGCGCAGCGACATGCACGCGGGCGGATTTGACGCCGTCGATCGCCTCCACGCTGGCGGCGAGTTCATGGGCCAGCGCGGCCTTGAGCCGGGCCGCCTCCACCGAGCGGGAGGCCCCCAGCGGCATGGCATCAAGATCGCTGCCGGCGGTGGCGGTGGCGGATTTGGGCAGGCCCTGGCCGGCGAGCAGGATGCGGGCGCGGGCGAGATCGGCGGCGGCCACCTCCACCGTGCCGGTGGCGGCGTTGACGCGGTGATCGAAGTTGGCGGCGGCGAGCGCCGTGGTGACGGCGGCGGCATCGGCATCGGACAGGCCGGGATAGAGCGGCCGCCAGTCGGGCTCACGCAGCAGCGCCCAGCCCAGCGCCGCCGCCGCGATGAGGGCGATGAGGATCAGCGCCGGCCGCGCCTGGGCGATGGCCGGGCTGGCGGCCAGCGTGCGCACGCGTTCGATGGCCGGCGCCACCGCCGGCGGCAGCGCGGCGGCCAGCCCGGTTGGCGCCGGTTCGGCCGATGGCGGCGGAAGGGTGGCGGCCTCGCTCATGCGCGCGTCACAACGGCATGTTCATCACATCCTTGTAGGCCCCCAGCAGGCGGTTGCGTGCCTGCAGGGTGGCTTCAAAGGCGATGGAGGCTTTCTGGCGGGCGATCATCACGCTGGCCAGATCGTGGGTCTGCCCGGTTTCAAAGGCTGTGGTGGCGGCCGTGGCCTGATCCTGGATGGCCGAGACCTGGCGCAGCGCGGTGTCGAGCGCGGCGCCAAAGCGCGGCGGTTCGGCGGCGGGGCTGGCGACGGACGGGGCTGCCGGCGGGGCCCGCAGCGCGGCGTTGCGGGCCAATATGTCTTGCCGCAGCCGCAGGATGGCCGAACTGTCAACCGGGGGCAGCATCATTGCACCGTGGCGGCGGCGGGCTGGCCCTGGCGCGCGGCGGCCAGCTTGTAACGCAAGGTGCGTTCGGAAATGCCGAGCCGGCGGGCGGCGTCGCGGCGGGTGGGCGATGCGGCCAGCGCGCGGGCGATGGCCAGATGTTCGGCATCGCGCACCACGCCCGGCAACGGCGCGGGCCCACGATCAGCCGGCGGCGCGAAGGCCAGCGCGTCGATGACCAGATCGCGGGCGCGGATATCGGGCCCGTCGCACATCACCAGGGCGCGATCCAGCACATTGCCCAGTTCGCGCACATTGCCGGGCCAGCCATGCGCCAGCAGCCGCGCCTGGGCGCAGGGGGCGAGCCACGGCACCAGGCCATCGCCGCCAGTGCGGCCCAGCAGCCAGTGGGCGGCAATGGCGATGATGTCGGCCGGGCGATCGGCCAGCGGCAGGGTGTGGAGCGGGAACACCGCCAGCCGCCAATAGAGATCGGCGCGGAAGCGGCCGGCGGCGACATCGGCGGCGAGATCGCGGTTGCCGGCGGCGATGATGCGCACATCCACCCGCACCGGGCGGGTGGCCCCCACGGCCAGCACCTCGCGTTCCTGCAACACGCGCAGCAGCTTGGCCTGGGCGGGCAGCGGCAGTTCGGCCACTTCATCAAGGAACAGGCTGCCGCCGTCGGCGCTGCGCACCAGGCCGGGGCTGGCAGCCTGGGCGCCGGTAAAGGCGCCGCGCTCGTGCCCGAACAGCGTGGCTTCCACCATCTGTTCGGCGAGCGCGGCGCAGTTGACCGCGACCAGGGGGCCGTCGCGGCGGGGGGACGCCTGGTGCACCAGCCGGGCCAGGCCCTCCTTGCCGGTGCCGGTGGGGCCCTGGATCAAGACGCCGGTTTCGGACCCGCCGACCCGCCGGGCGAGCGCCAGCAGCGCGGCCGAGGCCGGATCGGCGGCCGCCGGGCGATCGGGATGGGCAAAGGCCTGGACCAGCGCCAGGGCCAGCGCCTCATCCCCCGGGGCGACCCCGATGTGCAGCGCCGGGCCGACGCGGCGGGCATAGCCGCGCGCCGCCCGGCGCAAGACGACATGGCGGCATTCAAGCTTTGGCGCGGGCGGCCGTTCTTCGGCCAGGATCACGGGCATCGGGCCCAGATCCGCGTCGGACAGGCCGGGCAGCCAATCAGGCTGGATCCGGCGGGCGGCGGGCAGCGGCGGCGGCGGGGCGGGGACGGGCGTGCTCATGCCCGATTATCTGCAATGCGCGTGCCAGTTGCGCGGATGAACGGCTGCGCCGATGCGGCAAGGTTACGAAATAGTTACTTTGTCAAAAGCCCGACAGCGGCGCGTCAAGTTTTCGACACCGGGCCTGTCAAACCCTTGACGGTGAAGGGCTTGACCGGCCGGCGCCGGATCAGGCCGTTGCCATGGCCGGGGTGGTGGCGACCATGGTGCCGCCGGCGACCAGCCGGTTGCCGACATAGGCCACCGCGGCCTGGCCGGGGGCGACGCCATATTGCGGTTCGGCAAAATGCAGCCAGTCGCCTTCCAGCCGGGCCGGCGCGAGTGGCGCCATCGAGCGCACCTTGACCATCAGCGGGCCATCGCAGGGCCCGAGGCGGTTGAGGCCATCCAGCCGCGCCGCCGCCACGGCCAGCGCCCGGCGCGGCCCGGCAATCACCTGGCCGCGCGCCGCATCGATGCCGACGACATAGAGCGGTTCGGCCTGGCCGCCCAGTTCCAGCCCGCGGCGCTGCCCCACGGTGAAGCGGTGGATGCCGTTGTGGCGGCCGAGCACGCGGCCCGATTGGTCGACAATATCGCCGGGGCTGGCCAGATCGGGCCGGATGCTTTCGACCACCGCGGCATAATCGCCGCCGGGCACGAAGCAGATATCCTGGCTGTCGGGCTTGGCGGCGACAACGAGGCCAAAGGCTTCGGCGAGGGCGCGGGTTTCGGCCTTGGCCAGCGCGCCGAGCGGAAAGCGCAGATAATCGAGCTGGCCTTGCGTGGTGGCCCACAGGAAATAGCTTTGATCCTTGCCCGGGTCGGCGCCGCGGTGCAGCTCCCCGCCGGCCGGGCCGTCCAGCCGCTGCACATAATGGCCGGTCAACAGCGCGGTGGCGCCCAGATCGCGGGCCAGCGCGATCAGATCGGTGAACTTGACGGTGCGGTTGCACTCCACACAGGGCACCGGCGTGCGGCCCTGGGCATAGCTTTCGACGAAATTGTCGATCACGCTTTCCCGAAAGCGGCTTTCCATGTCGACGACGAAATGCGGGATGCCCAGCCGTTCCGCCACGGCGCGGGCATCGCGGATATCGGCCCCGGCACAGCAGGCGCCCGGCCGGCGCGCGGCGGCGCCCTGGTCATAAAGCTGCAGCGTGATGCCCACTGTCTCGCAGCCGGCGGCA
>CAZAWH010000165.1:0-6290 GCA_964488775.1 uncultured Sandarakinorhabdus sp. | reverse complement strand
TGGATCTGGCCGGCGGCCTCGCGATAGATGGTGCGCACGCCATGTTCGATCAGGCGGGCGGCATAGGCACGGCCCTGATCGCGCAGCGGATCAAGGCCACAAGTGAAGACCAGGCTGGGCGGCAGGCCATCAAGCGTTTCGGCGTGCAGCGGGCTGGCCCAGGGGTGCAAAAGCCGGCCTTCCGAACCCTTCATGAAATGGGCGTGGAACCAGTCCATCGAATCCTTGGTCAACAGATAGCCCTCGGCAAATTCCACCATCGAGCCTTCGGCCGCCGTCATGTCGGTGGCGGGATAGATCAGCCACTGGGCCAGGATCGGCACAGGCAGTGTTCCCGTCAGCTCCCGGGTGACGGCCGCGGCCAGATTGCCGCCGGCGCTGTCCCCGGCCGGGATGAGGCCCGAAACCGCCCCACCCAATTCGCCCGGACTGCCGGCCACCCAGCGGGTGGCAGCGATGCAATCCTCGGTGGCGGCCGGGAACACGGCTTCGGGGGCCAGGCGATAATCCACCGAAACGACCCGCAGGCCCAACTGGCGGGCAATTTCGGCGCACACGCTGTCATAAACGCCAAGATCGCCGATCACCCAGCCGCCGCCATGATAGAAGACCACCACGGCGCTACCGGCCGTTGCCGGCGTGTACAGCCGCGCCGGGATGCTGCCGGCTGGGCCGGGGATGGCCAGATCAGCCATGGCGATCTCGCCGATGGGACGCTCCATCAACTGCGCCATGCCCTGCATCATGGCGCGGCCTTCGGCCGGCGAAATCTCCGACAGCTTCGGACCCGGCTGGGCGGCGAGCATCGCCAGGATATTGGCGACATCGGGCCTGACAAAGGGTTTGGCGAACGGCATGACGAAATTCTCCCAAGAAGGATTTTGGGAGATGTTTTAGGGCGGCGCTGCGAGAAAGCAATTCCCACCCCCGGCCCCTCCCGCAAGCGGGAGGGGAGCGGTTCAACCCTTCACCCAGGCTGCGACATCGGCGGCGAGCCGGTTGGCGGCGCGATTGAGGGCGGCAGCCACAGCCTCGGGCTGTTGGCTGGACACCTTCTCCTCGGCAACAAAGCTGCGCAGCGCCACGGTGCCGCCGCCGCGCGGGCCGGCCAGCTGTGCATCATAACGCACACGCACGACGGGGGCGCTGCGCACATCAAGGCCAAATTCGCGCAAGTGACCCGTGAGGGCCCGGGCCGGCGACACGGTGCCAGCCCGCGTGTCGAGCACCGGCACACCGGCCCCGGCCAGCGTATCGGCCAGCAGACGCTGGAACTGGCGATTGGGCTGTTCAGACCAGCTGGCGCCGGCCAGATATTGCACGCCGGCCGCCCCCACCTGCACCGGCAGGCGCAGGGTTTGCAGCTCGGCCGGCACATCGGGCACGGCCACGGCCATCGTGTCGGCCAGCGGCGTGGGGCCACGCCATTCCGGCGGCGGCGCGGCGGCGCGCAGCACCAGCAGCGTGGCCGGGGCCGGGTTGTTGCCGCCCAGTTGCACCAGCGGCCCACAGCCAGCCAGGGCAAGCGCCAAGGCCAGGGGCATCAAAAGACGCTGCGTCATGGGCGCGGTTCCTTCGGGGGCTGATATTCGGGCAGGCGCCGACCGCCGAGCAGCGCGCCTGCCGGGTCTTCGTCCAGCTTGGCGGCGATGGCACCCAGCCGGCTGGTGGTTTCCCGCAACTCGCGGATCAATTGGGTGGTTTCCGGCACCGTCTGGTTCGACAGCATTTCCACCCCCGGCTGGGCGCTGCTGGCCAGCGCCTCCACCTTGGCCAAGGTGGCATCAGCCCGCGCCACCGTGCGGCGAAGGTCGCTGGCCAGCGGTTTGATCTCGCCATCCACCAAGCTCTGGCCCGAAGCCGTCAAGGCCTCGATCCGTTGCAGCGTGGTCGTGGCTTGCACCATGGTGGTGCGCGCTTCGGTCAGTGCGGCAGCCAGATCAGGCGCGCCCTTGGCCAGCGCCGCGGTTGCTACATCGGTGTTTTTCAGGATCCCGGCCAGCGCCGCGCGGTTTTCATCCTTCAGCACGTCGTTCAACCGCTCGGTCAGGCGCGACACGTTGGACAACACCATCGGCGCCGTGGCGAGCAGATCATTGAACCCACCACGGCGCGGCGGGATCAACGGCACGCCCCATGGGCCCGGCGTGGTCAGGGCGGCACCGCCATGCATCGCGCCTTCCAGCTGGATCTGCGACACGCCGGTGAAGCCCACGCCTTCGATGCCGGCGGTGGTGCCCTTCAGCACCGGCACCTCGTCGTTGATGGCGATGCGGATGCGCACATTTTCCGGCCGATCGGGCATCAGCCGGATTTCGTTGATCTTGCCCACGGTGACGCCGTTGAACTGCACCGGCGAACCCACGGCAAGTCCAGTGACCGAGGTGGCGAACAATATGTCATATTCCTTTCGCTCGCCGCCGGAATAGCGGGCCAGCCACAGGATCATCACCAATATGCCGACCATCATGGTCAGCGCCACGCTGCCGACGATCACCTGATTGCTACGGTTTTCCATCAGGCATTCTTTCCAATCGCGGCCCGGCCGCGCGGCCCGCCGAAATATTGCTGCACCCAGGGATGATCGAAACCACGCAATTCGTCCACCGTGCCGCAGGCCAGCACCCGTCCTTCGCCCAGCACGGCCACCCGGTCACAAATTGCCACCAACGTATCAAGATCATGGGTGATCAGGAACAGGGTGAGGCCCAGCGTGTCGGCCAGCAGGCGCACCAGATTGTCGAAGGCTGCCGCCGAAATCGGATCAAGGCCGGCGGTGGGCTCGTCCAGAAACAGCAAAGGCGGATCAAGGGCCAGCGCCCGTGCCAGGCCGGCGCGCTTGCGCATCCCGCCCGACAGTTCGGATGGATATTTGGCTCCGGCTTCGGCCGGCAGGCCCACCTGGCGCAACCGGGCGGCGGCCAGCGCCGCCATCACCTCTTCGGGCAGGTGCAGGAATTCCCGCATCGGCACCTGGATATTCTCGGCCACGGTGAGGCCCGAAAACAGCGCGCCATCCTGGAACATCACGCCCCATTGCCGGCGCAGAACCCGCTGGGCGGCGGCATTGGCGTTGAGGGCATCCTGGCCCATGATCGTCACCTGGCCGCCGCGCACCGGTTGCAGGCCGATGATGGCGCGCATCAGCACCGATTTGCCGCTGCCCGAACCGCCGACCAGACCCAGCACCTCGCCGCGGCGCACATCCAGATCAAGGCTCTTGTGCAACAGGCTGTCGCCAAAGCCGGTGACCAGCCCGCGCACGCGCAGGGCCACATCGGCATCGTCGGGCAGGGTTGGGCTCAACATCAGTTGTACCCCAGCGCGCTGAAGAAGACCGCGAAGAAGGCGTCGAAGACGATGACGACAAAGATCGCTTCCACCACCGCCTGCGTGGTGCGCTGGCCCACCGATTCGGCGTTGCCCGTCACCTGGAAGCCCTGGAAACAGCCCATCAGCGCGATGATGAAACCGAACACCGGTGCCTTGACCATGCCGACCACGAAATCAGACATCATGATCACTTCCTGCAGCCGAGTGATATAGGCCGCCGGCGGCATCGCCAGTTCGAACCAGGCAAACAACCCGCCGCCCACCAGCGCCCACAGCCCGCCATAGAAGGCAAGGCCCATCAGCATCAGTGAACAGGCGATCACCCGCGGCACCACCAGCACCTCGATCGGATCAAGTCCGATGGTTTTGAGGGCATCCACTTCCTGGTTGAGCTTCATGGAACCGATCTGCGCGGCAAAGGCAGATCCCGAACGGCCCGCGACCATGATGGCAGTGAGCAATATGCCCAGTTCGCGCGTGGTGGCCCGGCCGATCAGGTTGACGGTGAACACCTCCGCCCCGAACTGGCGCAGCTGCACCGCCCCCTGCTGTGCCACCACCAGGCCAACCAGGAACAGCAGCAGCGCAATGATGCCCAGCGCATTCACGCCAATGGCTTCGGCCTGGTGCACCACCGCATGCCAGCGCAGCCGGCGCCGGCCGATCAAGGTAGCGCCCAGCACCAGCAGGGTCTGGCCCAGAAAGGCAAGGAAGGCGCCGATATTGTCCATCTGCACCAGCACGGCGTTGCCGATGCGGGCGATGCGGGCGATGATCGGGTTGCCGGTATCGGGCCGGGTGGGCATCGGTGGGGGCGGCGTGCACAGTGCCTGCACCAGCCGGTCAATATCAGCCGTGGCGCCGGTGATCCGTGCAGCATGGCCGGCCTCTTCCCAGCGCATGGCCGTGCTGTTGACGGCCCAGGCCCCCGCCGTGTCGATGGCGGTCACGCCGGCCAGATCGATGATCAGGCCCGGTGCGGCCGGCGCCGTCGCGGCCAGGCTGGCGGCCAGGTCGCCCACATCATCGATGGTCAGCCGGCCGGCCAGCACCGCGCAGGCACTACCGTCTTCCGCCCTTGTCCACCCGATGCTGCCCATGGCGGTCAAACTGGGCTATGGCAACGCAAATGCCAAGGGGAACAATGACCTCCATTCGCACCGAAATTGCGGTTTATGATCTGGATCGCACATTGACCAACAGCGGCAGCTGGGCGCATTTCCTTGCCCATTGGCTGCGCACCCAGGCGCCCTGGCGGCTGATCTTCCTGCCGATGGTGGCGCTGGGCGGACTGGCCTATGGCCTGCGCCTGCTGACGCGCGGGCAGATCAAGGCCTGGTCGCACCGCTGGCTGATCGGGTCGCGGGTGCCGGCCAGCCAGATGGCCGAGGTGGCGGCGCGCTTTGCCACCGGCTTTGTGGCAGAACATGCGCTGGCATCGGCGCAGGCGGCGTTGGCTGCCGATGCCGCGGCTGGCCGCCGCCTGCTGATCGCATCGGCCAGCCATGGTTTTTATGTCCGGGCCATCGCAGCCCGGCTTGGCGTCACCGATGTGGTGGCGACCGAAGCGGTGCGTGATGGCGATTGGCTGTTCAGCCAGCTGGCCGGTGAAAACTGCTATGGCACGGCCAAGCGCGCCGCCGTGGAGGCCTGGCTGGCAGCCAACGGGCTGGACGATGCGCGCGTGCATTTCACCAGCGATCACCACAGCGATCTGCCCTGTTTCGAGCTGGCGCTGGCGACCGGCGGCACCGTGTTGTGCGCCAACCCGTCGGCCGAGCTGCTGGCCGTCGCCACCGCGCGCGGCTGGCCCGTGACGGCCTGGGGCCGCATCCGGGGCAGCCTGTTCGAACGGGCCTAGGGCCGGCGCCGCAACAGGGTAACCACCGCGATCCCGCACCAGATGATGTTGAGCACCATCGACGGGATGGCGCCATGATACGCAGTGTTGATCACGAAGCCGGCGGCGCCAACCAGGTTGAGCCATTGGAACAGGGGCGAGCGGCCATCAAGGCGGCCGGCGCTGGCCAGGCCATAGCCTGCCAGCACCAGCACCGCCCCGATCCAGCCCGCCGCCTCGATGCCGAGGGTGGTCCAGTCCATCAGGCTGCGAGGTTGCGCAGCACGTAAGGCAGGATGCCACCAGCGTAATAATATTCCAGTTCCTGCACCGTATCGATCCGGCACAGCGCCTCAAAACTGCCCGACGAGCCATCGGCACGGGTGAAGCGCACCGTGATGGTCTGGCGCGGCTTCAGGTCCGACAGGCCAGTGATTTCGAACAGCTCATCCCCGGTCAGGCCAATGGTCTTGCGGTCGGTGCCGGCGGCGAATTCCAGCGGCAGCACGCCCATGCCGACCAGGTTCGAGCGGTGGATGCGCTCGAAGCTTTCGGCTACCACGCAGCGCACGCCCAAAAGGGTGGTGCCCTTGGCCGCCCAGTCGCGGCTGGAACCGGTGCCATATTCCTTGCCGGCAATGACGACCAGCGGCGTGCCATCGGCCTTGTAGGCCATGGCGGCGTCATAAATTGCCATCTGCTGACCCGTTGGCACATGGCGCGTAACCCCGCCTTCGACGCCCGGCACCATCTCGTTCCGGATGCGGATGTTGGCGAAGGTGCCGCGCATCATCACCTCATGGTTGCCGCGGCGGGCGCCATAGGAGTTGAACTCGGCCTTGGTCACCTGGCGTTCGGTCAGATATTTGCCGGCCGGGCTGGCTTCCTTGATGCTGCCGGCCGGGCTGATGTGATCGGTGGTGATCGAATCGGCAAACATAGCGAGCGCGCGGGCGCCGACGATGTCGGCCACCGGGCTGGGCGTCATCGTCATGCCTTCGAAATAGGGCGGGTTCTGCACATAGGTGGAGCTCATGTTCCATTTGTAGGTGGCGCCGCCTTCCACCTGCACCGCCTGCCAGCGGGCATCGCCATCGAACACATTGGCATAGCGGGC
>CAZAWH010000164.1:0-6351 GCA_964488775.1 uncultured Sandarakinorhabdus sp. | reverse complement strand
AGGCGATGGTCAGCGTGTTTGATTCGGGCTTCATGCTGGGCGACGGCGTGTGGGAAGGCCTGCGCGTCCACGCCGGCCGCATCGCCTTCCTTGATCAGCATCTCGACCGGCTGTGGGAGGGCGCCAAGGCCATTTTCATGGACATTGGCATCAGCCGCGAAGAGCTGGAGCAGCGGCTTTATGCCACCATCGATGCCAACCGGATGACCGCCTGCCACATCCGGCTGATGGTGACGCGCGGCCTGCGCTCCACCCCCTATCAGGATCCGCGCGTGGTGGTCTCGCCCGCCACCATCGTCATCATCGCCGAGCACAAGGACCCGCTGCCCAGCACGATCGAAAACGGCATAAGGCTGGCCACCGTGCACGTACGGCGCGGCCACCCCGATGTGCAGGACCCCAAGCTGAACAGCCATTCCAAGCTCAATTGCATCACCGCCTGCATCCAGGCGACGCAAGCCGGGGCCGATGAAGCGCTGATGCTGGATCCGCACGGCTTTGTGGCGACGTGCAATTCCACGCATTTCTTCATCGTGAAGCGCAACCGGCGCGGCGTGCAGGAGGTGTGGACGTCCAGCGGCGATTATTGCCTGGCCGGCATCACGCGCGGCAACATCATCCGCGTGTGCGAGGACCATGGCATCCCGGTGTTCGAGAAGAATTTCAGCCTCACCGATGTCTATTCGGCGGACGAGGCGTTCGTCACCGGCACCTTTGCCGGCGTAGTGCCGGTAACCAGCATCGACGGCCGCGCCCTGACCCCAGCGCGCGGGCCGATGGTCGAACGGCTGCAAGGCCTGTATCGCCAATTGATCGAAGCCGATGTGGCAGCCCGGGGCCGGCCGTGACCGTCCGCATTGCCATGTGGTCGGGCCCGCGCAACCTCTCCACCGCCATGATGCGCAGCTTTAGCGCGCGCGCCGACTGCCAGGTGAGCGACGAGCCCTATTATGGCGCCTATCTGAAGCAGACCGGCGATGATCACCCGATGGCCGCCGAGGTCATCGCTGCGATGGACTGTGATTGGCACAGCGTCACCGCCGCGCTGTCAGGCCCCTGTCAGCGCCCGGTCTGGTATCAGAAGCATATGGTCCACCACATGGTCGGGCCGGTGGATCTGTTCAGCCTAAAGGGCTTTCGCCACGCCTTCCTGATCCGCGCGCCGGAACGGGTGATCGCGAGCTATGCCGCCAAGCGCGAGGTGGTGACGGCAGAAGGGCTGGGCTTTGCCAAACAGCGCGACTGGTTCGAGCGGCTGGCAGACCAGGCTGGCCAGGCGCCGCCGGTGGTGGATTCGGCCGATGTGCTGCGCGATCCGGCCGGCACGCTGGCGCGGCTGTGCGCGGCGCTGGGCATCGCCTGGGATCCCGCGATGCTGCGCTGGCCGCCGGGGCCGCGCGCCACCGATGGGGTGTGGGCACCGCACTGGTATGGCCGGGTGCTGGCCTCCACCGGTTTTGATGCCGCCGAAGGCCCGCTGCCGGCGCTGGACGGCGCAGCGGCGCGGGTGCGCGATGCCTGCCGGCCGCATTATGAGGCGATGGCCGCGCATCGCATCTGAGGTCCTCCCCAAACTTGTTTGGGGAGGTGCCGAGCGGAGCGAGGCGGAGCGAGGCGGAGGGGCACACACTGCACAAGCCCCTCCACCGCCGTACCGGCGGTCCCCCTCCCCAAACAAGTTTGGAGAGGACCTTGTGTCTCAAATCAAAAGCGACAGGTTGCCCGAGGCTGACGTGCGCGTAATCTGCCGCGCGTCAGACATTGGGGGAGTGGACCCGTGAACTTCGATTTTTCCGACGAAGCCAAGGAACTGGGCGAACAGGCGAAGAAACTGCTCGCCGAAAAGGCCGGCACCGGCCCGGCGCGGCGGGCGATGGCGGCCGACGCGCCGGCCATGGATGCCGCGCTGTGGAAGGAAATCAGCGAACTGGGCTGGACGGCGGCGCGCGTGCCGGAAGCCCATGGCGGCCTCGGCCTGTCCGTCGAGGAAGTCGCCCAGCTGGCCGAAGCCGCCGGTGGCAGCCTCGCGCATGTTCCGCTTGTCTCCACCCTGCTCGCCACCGAAGCGCTGGTGCTGGCCGGCACTGAAGCGCAGCAGGCGAAATGGCTGCCCGGCATTGCCAGTGGGGACATCATCGCCTGCGTCGCCTGGAGCGAACCCGGCGCGGTGAACCCGGCCAATGTGCGGACCGCGGCCAAGGCCGGCGCGCTGACCGGCGTCAAGCAGCCGGTCGCCGATCTGGCTGTTGCCCATGTCGCCATCGTGGTGGCCGCCGGTGCCGATGGCCCGCAGCTGCACATCGTCGATCTGAACGGGGCCGACACGGCGGCAGTGGAAACCGTCGATCTCGTCCGCCGCCATGGCCGGCTGACGCTCAATGCCACCCCGGCCGAGGCGTTGGGCACGGCCGGCGATTATCAGGATTGGCTCGACCGCGCGGCGGTGATCCTGGCCTATGAGGCGATTGGCACGGCTGGTGCCGCGATGGCGATGACGGTGGATTATGCCAAGACCCGCGTCGCCTTTGGCCAGAAGATCGGCCGCTACCAGGCGGTGAAGCACAAGTGCGCCGACATGTATATCAAGCTGGAGCTGGCCCGCGCCCATGCCCTGCACGGCCTGGCCATGATCGGCACCAACGGCGCCGAGCTGCGCCAGGCTGCGGCAGCAGCGCGCGTCGCCAGCCTGGATGCGCTGGCCTATTGTGCCGAGGAAAATGTGCAGCTGCACGGCGGCATCGGGTTCACCTGGGAAAGCGATTGCCAGTTCTATTATCGCCGCAACCGGGCGCTGGTGGCCGCGCTGGGCCCGCGCGGTTGGTGGGCGGAACGGCTGGTGCGCGCGCTGGAACAGCGCAACCGCGCGGCGGCGTGATCGGGTTACGGGAGAGGGAAGATGGATTTCAACGACACCCCACAGGAAGCCGAATATCGCAGCCAAGTGCGCGCCTGGCTGGAGGCCAGCGCCGCCGAATATCGTGAGCCGCCGGCCGAAAGCTGGAAACTGCCCGAATTCATCGCACGTTCGAAGGCGTGGCAGGCCAAGAAGCATGCCGCCGGCTACACCGGCATCACCTGGCCCAAGATGTTCGGCGGCCAGGGCCTGACCCCGATGCACAGCATCATCTATGGCCAGGAGGAAAGCCGGTTCCACGTGCCGCAAGGCCTCTATTCCATCGGCCTGGGCATGTGCATCCCCACCGTCTTCACCCACGGCCAGGCGCAAGTGATCCAGCGTTATGTGCCGAAAGCGCTGCTGGGCGAGGAGGTGTGGTGCCAGCTGTTCTCCGAACCCGCCGCCGGCTCCGATCTGGCCGGCATCCGCACCAAGGCGGTGAAGGATGGCGATGAATGGGTGATCGATGGCCAGAAGGTGTGGACCAGCTTTGCCCACGCCAGCGATTACGGCATCGTCGTCACCCGCACCGATCCCAGCATGCCCAAGCACAAGGGCCTGACCATGTTCATCGTGAACATGAAGGCGCCCGGCGTGACGGTGAAGGGCATCAAGCAGATGTCGGGCGGCAGCGATTTCAACGAAGTCTTCTTCGATGGCGTGCGCGTCCATGATTCGCACCGGCTCGGCGCCGTCGGCGATGGCTGGAAGGTGGCGCTGACCACGCTGATGCACGAACGCCTCGCCGTCGGCGGCAAGCCGCGCTACGCGCCGGGCTATGAAACGCTGATGAAGCTGGCGCGCGGCGTCGATGCGCCCGATGGTAATCCGGCGATTGCCGCCAGCGACGTGCGCCAGAAGATCGCCCAGACCTATATCAACGATCAGGGCATCAAGCTGACCCAGATGCGCGCGCTCTCGGCCCTGTCCAAGGGCCAGGTGCCGGGGCCGGAACAGTCCATCTCCAAGGTGGTGGTGGCCAAGACCATGCAGGATCTGGCCAGCTTCGCGCTCGACCTGTCGGGCGGCGATGGCTTCGTGGCAGGTGCGGACGCCGATCCGGAACTGGCCAAGCTGCAGGGCAGCTATCTCGGTTCGGCCGGCCTGCGCATTGCCGGCGGCACGGACGAGATCCTGCGCAACATCATCGCCGAACGCGTGCTCGGCCTCCCCGGCGACATGCGGCCGGACAAGGACACCCCGTTCAACCAGGCGGTGACGGCGTAACAGCCGCCGGCGGGACACATCGGGGCGCTGGCCAGTCGGCCGGCGCCCCTTTTGCTGTCAGTTCACCGGGCAGCCTTCCGGCACCGGCGCCAGGCTGAGCTCAAGCCTGGCCTTTTCCACATCGGCCTTGTAGGCGGGCGTGTCCTCGATCCGCTGATAGAGCGCGGTGGCCATCAGGCGGCCGCCCGTCACGTCCGACGCCCAATGCACCCGGCAGGCGATGCGCAGATCGCCGGTGGCCTTGCCGAATTTCAGCAGGGCGGCGCTGCGTTCCGGCCGCGCATCCGACAGGATCAGGCCCCACAGCCAGCCCACCGCGGCATGGCCCGACGGATAGGCAAAGCCCAGCGCCTTGCCGCCATTGATGGCATGATCGGGATCGCAGGCCTTGCCGGCATCGGTGGTGAACGGGCGGGGGCGCTTGTAATGATCCTTGGCGGCAAACACGGCACGGCCAAGGTCCAGCCCGGCGCGGCGCAGCAGCATCATGGTGGCCGGCGTCGTTTCGGCTGACAGCTGCGCCCCCAGCGCACAGCTGATCTCCTTGACGAAACTCGGGCTGGTCACGCTCAACTGGCCGACGGCGCGCTGCCAATCGGCCTTGCCGATGCCGCGCCGGCTCTCGCGATAGAGGAAGCGGTCGGCCTTGTCCTCGCTGCTGCCGGCCTCGGGCGGCGGCGGCAGCAGGCGCAGCATGGCCAGGGGCGACATCCGCTCCACATAGCCTGCCGGCGCGCTCGCCGGCGCCGGTGCTGGCGGTGCGGTCTGGGCGTTGGCGGCGCTGGCCAGCAGCAGCAGAGGCAGGATCAGGCGCATGGCATCCCTTTCATCAACAGTAAAAGGCCGGCGGCGCATCGGCCAGTTCGGCCTTGGCCTTGGCCAGATCGGCGCGATAGGCCGGGGTGGCCCCGATCTGGCGGTGCAACTGGTCCGCCAAGGTGCGCGCGGCGGCAATGTCTGACGGCCAGTGCACACGGCACAACACCCTGAGATTGCCGGTGTCGCGGGCAAAGCCGTCCAGATCGGCGGCCCGCGCCGGGTTGACATCGGCCATCACCA
Source organism: uncultured Sandarakinorhabdus sp. (assembly GCA_964488775.1). Lineage (GTDB taxonomy): Bacteria > Pseudomonadota > Alphaproteobacteria > Sphingomonadales > Sphingomonadaceae > Sandarakinorhabdus. The sequence continues at coordinate 1,169 of CAZAWH010000164.1, read as the reverse complement.
GCGCCCACAGCGCCGATGTGGTGGCATGGCCCGACGGATAGGAAAAACCGGGCTTGGCCGGCCGCCCCGGCGTGCCCATCAGGTCGCATGCCTCACCGCCATCGGTCAGGAACGGGCGCGTGCGGGCATATCTGGCCTTCACGGCGTTGACCGTGCGGTTGGCATCGCGGGCACTGCGATTGAGCAGGGTGAACAGCCGGGGCGTCAATTTGGCGTCCAGCTGCTTGCCAAACGCACAGCTCAATTGCTGGCGATAGCCGGGCAGGTTGAGCGAGCGCTGGCCCTTCGCCCGTTGCCAGTTGCGATCGCCGATCCCGTCCTTGGCCGCGGCATAGGCCGCCTTGTCGGCCCGGTCGGCGGCGCTGCCCGGCGGCGGCGGCGGCGGCACCTGCGCGGCCAGTGCCGCAATCGCCGCCGGCGCCAGATAGGGTTCGGCCTTGCCGCTGGCCAGGCCCTGCGCCGCCACCGGCGCCGCCAGCACCGCCAGACCGGCCACCCACATCACCCGCAAGCCCATCTGCATGGCCCGTTCCTCCCCGGGGCCGTTATGCCCGCGCACCCGGCCGGCTGGCCAGCAAAATCCGGGCCTGCGCCAGCCGTTCCCGGCTGCGCGGCCATGCCACAGCCACAAAAGCGCCAGGCTGGGCCGTTTGCCCCTTGATGTTTGGCGTTGCCAGGCAGACATTGCAATCAGGCCCGACACAGGCCGGGCCGGCCAACGGCGTTCCTTTCCCCCCGAAGGGCGCGCACCGGAGATTTTGATGCCCTCGTTCACACGGGAACTGGAAAAGACCCTCCACAACGCTCTGGCCGAAGCTGCCCGCCGGACGCACGAATATGCCACGCTGGAACATCTGCTGCTGGCGCTCACCACCGACACCCATGCTGCCCAGGTGATGAAGGCGTGCAATGTCGACATGGAAGAGCTGCAGGGCCAGCTGATCCGCTACCTCGACACCGAGCTGACCGCACTGAAGGCCGATGCCAGCATCGATCCGTCGCCCACCGCCGGCTTCCAGCGCGTGGTGCAGCGGGCCATCCTGCACGTGCAATCCTCCGGCCGCGAGGAAGTGACCGGCGCCAATGTGCTGGTCGCGCTGTTTTCCGAACGCGAAAGCCACGCCGTCTTCTTCCTGCAGCAGCAGGACATGACGCGCCTGGATGCCGTC
>CAZAWH010000163.1:0-6555 GCA_964488775.1 uncultured Sandarakinorhabdus sp. | reverse complement strand
CCGCCGAACGGCATCTGCGCCTCGTCATGCACGGTCGGGCCGTTGACATGGCAGATGCCCGAACGGATCTGCCGAGCCACCCTGAGGCCGCGCGCGGTGTCGCGGGTGAAGACGGCGGCCGAAAGGCCATAGTCGCTGTCGTTGGCCAGCGCGATGGCGTCGGCCTCGTCGGCTGCCCGGATGATCCCCACCACCGGGCCAAAGCTTTCCTCGCGGAACAGGCGCATCGCCGGGGTCACGCCATCGATCACATGCGGCGGCATCAGCACGCCGCTGGCCGGGCCGCCGGCAAGCTGGCGGGCGCCGGCGGCCAGCGCATCGGCAATCAACGCCATCACATGGTCAACCGTGCGCGTGTCGATCACCGCGCCCAGCGGTGCCGTGCCGTCGCGCGGATCGCCCACCGCCATTCCGGCAACCTTGGCGGCAAACTTCGCGGCAAAGGCATCGGCCACCGCCGCCACCACGATGATGCGTTCGGTGGACATGCAGATCTGGCCCTGGTTCATGAACGCCCCGAACGCGGCGGCCTTCACCGCCTCATCCAGATCGGCATCCTCCAGCACGATCAACGGCGCCTTGCCGCCCAGTTCCAGCAGCGCCGGCTTCAGATTGTCGGCGCAGCGCCGGGCGATGATCCGCCCCACCGCCGTCGATCCGGTGAAATTCACCCGGCGCACGGCCGGATGATCGATCATGGCGCCCACCACATCGCCGGCATCGGCCGGGGCATTGGTGATCAGATTGACGACGCCCGCGCCCAGGCCAGCCTCGGAAAAGGCCTCGATGATCAGGGCATGGGTGCGCGGGCATTGCTCCGACGCCTTCAGGATGACGCTGTTGCCACAGGCCAGCGGCACGGCAATGGCACGCACCCCCAGGATGATCGGCGCGTTCCAGGGCGCGATGCCCAGCACGACACCGGCCGGCTCGCGCACCGCCATGGCGATACAGCCCGGCTTGTCCGATGGGATGACCTCGCCGCCGATCTGGGTGGTCAGCGCCGCCGCCTCGCGCACCATGGCAATGGCCAGCATCAGATTGAAGCGCGCCCAGCCTTCGGTGGCACCCACCTCGGCCATCATGGCCGCCACGAACTGGTCCGCCCGCGCCGCCAGCGCCGCCGCCGCCGCCATCAGGCGGTCGCGCCGGGCATTGGGACCCAGCGCAGACCAGGCCGGAAAGGCCGCGGCGGCGGCCTCGCAAGCCGCCACCGCATCCGCCACCGAAGCGGCCGCGGCCCGGGTGGCATCCGCGCCGGTCAACGGGTTGGCCCGGGTGAACCAGGCCGCGGCCGCCCGCGGCGCACCGCCAATGAACAGGGAGACGGTGGGCACAGGCTCAGACATGGCAAACTCCGGAGCGGCAGGGTTGATTGTTATGCTATATAACATAAATCCCCCACCCCGGAAGGCAAGAGCCAATCGCGCGGCCACGCTGCCACCCCGGCTGAGGCATTTGCGCGGTTGCCAACCGGGGCGCCGCCGCCCAAGCTTGGCCAAACCGCTGTCGTGGAACCGCCGATGCCAAAGCCGCCAGGGGCAAGCGCCCGATCAATGCCATGGGCGCGTGACGCTGGCGGCCAGCCGCTCCGCCCGGCCCAACTGGGGCGCGGATTGTGGCGGACCGCATGACCACTGCCACCCCACCTGCCGCCCCATCGCCGGCCGCCAGCCGCGCGGCCATGCTCCGCTCCGGCCCCGTGCTGCCAACGCTGCTGCGGCTCACCCTGCCCAATCTGGTTGCGCTGGGGTCCGCCGCTGTCGTCTCGATTGCCGAAACGGCCTATGTCGGCCGCATCGGCGTGGCGGCGCTCGGCGGCATCGCACTGGCGTTCCCGCTGTTCATGCTGATGCAGATGCTGTCGGCCGGTGCCATGGGCGGCACGATTTCCGGCGCGATCAGCCGGGCACTGGGTGCCGGCAACCGCGATCTGGCGCAGGCCCTCGCCTTGTGCGCGCTGGCCATCGCCGTGGTGTTCGGCCTCGTCCTCGCCGCCCTCGTGCGCGGCTTTGGCCCGGCGCTGTTTGCAGGGCTGGGCGGCCATGGCCCGGTGCTGGCCCAGGCCCTGGCCTTCGCCAACGCGGCAGCCTGGGGCATTCCGGCCATCTGGCTGGCCAACACCCTGTCCTCCATCCTGCGCGGGTCGGGCAACATGGCGGTGCCCGCCAATCTGATGCTGGGCGCCGGCATCGCCCAGGTGGTGATCGGCGGCACCCTGGGCCTCGGCCTCGGGCCGGTGCCGGCACTGGGCATTGCCGGCGTCGCCATCGGGCAGGTTGTCGCCTTCTGGGCGGCGGCGGCGGCGCTGTTCCTCTATCTGCGCAGCGGGCGGGCGGCGGTTGGCCTGCACTTCGATCCGGCCGCCCTCAAGGCTGCGCACATCATGGCCCTGCTGCGCGTTGGCGCCGTCACCATGCTCTCCCCCCTGTTGTCAGTGGCCTCGGTGCTGATCCTCACCCGCATGGTCGCCCGCCATGGCCCCGATGTGCTGGCCGGCTATGGCATCGGAGTCCGGCTGGAATTCCTGCTCATCCCGATCGCCTTTTCGGTTGGCGTGGCCACGGTGCCGATGGTCGGCATCGCCATCGGCGGGCGCGACATTGCCCGCGCCCGCGCCGTGGCCTGGACCGGCGGCGGGCTGGCCTTTGCCAGCGTCGGCCTCATCGGCCTGCTGGCCATTGTGGCACCCGGGCTGTGGGTCAATCTGTTCACCGATGTCGCCGCGGTCCGCCAGGCGGCCAATGCCTATCTGTCGGTTGCCGGCTTTGGCTATGGCCTGTTCGGGCTCGGCCTGTGCCTCTATTTCGCCTCGCAGGGCGCCGGCCAGGTGGGCGGCGTCATCCTCGCCCAGGCCGTGCGCACCGCCATCATCATGGGCGGCGGCACCCTGCTGCTGGCCGCCTCAAGCCCGGTGTCCAGCGTGTTTCTGCTCTCCACCGCGGCGATGGCGGCGATGGGGATCGGCACCGCCCTGGTGGTGAAATGGAGCAAATGGGGCTGACCGGCGCCGGATGGGGTCAGGACCTGTCACCAGGGCCGGTTGGCCAGGCTCAACGCCGCATCCCGCCCTTCCCGCACCAGCCGGGCCACCGCCGCCTCATCGGTTTCGATCCGCATCAGCTGCAGCACGCCCATCATGGCGGCAAACACCGTGCTGGCGCGCAGGTCGCGCTGTTCCGGTGTGCCGCCGGCCGGCAGATGATCGGCGATCAACTGGATCATGCGGCCGGTCTGCGCACCAAAACGCTGCCGCGTCTCCGGCGGTTCCCGGGCAATCTCCGGGGCCAGCGCGGCGGCGGCACAGCCCAGATCCATGTGGGTGCGGTGGCGCGGCCGCAGATAGGTGGCGATCAGCGTTTCCAGCTTGCGGTCCGGCGGCGCCGCCGCCAGCACCTCGGTGAAATATCCCAGCGTTCTCTGCGCCGCGGCTTCGGCCGCCGCCGCCACCAGATCGGCCCGCGATGAAAAATGCGCGTAAAAGCCGCCGTGGGTCAGGCCGGCATCGGCCATCAGCGACCGCACGCCCACCGCCGCGATGCCATCGCGCCGGAACCGCTCGGCCGCGTTCTTCAGGATCGCCTCCCGCGCCGCCTGCTTGTGACTGTCCGGATATCGCGCCAACGTCTGCCCCTGCTTCAGTGACCGCCGCAATCCCTGCCTAACCGTCCCGGTACCGCTCTGCAATCGCGCCGCCCATCACGTCGCGCATGAGGGCCAGCCGTGCCGCCTCAAGATCCTGCCAATGCCGCTCTGATGCAAGCGACGGCACGATCACCTCGTCACCGCGCGCCACACCCGCCAGCACGGCTGCCACCAGCGCATCGGCGCTGACATAGCTGGAATCCGGAAACACAGCATCGCTCAAGCCCTGTGACGCGAAAAACTCGGTCTTCACCGGGCCGGGCAGCACGACATGCACGCCGATGCCGCTGCCCGCCAGGTCCAGCCGCAGCGACCGGGTGAAATTCAGCACATAGGCCTTGGAACCGCTGTAAGCAGCGCCCCCGGCACTCGGCATCATGGCCATCACCGATGCAATGTTGATCAACGTGCCCTGCCCGGCCGCGCGGAAACGCGCCACGGCCGCCAGCGACAGGCGGGTGAGCGCCAGCACATTGAGCCGCAGCAACGCCGCCTGGACATCCGCCGCCACGGTGGAGCTGGCGCCCAGCGCGCCCACCCCGGCATTGTTGACCAGCAGGGTGACCGGCGTGGCGGCGATCCGCGCCTCGAGCCGGGCCAGATCCGCCGCATCGCCCAGGTCTGCAACAAGGGTCGCCACGTCCACCCCGGTCTCGGCCTGCAACTGCGCGGCCAGCGCCGCCAGCCGGTCGGCCCGGCGGGCGACCAGCAACAGATCGTGCCCGCGCCGGGCCAGGTGCCCGGCAAAGGCGGCGCCGATCCCGGAAGAGGCGCCGGTGACAACGGCAATGCCCTTGCTCATGCCAGCCTCCAATCAATCATGGGTGCGCGGCGAGGCACGGTTTTCCGTGCGCCAGCGGATTTCGTCGGGCGTGCCGGCGCGGGGTGGATAATGGCCGTTGATCGACCAGTAATCGAACGGCGTTTCATCGACATGCAATTCCCAGTCGAGCCCGCGATCGGCCACATAGGGCTTCAAAATGGCGTTGATGCGATCGATGAAGCGGCGGCTCGCCTCCACCGACGGGAAGCTGCGGGCGATATGTTCCATCACGATGCGCACGAAACGGTCAGCCGGCTTGCCGCCCACAAAGAACTGCGCCGGATCCATCGGATGAAAGACAATCCCGACGTAAAATCGCGGCATCACCGCCGCATAGACATCGGTGATCTGCGCCGCCAGCGCCGCCTTGTCCTCCGGGGAAAAGGCATCGACGGGATGAAAAATCTGCCAGAGCGGCATTGCAACGACCTCCATGCGAACGGCAAGCGTCATCAAATGACGGCCGTCATGTAACATCGATTCGATGCAATGTCACTCGTAATATAAATCCCTCGCCCTGCGTCAGGCCGGTGCCGGGTTGATCACCAGCACCAGCCGGCGCTGGCCGGTGCCCGCAATCGGCGGCGATCGATGGATGATCGGGCTGTCGGTCAGCAGCTTGCCCTTGAACAGCGCCACCTCGCCGGCCAGCAGCTGGCGCAGCTCCAGCCGCTCCAGCGCCACACCTTCGGCCAAGGCGGCGGCATCCGTGTTGGACAGCCACTGGCTGCCCGGCCCGGCATAGGAGGTGATCAGCCGCAGCCGCACATAATCGGCATGGAATTTGCGGCAGGCATCGCCGGTGATGATCTCCAGCCGCAGGTCAACCGCGCCGGTCTGCATGTGGGTGGCAGCCATGCGGGCCAATTCGGCCACATCCGCCACCAGTGCCGGCACCGGCGGCCAGCCTGCCGCCACCAGCGCCCCGGCCAGCGCCACCGCCGCCTGATCGGCGGCCACGTTCAGCCGGATTTCGCCGTCAGCAGCGTGCAGCAATCTGGCCGTCGCTGCCGCCAGGGCGGGCGGCAGCCGGCGCTGCCACACCGCCAGATTGATCCCCGGATCGGCCGCAGCCGCCAGCGCATCCGGCGCCGGCCCCATCGCCACATGCGGGATCGGCGGAAACAGCGCATCCGCCACGCGGGCCAGCGCGCTCATGCCGCCGCCCTTTCGCCCCAGACCGGGAACGGATCGGGCAGCTTGGCCCAAAGCCTTGGCGCAAAACCCTTTTCCGGCACCAGGCAGGCATCCAGCCGCCGGCGCAGCACCGCCTCGTCCATGCCGATGCCAATGAACACCAGCTCCTGCCGGCGGTCACCCCAGGTCTCGTCCCAATGCTGGTTCAACAGTTGTTCAAAGGCCGGATTGTCCTGCGGCCAGCGCGCCTTGGGGATCGCCGCCCACCAGCGGCCCAGCGCCTGGCTGGTCACCTGCGCACCCGCCTGGCTCATTTCCCCCACCCACTCCGGCCGGGTCGCCAGCCAGAAATGCCCCTTGGCCCGCACCACACCAGGCCACTCGGCGTTCAGGAAGGCACGAAACTTCGCGGGATGGAACGGCCGCCGGGCACGATAGACAAAGCTTTCAATGCCATAGGTCTCGGTTTCCGGCGCATGCTCGGCAAAACCATAAAGCTCCTTGGCCCACAGCGGATGCTGCTCGGCCTTGCCTTCCTCGAACAGGCCGGTGTCAAGCACGGCCGCCATGGGCACCCGCGAATGGTCCGCCTCGATCAATCGCGCTTCCGGGTTCAACGACCGCACCAGCTTGCGCACCGTGTCGGGATCGCGCGCCTCGCTGATCTTGTTGAGGATGATCACATCGGCAAACTCGATCTGCTCGACCAACAGGCCGACCAGGCTGCGCTTGTCGCCGTCTCCGGCGGTTTCGCCGCGGTCGGCCAGGAAATCCTGGCTGGCATAATTGTTCAGCAGGTTGGCCGCATCCACCACCGTCACCATGCAGTCCAGCCGTGCCACGTCCGACAGGCTGTCACCCGCCTCATCCTCGAAACTGAAGGTGGCCGCCACCGGCAGCGGTTCGGAAATCCCGGTCGATTCAATCACCAGCGCATCGAACCGCCCGGC
>CAZAWH010000162.1:0-6643 GCA_964488775.1 uncultured Sandarakinorhabdus sp. | reverse complement strand
GATCCGCTGGAAGGCACCACCATCACCGCCAAGGCCGGGCCCAACGCGCTGGCCGTGCTGGCGATTGCCGAAGAGGGCGGCCTGCTCAACGCGCCGGATGTCTATATGGACAAGCTGGCCGTTGGCCCCGGCTATCCCGACGGCATCATCAGCCTGGACCGCACGCCCACCCAGAATGTTGAGGCGGTGGCGGCAGCCAAGGGCGTTGCGCCGGGCGATATCATCGTGTGCGTGCTCGACCGGCCGCGGCACGAGGCGCTGGTGGCCGAGCTGCGCGCGCTGGGCTGCGGCATCATGCTGATCCCCGATGGCGATGTGGCCGGCGTGATCGCCACCACCAACCCTGACACCGGCATCGATCTTTACATGGGATCGGGCGGGGCGCCGGAAGGCGTGCTGGCGGCCGCCGCCCTGCGCTGCGTGGGCGGCCAGATGCAGGGCCGCCTGTTGTTCCGCAACGATGACGAGCGCGGCCGGGCCCGCCGCTGGGGCATCACCGATCTCGACCGCATCTATGCCCTGGAAGACATGGCCAAGGGCGATTGCATCTTTGCCGCCACCGGCGTCACCGATGGCTCCCTGTTGAAGGGGGTGAAGCGGCGGAAGGATGGCATCATCACCACCGAAAGCGTGGTGATGCGCGCGTCCACCGGCACGGTGCGCCGGGTGAGCGGCGAACATCGCGCCGCGCGGCATTCCTGAAGTTTGCATCCTCCCTCTCTGGGGGAGATGCCCGCAGGCGACGGAGGGGGCCGGCGCGCGCGGTCCTTGCTGCCCCCTCCGCCCTGCGGGCACCTCCCCCAAAGGGGGAGGATCGTCCTCGACACTTGCCCGAATCCTTGCGCCTGCCCATGACAGGGCATGGATTCCCCCCGACCCGTCCTTGGCATCACCGCGTCCCTCACCGGCCAGCGCTGGGCGTGGCGGGGGGGTGTGGCGCCGGGGGATGGGCTGGATGGGCGCGGCGGTGACGAGCTGCTCCACCATCTGTTCCGCACCCGGGGGGCCGAGCCGGCGGATTTTGCCCGGCTGAAGGCACCAACGCTGCGCGACTGGCTGCCCGATCCGTCGATCTTCATCGACATGGACCGCGCCGCCGAGCGGCTGGCCGAAGCGCTGGCGCGCGATGAGCTGATCATTGTCTATGGCGATTATGATGTGGATGGCGCGACCTCGGCCGCCGTGCTGATCCGATATTTGCGCAGCTGTGGCGGCAAGGTCGGCCATTATATCCCCGACCGGTTGCTGGAAGGCTATGGCCCGTCGGCCGAGGCGCTGGTGTTGTTAAAACAGGCGGGCGCCGATCTGGTGGTGACGGTGGATTGCGGCACGCAGGGCTTTGCCGCGCTGGAGGCCGCGAAAGCCGCCGGGCTGGATGTGATCGTGGTGGATCACCACAAGGCCAGCACCGCCCTGCCCCCGGCCGTCGCGCTGGTGAACCCCAACCGGCTGGACGAGGCGGCCGACGCGGCCCAATTTGGCCATCTGGCCGCCGTCGGCATGGCGTTTCTGCTTGCCGTCGCGCTCAACCGGCTGCTCAGGGCCAAGGGCTGGTTTGCCCACCGCGATGAGCCCAATCTGATGACGCTGATCGATCTGGTGGCGCTGGGCACGGTGGCCGATGTCGCCGCATTGAGGGGCCTGAACCGCGCCTTTGTCACCCAGGGGCTGAAGGTGATGGCGCGGCGGGAGAATATCGGCATCGCCGCGCTGGCAGATGCGGCGCGGCTGAGCCGGGCGCCGGTTGCCCGCGATCTGGGCTTTGCGCTGGGGCCGCGGGTGAATGCCGGCGGGCGCGTGGGCCAGGCCGATCTGGGGGTGAAATTGCTCACCACCCATGATGCGGCCGAGGCCGCCGCCATTGCCGCCCGGCTGGACGCCCTGAACCAGGAGCGCCGCGCCATCGAACAGACGGTGACGGATGCGGCGCTGGCCACGGCGACGCCGGCCGCCGGCTGCACGCTGGTGGCGGGAGAAGGCTGGCACCCCGGGGTGATCGGCATCGTCGCCAGCCGCCTGAAGGAACGGCTGGGCCGGCCGGCCATCGTCATCGCCATCCAGGACGACGGCACCGCCAAGGGATCGGGCCGGTCGATCAACGGGGTCGATCTGGGCGCAGCGGTGCTGGCGGCGGCGGATCATGGCCTGCTGATCGCCGGGGGCGGCCATGCCATGGCGGCCGGCCTGACGGTGGCGGCCGACCGAATTGGCGCGCTGGATGAATTTCTGAACGAGCGGATGGCGGCGGCGGTGGCCGCGGCCACGGCCGACCGCAGCCTGTCGATCGATGCCGCCGTGGCGCCGCGCGGGCTGAATGCCGGGCTGGTCGACGTGCTGGAGGCCGGCGGACCCTATGGCCAGGGCTGGCCGGCACCGCGGGTTGCCGCCGGGCCGTTCCAGATCGTCGATGCCCGCATCGTTGGCGACAACCACCTGCGACTGCAGCTGGCTGGCGCCGATGGCGGGCGGATCAAGGCCATGGCGTGGCGGCAGGGTGACAGCGCGATGGGCGCCGCACTGCAGGGCGCGCGCGGAAGGCCAATCCATGTCGCCGGCCGGGTGAAGCGCGATGACTGGACCGGCGGCAACGCCGTGGAACTGGAGCTGGACGACGCCGGCTTTGCCGATGGCCGCTGAGGGTGGGCGATTTTTTCCACAGTTTCCGGCAAAATGGCGGTTGACGCGGCGGCCCCATGCCAATAACAGGCGGCCTCTCGCTGCTGGCCCCTTCGTCTAGCGGTCTAGGACGTCGCCCTTTCACGGCGAAAACACGGGTTCGAGTCCCGTAGGGGTCACCATTGGCACAGAGGCACGCCGAACCCGTGTGCCTTTGTTGGCGGATCGGCGAGCCGATCCTTCGGGGTTCGAGTCCCGTAGGGGTCACCATCAAAAAGCCGGAACCCAGGCTCCGGCTTTTTTGTTACGGCATCGTTGGTTGCGTATTGGTTCGGCCGGGTGCAGGGTTTATGCCTTGTCCGCTGCCAGAAAGGCCGCACATCATGTCGACTGCCGCTGCCACCGCTCCTGCCGCCCGGCTTCGGGCCCCGTCCATGCTGCTCACCCTCACCGAAGGCCGGGGCCTGATGGAATTGGCGGCCGCCGTTGCCACCCGGCCGCTGATGATGACGGCGCCCAGGGGCGATGGCCACCCGGTGCTGGTGCTGCCCGGCTTCATGGCCAGCGACACCTCCACCGCCCCCTTGCGCAAGTATCTGACCGATCTGGGCCATGATGCGCGCCCCTGGGGCAATGGCCGCAACCTTGGCCGCTTTTACAAGATGCGCGATGTGATGCGCCAGCAACTGGTGGAACTTCATGCCGAAACCGGCCGCAAGGTCTCGCTGGTCGGGTGGAGCCTGGGCGGGGTGTTTTCCCGCTATCTGGCGTTGACCGTGCCGGATTCGGTGCGCTGCGTGATCACGCTGGGCAGCCCGTTTTCCGGCGACATCAACGCCACCAATGCCAAGCGGCTTTACGAATATATGTCGAAGGAAGGCGATCCCGATCCCAATGATCTGAGCCTGTTGGCCGGCGATCTGCCGGTGCCCAACTCGTCAATCTATACGAAGCTGGACGGTGTGGTGAACTGGCGGACCTGCATCGCCCGGCCCGCCGCCAATGCCGAGAATATCGAGGTGCATCTGGCCAGCCATCTCGGCATCGGTGTCAACCCCGCCGCGCTGTGGGCGGTGGCCGACCGGCTGGCGCAGCCGGAAGGCAGTTTCACCCCCTTCCGCCGCAATGGGCCGTTCGCCTTCGCATACGCTGGTTGACTTTCGCGGGCGAAGGCCACCACTCTGCCATTCGGGATGAATGGGGGATGGGCCAATGGCTGACGCGGTGAAGCTTTCGACGCTGGATGCCGGGTTTCTTTACATGGAAACCCCGGAAATGCCGATGCATGTCGGCTCGCTGTCGATGTTCCAGCTGCCCGATGGCTATGCGGGCGATTTCTTCGAGGCGTTCAAGGCGCAGATCGCCGACCGGCTGGCCGATGCGCCGATGCTGAAGCGCAAGCTGGCGCGCACCGCGCTGGATGTGGACCACCCGAGCTGGGTGGAGGATGAGCAGTTCGACATCAACCGCCAGATTTTCCGGGCAAGCCTGGCCGCGCCCAGCGACATGGCCGCATTGCGGCGCACCGTGGGCTGGATGCACGCCAAGCTGCTGAACCGCGCCCGGCCGCTGTGGGAATTTTACGTGTTCGAGAACATGCCGGGCAACCAGGTTGGCCTGTATGTGAAGATCCATCACGCCCTGATCGATGGTGGCGCCGGCGTGGCGCTCACCAAGATCATCTATGACGTGGTGCCCGATGCCGGGCCGCGCGTGCGCGCGCCGGCGGCGGAACCGGCCGAGGCCGAAGACAAGCCCGGCCTGGCCGAAACTGCCAGCAACGCCATGCAATCCTATCTGCGCTTCTGGCAGGCGCCATTTTCGCCGGAGGCGGTGGATTTCAAGCTGCCGCGCACCGGCAAGACCGATCTGGGGTCGGTGCTGCTGGATCACATGGCCGGCCAGGTGGAACTGGGCGTGAAGTTTGCCGCGGCCTTGCCAGCGATGGCCGGGGCGGCGACGCGCAGCATGGCCAGCTTCATCGATCCGGCGCGGCTGACCGATCTGCAGAATCTGATCGCGCCCAAGACCCCGCTCAACAAGTCGATCAGTTCGGAACGCGCCTTTGGCAGCATCACCCTGTCGCTGCCGCGGGTGAAGGCGGTCGGCAAGGCCGCCGGCGGGTCGCTGAACGATGCGGTGATGGCGATTTCGGCCGGCATCCTGCGGCGCTATCTGGCCGAGACCGATACGGTGCCGGACAAGCCGCTCACCGCCGGGGTGCCGATCTCGCTGCGCGATGAGGGCAATGCCAACACCAACAACCAGGTGTTTGCCATGATCTGCCCGCTGGCGACCAACATCGCCGATCCGAAGCAGCGGCTGGCGACCATCGTGGCCGAAAGCGGCAAGGCCAAGGAAATGGTCAACCCGTTCAAGGCCTTTGTGCCGTTGATGAGCAATGCCTCGGCACTGGGCCTGCCGGTGGCGGCGCAGCTTCTGGCGCTGCTCTATTCGCGGTCGGGCCTGGCGGACGTGCTGCCGCCGGCGACCAATGTGTGCATCTCGAACGTGCCGGGCCCGCGCATGACGCTTTATGCCGCCGGGGCCGAGCTGCTGCATCTCTATCCCGTCTCCATCGTCACCCATGGCATGGCGCTGAACATCACGGTGCAGGGCTATCGCGACCAGCTGGATTTCGGCCTGATCGCCGGGGCCAATATTCTGCCCGACGTGCAGACGCTGACCGACATGCTGGAAGACGAACTGCAGGTGCTGGAACAGGCGTTCGGGCTGGCGGCGTAAAGCCCAAAATCTCCACAGCGCGGCAATCACCCGCACTGGCGGGGCCGGGCCTTTGCCGGCAAGGGCTTGGCCATGCTCCCCGCCCGACCCCGCACCGTTCCCTCCTCCCGCCTGTCGCGGCTTGCGGGCTTTGGCCGGCTGGCCGGCGGCATTGCCGGCAATGTGATCGGCGGCGGCGCGCGCGAGATGCTCAAGGGGCAGAAGCCCGATCTGCCCAGCCTGCTGCTCACCCCGGCCAATGCCAAACGGCTGGCCGATGAACTGGCGCGGCTGCGCGGCGCGGCGATGAAGCTGGGCCAGTTGATCAGCATGGATGGCGGCGAAGTGCTGCCGCGCGAGTTGGCCGACATATTGGCGCGGCTGCGGGCCGAAGCCGATCCGATGCCGGAAAAACAGTTGAACGCGGCGCTGGAGGCGGGCTGGGGCCCGGGCTGGGAAGGCCAGTTCCAGCGCTTTGACCGCACGCCGATTGCCGCGGCCTCCATCGGCCAGGTGCACCGGGCGGTGGCGCTGGATGGGCGGGATCTGGCGATCAAGGTGCAATATCCGGGCGTTGCGGCCAGCATCGATGCCGATGTCGACAATGTCGCCACGCTGGTGAAGCTTTCGGGCCTGTTGCCGGCCGGCTTTGCGGTGGAACCGTTGCTGGCAGAGGCCAAGCGCCAGTTGCACGAAGAGGCCGATTACGCCCGTGAAGGCGCGATGCTGGCGCGCTTTGGCGCATTGGCGGCGGATTGGCCCGATGTGGTGGTGCCGGCGCTGGCCGGCGACCTATCGCGGCCGACCATCTTGGCCATGGGCCATGTGAAGGGCGTGGCGATCGACAAGGCCGCCGCCCTGCCCCAGGCGACACGTGACCGGCTGATGACGCTGATGCTGCGCATCCTGATGGCGGAATTGTTCGATTGGCGGTTGATGCAGACCGATCCGAACTTCGCCAATTATCGCTATGATCTGAACAGCGGCCGGCTGGTGCTGCTGGATTTCGGGGCGGCCCGCGTGGTGCCCGATCATATCAGCGATGGCTATCGCGCCCTCTTGGCATCGGGTCTGGCCGGCGATGATGCGGCGCTGCTGCGCGCGATGGCCGATATTGGCATCCTGCCGCCGGCGGCCCCGGCCACCATGCAGGAAACGATCCTGGCGATGGCGCGCGACGGCTTTGCCCCGCTGCGCATGGCGGGCCCGTTCGATTTCGGTGCCGGCGGCCTGGCCAGCAATCTGAAGGACCAATCGCAGACCCTGATCGGCCAGCGCGACCATTTCACCGCGCCGCCGCCCG
>CAZAWH010000161.1:0-6657 GCA_964488775.1 uncultured Sandarakinorhabdus sp. | reverse complement strand
GGCGGTGCTGGCGGCCTTTCCGGGTGCCACCATCCTGCGCCCCAGCCTGGTGGCCGGGCCGGAAGACCAGTTTTTCAACCGCTTTGCCGGCATGGCGCGCATTGCGCCCTTCCTGCCGGCGATTTCGGGCGGCAGCCTGTTTCAGCCGGTGTATGTCAATGATGTCGCCGATGCGGTGGTGGCGGCGCTCAACAGCGCCGATGCGCGCGGGCAGACCTATGAGCTGGGCGGGCCCGACGTGCTCAGCTTCACCGCCATCCTGCAGATGATCTCGCGCCTGACCGGGCTTGACCGGCCGGTGGTGCCGCTGTCGGATTTCACCTCCGGCCTGCTGGCCAAGGCGGGCGACGTGCTGCCCTTCATGCCGATGAACAGTGATCAGCTGGCGATGCTGAAAAAGGGCAATATTGTCGGCCCTGGCGCGCGCACGCTGGCCGATCTGGGCGTCACGCCCACCCCGCTGTCGGCCTTTGTGCCGGCCATGCTGGAACGCTTCCGCCGCGGCGGCCGCTTTGCCAAGGCCGTCTGATGAACCAGCCCGATCTGCTCACCGTCATCCTGCTCGGCATTGTCGAGGGGTTGACCGAATATCTGCCGGTGTCCTCCACCGGCCACCTGATCCTGGCCGGCGAATTGCTGGGCTTTTCGGGGGAGGCCGGGGCGACGTTCGACATTGCCATCCAGTCGGGCGCCATCCTGGCGGTGCTGGTGGCCTATTGGGGCCGGTTCATGGGCGTGGCCCAGGGCCTGTTGCGGCGCGAGGCCGGGGCCCTGGCCTTCATCCGCAACGTGGCCCTGGGCTTCCTGCCGGCGGCGGTGATGGGGGTGTTGTTCATCAAGGCGGTGGAGGCGCTGCTGGAAAGCCCGACCACGGTGGCGGTGTCGCTGATCCTGGGCGGGATTGCCATATTGTGGATCGAACGGCGGCTGTATCAGGCCAGCGTGTCGGGGGTGGAGGCGCTGTCGGCCGGCCAGTCGCTGAAGATCGGCCTGGGCCAGTGCCTGGCGATGATCCCCGGCGTGTCGCGTTCGGGCGCGACCATCATGGCCGCCCTGATGCTGGGGGTGGACCGCAAGACGGCGGCGGAGTTCAGTTTCTTCCTGGCGGTGCCGACGATTTCGGGCGCCACCGTGCTGATGCTGTGGAAGAATCGCGACACGCTCGATGCCTCCAACCTCAGTGCCATCGGCATCGGCTTTGCCGTCAGCTTCGTGGTGGCGCTGGCGGTGGTGAAGGGCTTTGTCGCGCTGGTCAGCCGCTTTGGCTTTGCGCCCTTTGCCTGGTACCGAATCGTGGCCGGCAGCGCGGCGCTGCTGTGGCTGTGGGCAAAATAGGTCCGGATCGGCCATGAATTTTTGGCGATAATCCGCTGGAAACGGCAGTTTCGCCGGAAAAAGGGCAGCATTGTTGCCCAATCGGCCGGTTTTCGCGTGACAAGCGCGTCGCGATATGGTTTCGCGCAGTCCAGCGAAAGGACTGGCGGCCATGGGCGCAACAAAATTGCTGAAGTTCGTCGAGCGGGCACAGGCTTATCCGGCCAAGCGTGACGCCGAGGCGCGCGCCCAGGATTTTCTGGAGATCAGCCGCCCCTATATCCTGGCCAAGGCCGAGGAACAGGCCGGCCGCTGCAGCCAGTGCGGCGTGCCCTTCTGTCAGGTGCATTGCCCGCTGGGCAACAACATCCCCGACTGGCTGAAGCTGACGGCGGAAGGCCGGCTGGAGGAAGCCTATGAGGTGAGCCAGGCCACCAACGCCATGCCGGAAATCTGCGGCCGCATCTGCCCGCAGGACCGGCTGTGCGAAGGCAATTGCGTGATCGAGCCGGGCTTTGGCAGCGTGACGATCGGTTCGGTGGAAAAATTCATCACCGACACCGCGTGGGACATGGGCTGGGTCAAGCCGCTGACGCCGGTGGCTGACCGGTCGGGCCAGTCGGTCGCCATCATCGGCGCCGGCCCGGCGGGCCTGACCGCGGCGGAGGCGCTGCGCGTGAAGGGTTATGACGTGCATGTCTATGACCGGCATGACCGGGCGGGCGGCCTGCTGACCTATGGCATCCCCGGGTTCAAGCTGGAAAAGCCGGTGGTGATGCGCCGGGTGGAGCGGCTGGCGGCCGGCGGCGTGCAATTCCACCAGAATTTCGCCGTGGGCCGGGATGCCAGCCTGGCCGATCTGCGCGCCCGCCATGATGCCGTGCTGATCGCCACCGGGGTGTACAAGGCGCGCAAGGTGGATGTGCCCGGCGCCGATGGCCCGACCACGATGGAGGCGCTGGATTATCTGATCGCCGCCAACAAGGCCGGCTTTGGCGATGTGCTGCCCGATGCCGGCCAGTTCGATGCCGCCGGCAAGCATGTGGTGGTGATCGGCGGGGGTGACACCGCCATGGACTGCGTGCGCACCGCCATCCGCCAGGGCGCGGCCAGCGTGAAATGCCTGTATCGCCGCGACCGCGAGAATATGCCGGGTTCGGCCCGCGAAGTCGCCAATGCCGAGGAAGAGGGCGTGGAATTCGTCTGGCTGGCGGCGCCGGCCGAAATCACCGCCACCGGGGTGGTGGCGCAGGCCATGCGACTGGGCCAGCCCGGCCCGGATGGCCGCCGCGCCCCCGAACCCGATGCCAGCAGCCGCATCAGCCTGCCCGCCGATCTGGTGATCAAGGCGCTGGGCTTTGATGCCGAGGATCTGCCCACCCTGTTCGGGGCGCCCGATCTGCCGGTGACGCGCTGGGGCACGGTGCGGGTGGATCACAAGACGATGATGACCGGCGTGGACGGCGTGTTCGCCGCCGGCGACATCGTGCGCGGGGCCAGCTTGGTGGTGTGGGCGGTGCGCGACGGGCGTGACGTGGCGGCCCAGATGCACCAGTATCTGCGCGCCCGGGCCGACGCGTCGGCCGGGGCCGGCGCGGCCGCCATGGCCGTGGCCTGAACCAATGCGCCAAGGGGACGTTCCGCCATGTTGATCCTGATCGCCGCCGTTGCTGCCATGGGTGCCGCGCCTGCTGCGCCGGCCGCCCGCCCGGCCGGCCCGCCGGCCCCGCCGCCGGTGAAGGCCGATGCCGCCACCCTGCAGGCCGCCAACGCGCTGGTGGCGCAGCTGGGCCTGAAGGCGCAGTTGCAGCGCCAGATGGCCGGCACCGTCGCCCAGATGAAGAGCGGCGCCGTGATCCGCGCCATGCTGGCCCAGCAGCCGGGCTTCATCCCGGCCTATCAGGCCAATCGCGCCAAGTTCGATCCGGCCCTGAAGAATGCCGGCGGCATTCAGGCCGAGCTGGCCCAGGGCGTCATCAACCAGAATCTGAACGCGGTGGTGGCCGCCGCCGCCCAGGCCTATGCCCGGCAGTATACGGCGGCGGAGCTGAACAGCCTGGCCGCCTTTTACAAGAGCCCGTTGGGCCAGAAGCTGCAGCAGAAACAGGGCGCCGTGGCCGGCGAGATCGCCCAGCAGACCGCGCGTCTGATCGGCGTGAAGATCGATGCCGCCATGGCCGCCAATTCCAGCCGGTTGCAGGCCGCGCTGGCGCCGCTGAACAGCGGCCCGCCGCCCGCCGCCAAGAAATAGCCCCCCGATCGGGAGCCGAGCATGACCGACCACAGCGCCTTCACCACCCCGTTCACCGCCAGCGCGGCGGAGCGCCAGCGCATCGCCGAAACCGGCATGTATCGCCCCGAGATGGAGGGCGATGCCTGCGGCGTTGGCCTGGTGGCGGCCACCGATGGCCGGCCGCAGCGCCGGGTGGTGACGGCGGCGATCGATGCCCTGAAGGCGGTGTGGCATCGCGGGGCGGTGGATGCCGATGGCAAGACCGGCGACGGGGCCGGCATCCTGGTGGAAATCCCGGTGGATTTCTTCCACGAACATATCGAACGCCACGGCCAGAAGCCGGTCGCCGGCCTGCTGGCGGTGGGCCAGGTCTTCCTGCCACGCACCGATCTGGGCGCGCAGGAAGCCTGCCGCACCATCGTCGAATCCGAAATCATCGGCTTTGGCTACAAGGTCTATGGCTGGCGCCAGGTGCCGGTGGACATCAGCTGCATCGGCGACAAGGCGATGCAGAGCCGCCCCGAGATCGAGCAGATCATGATCGCCGGGCCGCGGCCCAACGGCGATGACGCCAAGGAGCAATTTGAAAAGGATCTGTTCCTGATCCGCCGCCGCATCGAGAAGAAGGTGATCGAGGCGCAGATCCAGGGCTTTTATTTCTGTTCCCTGTCGTGCCGCACCCTCATCTACAAGGGGCTGTTCCTGGCCGAGTCGCTCAGCGTTTTCTATCCCGATCTGAACGATGAGCGCTTTGTTTCGCGCTTTGCCATCTATCACCAGCGTTATTCCACCAACACCTTCCCGCAATGGTGGCTGGCGCAGCCGTTCCGTTGCCTCGCCCACAATGGCGAGATCAACACGATCCGCGGCAACTCCAACTGGATGAAGAGCCACGAGATCAAGATGGCCGCCGCCGCCTTTGGCGAGCATTCGGAGGATATCAAGCCGTTGATCCCGGCCGGCGCGTCGGACACGGCGGCGCTGGACGCGGTGTTCGAGGCCTTTGTGCGATCGGGCCGCGATGCGCCGACGGCCAAGCTGATGCTGATCCCGCAGGCCTGGCAACAGGACCCGACGCTCGATCCCGCCACGCGCGCCATGTATGCCTTTTTCGCCTCGCTGATGGAGCCGTGGGACGGGCCGGCGGCGCTGGCGATGACCGATGGCCGCTGGGTGGTGGCCGGGCTGGACCGCAATGCGCTCAGGCCCATGCGCTATTGCCTGACCCGCGATGGCCTGCTGATCACCGGGTCGGAAGCCGGCATGGTGGTGGTGCCGGAAGCCGATGTGGCCCGGAAGGGCGCGCTGGGCCCCGGCGAGATGATCGCGGTCGATCTCGATGCCGCGCCCTCGCGCTTCTACAGCGATGCCGAGATCAAGGCCAAGGTGGCCGGCGCCCAGGATTATGCCGCGCTGGTGGCCGGTTTCACCAATTTCGAGGATCTGCCCGGCAGGGCCAGCCCGGAACCGGGCCCGGCCTATGCCCGTGACGAGCTGCGCCGCCGCCAGATCGCCGCCGGCCAGACGCTGGAGGACATGGAGCTGATCCTGGCCCCGATGGTGGAAGACGCCAAGGAGGCCGTGGGCAGCATGGGGGATGATGCGCCGCTGGCGGTCATCTCGGAAAATGCCCGCAACCTGTCGCATTTTTTCCGGCAGAATTTTTCCCAGGTTACCAACCCGCCGATCGACAGCCTGCGCGAGACCCGGGTGATGAGCCTGAAGACGCGCTTTTCCAACCTGACCAACATCCTTGATGACGAGGCCACCCAGGCCGGCGTGATGGTGATGGACACGCCGGTGCTGACCAACCGCGACTGGGATGTGCTGAAGGCGCATTTCGGCCGCCAGGTGGCCGAGATCGATTGCACGTTCGACATCAAGGGCGGCCCCGCCGCCCTGCGCGAGGCGATTGCCCGGGTCCGCGCCGAAGCGGAAACCGCCGTGCGCCAGGGCAAGACCCAGTTGTTCCTGACCGATGAGCGCCAATCGTCCACCCGCGCCGGCATCGCCATGATCCTGGCCACGGCCGGCGTGCACACCCATCTCGTGCGCAAGGGTCTGCGCACCTATGTGTCGATCAACGTTCGGTCGGCCGAGGCGCTGGACACCCATTATTTTGCCGTGCTGATCGGGGTGGGGGCCACCACGGTCAACGCCTATCTGGCGCAGGAGGCGATTGCCGATCGCCACGCCCGCGGCCTGTTTGGCACCCTGTCGCTGGGCGAATGTGTCGCCCGGTACAAGAAGGCGGTGGACGACGGCCTGTTGAAGATCATGGCCAAGATGGGGATCGCGGTGATCTCCTCCTATCGCGGCGGTTACAATTTCGAGGCGGTTGGCCTGTCGCGCGCGCTGGTCAATGATTTCTTCCCCGGCATGCCGGCCAAGATTTCGGGCGAAGGCTTTGAATCGCTGTTCGTCAACGCCCAGATGCGCCACGACAAGGCGTGGGACGAGGATGTGATCGCGCTGCCGGTGGGCGGCCTGTATCGCTGGCGCGCCGGGGGCGAGGCCCATGCCTGGAATGCCCAGCTGATCCATCTGCTGCAAACCGCCGTCAGCCGGGACAGTTACAGCGATTATCAGAAGTTCAGCCGCGGTGTGCAGGCGTTGCCGCCGGTCAGTTTGCGCGATCTGCTGGATTTCGTGCCCGGCACCCGGGCGGTGCCGATCGAATCGGTCGAATCGGTCACCGAAATCCGCAAGCGCTTCGTGACGCCGGGGATGAGCCTGGGCGCGCTGTCGCCGGAAGCGCACGAGACGCTGGCCATCGCCATGAACCGCATTGGCGCCAAGGCGGTTTCCGGCGAAGGCGGAGAGGACAGCAGCCGCTTCACCCCCTATGCCAACGGCGACAACGCCAATTCGGTGATCAAGCAGATCGCCTCCGGCCGCTTTGGCGTGACGGCGGAATATCTCAACGCCTGCGAGGAGATCGAGATCAAGGTGGCCCAGGGCGCCAAGCCCGGCGAGGGCGGCCAGCTGCCCGGCTTCAAGGTGACCGAACTGATCGCCAGGCTGCGCCACTCCACGCCGGGCGTGACCCTGATCAGCCCGCCGCCGCACCACGACATCTATTCGATCGAGGATCTGGCCCAGCTCATCTA
>CAZAWH010000160.1:0-6768 GCA_964488775.1 uncultured Sandarakinorhabdus sp. | reverse complement strand
TCGTCATGTCCAGCACGTCGGCGATGCTCTTGCCCTTGAACTTCACCTCCAGCGTTTCCCGGTTGTATCGGGCGCCGTGGCAGACATCGCAAGTGACATAGACATCGGGCAGGAAGTGCATCTCGATCTTCAGCACGCCATCGCCCTGGCAGGCCTCGCAACGCCCGCCCTTGACGTTGAAACTGAACCGGCCCGGCTTGTACCCGCGCGCCTGCGCTTCGGGCAGGCCGGCGAACCAGTCACGGATGTTGGTGAAACAGCCGGTATAGGTGGCGGGGTTGGAGCGCGGCGTGCGGCCGATCGGCGACTGATCAATGTCGATCACCTTGTCGAGATGCTGCAGGCCATCCAGCCCGTCGTGCGGGGCCGCCAGCACCCGCGCGCCGTTCAGCTCGCGCGCAGCGGCGTTGAACAGCGTGTCGATGGTGAAGGTGGATTTGCCGCTGCCCGAAACCCCGGTGATGCAGGTGAAGGTGCCCAGCGGAATACTGGCGGTGACGCCGCGCAGATTGTTGCCGCGGGCGTTCTTCACCGTCAGCTTCTTGCCCGATCCCTTGCGACGGGTGGCCGGCACCGGAATGGCGCGCCGGCCCGAAAGATAATCGCCGGTGATGCTGCCTTCGGTCGCCAATATGTCGGCCAGCGTGCCGGCCGCCACCACCTGACCGCCGTGCACGCCCGCGCCCGGCCCCATGTCGACAATATGATCGGCCAGGCGGATGGCATCCTCGTCATGCTCCACCACCAGCACGGTGTTGCCCAGGTCGCGCAGCCGCTTCAGCGTCGCCAGCAGCCGGTCATTGTCGCGCTGGTGCAGGCCGATGGACGGTTCATCCAGCACATAAAGCACGCCCGACAGGCCGGACCCGATCTGGCTGGCCAGCCGGATGCGCTGCGATTCCCCGCCCGACAGCGTGCCCGACTTGCGATCAAGGTTGAGATAATCCAGGCCGACATTGTCGAGGAAGCCCAGCCGCTCGACAATCTCCTTCAGGATGCGGTCACCGATGGCGCGCTGCTTGGGGGTCAGCTGCTCCGCCACGCCGCGCGCCCAGGCCAGCGCCTGGCCCACCGGGCGGCGCACGGCGGTGGCAATGGTCTCGCCGGCAATCTTCACCGAGAGCGCCTCGGGCCGCAGCCGGTCGCCGTGGCACACCTCGCACGGGGAGGGGGACTGGTAGCGTTCCAGCTCCTCGCGCATCCAGGCGCTTTCGGTGTTCAGCCGCTTTTCGAGATTCTTGATGACGCCCTCGAACGGCTTCATCACCTCATAGGCCTTGCGCCCATCCTCGAAGCGCAGCGCAATCGCCTTGCCGCCGGTGCCGTGCAGGATGGCGTGGCGCGCCGCGTCCGACAGATCGGCCCATTTCTGTTTCAGCGTGAAGCCATAGGCGCGGCCCACGCTGGCCAGCACCTGCAGATAATAAGGCGAGGGCGGGTTGGACTTGGCCCACGGCGCCACCGCGCCCTTTTCCAGGGTCAACGCATGGTTGGGCACGATCAGTTCGGGATCGAAATGCAGCTTCTCGCCCAGGCCGTCACAGGCCGGGCAGGCACCCTGCGGCGCATTGAAGCTGAACAGCCGCGGCTCGATTTCCGAAATGGTGAAGCCAGAGACCGGGCAGGCGAATTTCTCCGAGAACAGGATGCGGCGCTCATTCTCCGGCGCATCGGCTGCGGCATCGGCCAGCTCAACGATGGCCAGCCCCTCGGCCAGTTTCAGCGCGGTCTCGAAGCTTTCGGCGAGCCGGGATTCCAGCCCCTCCTTCACCGCCAGCCGGTCCACCACCACGTCAATGTCGTGCTTGTATTTCTTGTCGAGCGCCGGGGCCTCCTCGATCGCGTAAAATGCGCCATCGATCTTCACGCGGGTGAAGCCGTCCTTCTGCAGCTGCGCCAGTTCCTTGCGATACTCGCCCTTGCGGCCGCGCACGATGGGGGACAACAGATACAGGCGGGTGCCCTCGGCCAGCGCCATCACCCGGTCCACCATCTGGCTCACCGTCTGCGCCGTGATCGGCAGGCCGGTGGCCGGGCTGTAGGGCACGCCCACCCGCGCCCACAACAGGCGCATATAATCGTAGATCTCGGTGACGGTGGCGACCGTGGAGCGCGGGTTCTTGGATGTCGTCTTCTGCTCGATGCTGATCGCCGGCGACAGGCCCTCGATATGGTCCACGTCCGGCTTCGACATCATCTCCAGGAACTGGCGCGCATAGGCGGACAGCGATTCCACATAGCGGCGCTGGCCTTCGGCATAGATGGTATCAAAGGCGAGGGAGGATTTGCCCGAGCCCGACAGGCCGGTGATCACGGTCAGCGCGTTCTTGGGCAGATCGACATCCACCCCCTTCAGATTATGTTCCCGCGCGCCGCGCACCTGGATCTGGTTGAGCATGGGCTCTTGTGTTCCACATTTGTTCGTGTTGCGCAAGCTGATGCCGGCTGCCGTCCGCGGTTAGGCGGTCAGTTGTGCCCAAGCAAGCGTTGCCATGTCGCGGGCCGGCGGCGCGCACGCCAGAACAGGCAGAGCCGCCCCGGCCGGAACCGGGGCGGCAATGCCATGCCAAACGCTATCAATCGTTGATAGCGGCGTTTTGAATCAACAACTTACAGCTGACCATGCAGCCGGCGCGACCGGCCTTCCAGCCAGGTGCCGGCCATCAGCGCCGCCATCACCGCGTATGACCAGAAGATCAGGCCAACCGCATAGGCGTTGGCGAAATCACCGGTTTCGGTGAGGCTGCCGATGTGCACCACCAGGCCGACCAGCTGGAAGGCGGTGGCATACATCGGCCAATAGCGGTCAGACTTCAGCGCCAGCAGCAGCAGGCCGGTCAGCATGGCGCCATCGATCAGCAGGATCGTCGATTCCATGTGGCTGTAATTGGTGTTGACGATGCGGCTGGCCAGCGTGGCGGCGATGCAGGCAATGGCGGTCCATTGCTCGTCGCGGCCACCGAAGCGGAACGCCATCACACAGGCAACGCCAAGGGTGACGAGGCCAAGAATTTCGAAAATCATCTCACATCTCCTCCGGAAAACGCCGTCGGGCTGGCACCGGGTGGTACCAGCCGTTCAGCGCGGGTTTGCACCCCATGCGGGTGGCGCCTGATCAGGCGGCCACGGTGAGATGACGGCGCGGGGCAGCCGGCTCTTCCAGCGAGGCGATGTCCGGCGGGCAGTTGCCGTTGAAGTTCACGGCGCCCAGGCCAACCTTGGTCTGCGCTTCGCGCAGGGCGGCGTGGGTGGCGATGATGCGGCCGCGGGCTTCCACCAGCTGCTGGCAGGTGGCCATGGCGCTCATCAGCGCGTCCTGGCCGATGCAGGCGGCCAGATTGGCTTCCTGGCGGGCCATCGGCATCACGGCGGTCAGCTGGGCGACGGCGGCGACAGCGGCATCGATGGCGGCTTCGGCGGCAAACAGCTGCTCGGCGATCTTGTTGGCGGCGAGGCGACGTTCCTTCAGCATGGCACACTCCTTCTCGATCTGGCCCGCGCGTCGCGGCCAGGGGGGGTTGGTCGTCCTTCCGGACGACGACCGTCCGGAAGTGCTAGATGAGCGTCTTCAGCGCTGCGAAGGCAGCAAGCACGCCACCAAAGGTGAGCGCCGACGCGAAGGCGATGAACAGGATCCACCCAAGACGGTGGCCGATCGCCAGATCATTTCGTTGGCCCCAGGGACGCGTGCTGTGGAAAGGCCGGGCATCAAAGCCAGGGTCGGGGGCGGTTGTGCCCGGCCAATCCGTTGCAAGCGTCGGCCCGAAAGCCGCTTTGCCTGCCGATGCGCCGGGTTGGGCGAGGGAGCCACCAGACGGACCAGCATCCAGCCTGTGTGGTTCCTGGTGCAGCGTCCGTGCGAGGGATCCATGTTCAAGCTGATTGGGGTCGCTGGAACGGGTGGATGCTGCACCGGGTTCCGCAGAAGCCGGTGCCCCAAACATCGCCGAATCCGCACCCGCCGCAATCTCCGGTGCTTGGTATATCAACGGCTGATATGCATCGCCGCCACCGTGGAGGCTTTCGTCAAGCACCAGCACGCGCGCCGCCTCGATCCGGCTGGACACCTCCAGCTTGCGGATGGCCGTGCGCAACCGCATGTCGACCGTGTGGTTCGACAGGCCGAGTTC
The DNA here is from genome assembly GCA_964488775.1 of uncultured Sandarakinorhabdus sp. GTDB lineage: Bacteria > Pseudomonadota > Alphaproteobacteria > Sphingomonadales > Sphingomonadaceae > Sandarakinorhabdus. Next base: position 2,638 of record CAZAWH010000160.1, on the reverse strand, counting down.
GCGGGCGATATCCTTGGAGGTCATGTGCGCGTAGACACGGCGCAGGCATTCACGCTCACCTTCGGTGAGCAAGGCAACGCGCGTGTTGCGCGGCGTTTCGGACCCCGACCGTGTTGTCACAGTAGGACACATTGGCTTTGGCGCGCCAAAGTCAAGCGGCAACCCACCTGACAGGCCGAATTCGGGTGACAATGATCCACTCAACATAGCCGCGACCCCATGCGACTGAACATTCATCCTGATTATCCACAATCCAAGCTGTGTTTACAAGGTTTAACACGGCTGTCTGCGGCGACTCGACGCCCTGATTGCGTGATTCGGCCACCCTGCCGCCGCCAGATCGGCCCCGATTCGGCCGAATCACCCAGTGAAACCACACGGCGGGCACGGATAATTCACGCTTCCCCGCCCTTAATCGGGGTTTTCGCCAGCCGCCCGGCCTGCCACGATTGCGGCAGACAGGGTGAACATCATGAGCTGGCAGGACGAGATCGACGAGCTGCACCGCCGCACGCAGGCTGCCCACGCCATGGGCGGCGCCGAAAAGCTGGAGCGGCAACGCGCCCAGGGCAAGCTGAATGCCCGCGAACGCCTCGCCGCCCTGGTGGACGCCGGCAGTTTCCACGAGGTGGGCGAGCTGGCCGGCTTTGCCCGCTATGACGACGCCGGCAGCATGACCGGGTTCCAGCCGGCCAATTTCCTGTTTGGCCATGCCCTCATCAACGGCCGTCCGGTGGTGGCCACCGCCGATGATTTCACCGTGCGCGGCGGCGCCGCCGATGCCAGCCTGCACCGCAAGCTGATCGCCGCCGAACAACTGGCCAGCGAATATCGCCTGCCGCTGATCCGCATGATCGAAGGCACTGGCGGCGGCGGCAGCGTGCGCACACTGGAAAGCGCCGGCTATACCTATATCCCCGAAATCCCGGGGTGGGAGGTGATGACCGCAAACCTGTCGCAGGTGCCGGTGGTGGCCATGGGCCTGGGGCCGGTGGCCGGGCTGGGCGCCGGCCGGCTGGTGATGGCGCATTATTCGCTGCTGGTCGACGGCATGGCCCAGATGTTTGTTGCCGGCCCGCCGGTGGTCGCCGCCGCCGGGGAGCACCGCAGCAAGGAGGAATTGGGCGGCGCCGCCATCCATGCCGGCAACGGCGCCGTGGATGACCGGGTGGCGAGCGAGGCGGAGGCATTTTTGCGCACCCGCTGGTTCCTGTCCTATCTGCCGTCTTCCGTGGACGAGCTGCCGGCCCGCGCCGCCTGCACGGATCCGCCCACCCGCGCCGAGGACTGGCTGATCGGCGCCGTGCCGCGCGATCCGCGTCGCCTTTATCCGGTCCGCCCGATCGTGGAGGCGATCGTCGACCGCAGCTCCTGGTTCGAGATCGGCCGCGAATGGGGCACCGGCGTCGTCACCGGCCTTGCCCGGCTGGATGGCTGGCCGGTGGCGATTGTCGCCTCCAACCCGGAATGTCTGGGTGGCCTGTGGACGGCGGCCACCGCCCGCAAGGTCGAACGCATGGTCGATCTGGCCGACAGCTTCCATCTGCCGCTGGTGCAACTGGTGGACAATCCCGGCTTCCTGATCGGCCGCCGGGCGGAGGAAGAGGCAACAATCCGCTGGGGTTCCAGGGCCTTGGCGGCCATATATCAATCGTCGGTACCCTGGGCCTCGGTCATCATGCGCAAGGCTTATGGCATGGCGGGCAGCGGCCACGCCCCGGCCGATCGCTTCCGCTGGCGCATGGCCTGGCCATCGGGCGACTGGGGCAGCCTGCCGATCGCCGGCGGGCTGGAAGCCGCCTATCGCGCCGAACTGGAAGCCGCCGAAGACCCGGCCGCGCGGCTGGCCGAGATCAGGGCCCGGCTCGAACAGGTCCGCTCCCCGTTCCGCACCGCCGAAAAATTCGGGGTGGAAGCGATCATCGACCCGCGCCAGACCCGCGCCGAACTGTGCCGTTTTGCCCATCTGGCCCAACGCCAGCTCAAGCCCGGCACCAGGGGCCGCGGGCTGCGCCCCTGAACCTCACTGCGGCGGCGGGGCCATCCCCATCGCCTGCATGCGCTTCATGCCTTCCATCAATTCCGGCTGGGTCACAAAGCCATCCTTGTCGGCATCCAGCATGTTGAAGCCCATCTCGCGGCGGCCGGCGGCCAGCCACTCTTCCTTGCTCCACTTGCCATCCTTGTTGGCATCGGCCGCCAGCAGCCGTTCGCGGGGGGTGCCGCCGGCGGGCGCCGGCGTCTGGGCCACGGCAGGCACGGTGGCGGGCAGGGCGGCGATCAGGGCAAGCAGGGCAGGCAGCAGGCGCATGTCATTCTCCATCAACAGGCGTCTTTGTAACGCAACGGCGCGGCAAATCCCCCGCGCTCATTCCCGCCTTATATTGTTCACCCGGTCCCGCGTCACCGGATAGTCGATGCCCTCCGGGATGGTCAGCCACATCTCGCCATCAATCGTCACGAATTCCGGCTGCACATAGGGGGCGGGCAGGGCACCCACGCGATCAAACAGGGCTACCAACGATTGATATTGCGCCAGCCGGTGCATGTTGCACCAGGTGGGAAACACCATGGCGGCGCGCCCGGCCTCATAATCGGCCAATGCCTCGCCCGCCGTCGTCCAGCGCAGCGCCTTGGC
>CAZAWH010000159.1:0-6881 GCA_964488775.1 uncultured Sandarakinorhabdus sp. | reverse complement strand
GAGGTGTACATGATGGTGCAATCATCTTCCGGCAGCAGTTCCGGCAGATACCACATGGTGTCGGGGCTTTGCGCCAGTTCATCCTCGGCCCGGGCAAAGCCCAGCGCCGCAGCGACATCGGCGGCGGTGCGCACGGTCAGCACCGTGGCGGTGCAGGACAGCGTGGCCAGCCGGCGGGCGCGTTCCTCGTCGGCGATGACCAGCCGGGCACCGGAATCGCGGATGCCATAGTCCATCTCGTCGGCCGTCCACCAGGCGTTCATCGGGATGCAGACGGCGCCCATGTGGACGATGGCGCAATAGGCGATGATCCATTCGGGATAGTTGCGCATGGCAACGCCGACCCGATCGCCCTTGGCGATGCCGTGGCGGTGCTGCAGCATGGCGGCGAATTTCAGGCTTTTCTGATAAACCTCGCCAAAGGTCATCCGCTCTTCGCCGAAGACCAGAAATTCCTTCTGGGCCTGCGTGGCGTAGAAGAAGGCCAGATATTCGCGCATCGTCGGCGGCGCAGCGGAAAACACCGGCAGGGTGACGCCGTGCACGGCGGCTTCGCCCACACCCAGCGGCCCGCCGGGGGCGGTGATGCCGGCGATCACATCGTCAAGCGCAGCGTCGAGCGCGGATTTCGTCACGGTTGGTCCTCCCAGGAGCGTGTTCGGCCGCTGTGGCGGCTTCTGTTACGGCTTATTCATGCCACGCTGGCGGATGCTTGCAAGCGCAAGGATTGTGGGGGGTGATCCTCGCCCCCTGGGGGAGGTGCCCGCAGGGCGGAGGGGGCGGGCAGGCGCGGTCCTTGCTGGCCCCCTCCGCCTCGCTGCGCTCGGCACCTCCCCCAGAGGGGGAGGACCTTGAACCCTGCGCCAGAGGCGGAGGATCTGGCGTGGTTCAATAGCCCAGGGTTCGCGCGATGCGGTCGCTGTGGAAGGCGGCGTCGCCGAAGGTTTCCTGGGCGGCGCGGGCGCGTTTCATGAAGAAGCCGATGTCATATTCATCGGTCATGCCGATGCCGCCGTGCATCTGCACGCCTTCGTTGGTGGCAAGGATCGCCACCTCGCCGGCCTTGGCCTTGGCGAGGCTGACATACATCGGGGCGCGGTCGCTGCCTTCGTCCAAGGCCTGCAGCGCCTTCAGCGTGGCAGAGCGGGCGAGTTCGACTTCGCAGAACAGGTGGGCGGCGCGGTGCTGCAGGGCCTGGAAGCTGCCGATCTTCTGGCCGAACTGTTCGCGCTGTTTGAGATAATCCACCGTCATGGTGAAGCTGGTGCCCGACACGCCCAGCATTTCGGCGGCAAGGCAGGCGCGCCCCGCGTCCAGGATCTTTTCGAGGATGGCATGGCCTTCGCCAACATTGCCGAGCACATCGGCGCCATCGACCTGCACATCGTTCAGCGTGACGCGGGCAGCACCGCGGCTGTCCACCATCGAGCGGCGGTCGATCTTGACGCCATCGGCCTTGGGGTTGACCAGGAACAGGGTGATGCCAGCGGTGTCACCCACCGCGCCGCTGGTGCGGGCGGCGACGATCAGCGTGTCGGCCGCGGCGCCATCGAGGACGAAGCCCTTGGTGCCGTTCAATTTGAAGCCGTTGCCCGACGGGGTGGCGCTGGTGGCGATGTGGGCCGGCTTGTGGCGGGCGGCCTCATCGGCGGCGAGCGCGAAGAGATGCGCGCCAGCTGCGATGAGCGGCAGATATTTGGCCTGTTGTTCGGGCGTGCCCTGTTTCAGCGCGGTGGCACCGAGCACGGCGGTGCTGAGCATCGGCGCGGCGGAGAGATTCTTGCCCATCGCCTCCATGATGATGCCGGCGGCGACGTGGCCCATGTCAGCGCCGCCATGGGCTTCGGGCACCAGCACGCCGGCAAAGCCCATCTCGGCCATTTTGGCCCAGACATCGCGGTTGAAGCCAACCGGATCGCCAGAGTCGCGCAAGCGCCGGTGCTGGGCGACGGGGGCTTCGTCCTTGAAGAAACCGTCCGCCGAATCGCGGATCATCAGTTGGTCGTCGGTGAGAATCAGCGGCATGGTCTGGCCTTCCTGCGTTTCCCTCTCCCGCTCGGGGAGAGGGTCAACTCGGCGACGCCGAGCGGGGTGAGGGTTGTTGGGAGCGGCAGGGCCGTGAGGGTTTGCCCTCACCCTCCCACCGCTGCGCGGCGGGCCCCTCCCTCTCCCCAATTGGGAGAGGGGTTTTTACGCCCCCGGCAAATCCAGCACGCGCTTGGCGATGATGTTCAGCTGCACTTCCGAGGTGCCGCCTTCGATCGAGTTGGCGCGGCTCCTGAGCCAGGAGCGGGCGAGATCGCCGTCACCCTTTTCCTCGCCTTCCCAGGTCAGGCCGTCGCTGCCGCGGATCGACATCAACAGCTCCATCCGCTCCTTGTTCAGTTCGGTGCCGTAATATTTCAGCATGGAGGACAGGGCGCCGGTGTCCTGACCGGCCTTGGCCTCGGCCAGCACCCGTTCCATCGTCAGGCTGAACGCCAGCGCATTGATCTCGTGGCGGGCGATGTCGGTGCGCAGCGCGGTGTCGGCCAGGATGGCGGCATCCAGGCCGATCAGCCGCCGGGCGATGTTGGACACGCTGTCGCGCTGGCCGCCGCCGGTGGAATCGGACCCGCCGATCATGTTGCGTTCGTGGGTGAGCAGATATTTGGCGATCGTCCAGCCCTTGCCGGGTTCGCCCATCAGGTTCGCCTTGGGCACCTTCACATTGTCAAAGAAGGTCTGGCAGAAGGGCGAGGAGCCGGAGATCAGCTTGATCGGGCTGGTCGACACGCCGGGCGAGGCCATGTCGAACAACAGGAAGCTGATGCCGAGATGCTTGGGTGCGGCCGGATCGGTGCGCACCAGGCAGAAGATCCAGTCCGCCTTGTCGGCATAGGACGTCCACACCTTGGAGCCGTTGACGAGATAATGGTCGCCCATATCCTCGGCCGAGGTGCGCAGGGAGGCGAGGTCGGAGCCGGCGCCGGGTTCGGAATAGCCCTGGCACCAGCGGATCTCGCCGCGGGCGATCTTCGGCAGATGCTCCTTCTTCTGGGCCTCGTTGCCATATTTCAGCAGCGCCGGGCCGAGCATCCAGATGCCGAAGCTGCTCAATGGCGAGCGCGCCCGGATCCGCTTCATCTCCTCGGCCAGCACCCTGGCTTCGGCGCGGGAGAGGCCGCCGCCGCCATAGTCCTTCGGCCATTCCGGCACGGTCCAGCCACGCTCGCCCATGCGCTCCAGCCACAGGCGCTGGCCCTCGCTCTTGAACTCGCAGTTGCGGCCGCCCCAGCACACGTCATCATCGCCGCGGATGGGTTCGCGCATGTCGGCCGGGCAATTGGCCTCCAGCCAGGCCCGGGTTTCGGCGCGGAACGCCTCAAGATCAGACATCATCCACTCCCACTGGAAAATTCACCGTCGCACTTTATGGTGCCCCGCGCCGGCGGCGCAAAGCTGGCAGTTGATGCAGAGGCGCGATGTTTTCCGATTTGATCATGGCTGCGGTGGATTTTTCCACCCTGCCGCTGCGGCCGGAGGCTTTCACCATCCCGGCCTTTGCCCTTGGCGGCAGCGAATGGGGCCCGTTCTCCCTGCGCTGGTACAGCCTGGCCTATATCGTGGCCATTGCCGGCGGCTGGTGGCTGCTGACGCGGATGATCCGCCGCCCGGGCGCGCCGGTGACGGAGCGGCAGCTGGATGATTTCATCACCTGGGTGACACTGGGCGTGATCGGCGGCGGCCGCATCGGTTATGTGCTGTTCTACAATCCCGACAAATATCTCGCCGATCCCGTGGAGATATTGCGGATGTGGGATGGCGGGATGAGTTTCCATGGCGGCTGTTTCGGGGTGATCGCCGCCTGTTTCCTGCATGGCTGGGCGGCGCGCTATTCGGGCCTCAGGCTGCTGGATTATGTCGCCACCGTCACGCCGCTGGGGCTGGGGGTGGGGCGCATCGCCAATTTCGTCAATGGCGAGCTGTGGGGCCGGCCCACCGGCACCGACTGGGGCATCATCTTCCCCGATGCCGGGCCGGAACCGCGCCACCCCAGCCAGCTGTATGAAGCCGGGCTGGAGGGCGGCGTGCTGCTGATCATCCTGACCTGCCTGTTCTGGTTCACGCCGGCGCGGCTGCGGCCCGGGTTGCTGGCGGGCGTGTTCGGCACCGGTTATGGCCTGTCACGCTATATCGTTGAAAATTATCGCGAACCCGATCGCCAGCTCGGCATATTGGACTCAGGGTTGACCATGGGCCAGACGCTCACCCTGCCGCTGATCGCCGCCGGCCTGCTGCTGCTGCTGCTGGCACTGGTGCGCAAGCCGGTTCCGGCGTGAGGCCGTTGGGATGAGCCTGGCGGACAGCCTGGCGGCGCGCATCGCGGCCGAGGGTCCGCTGCGGCTTGATGCGTGGATGGCGGCCTGCAACGCGGCCTATTATGGCGGGGAGGACCCGCTGGGCCGCGATTTCACCACCGCGCCGGAAATCAGCCAGATGTTTGGCGAGGTGATCGGTGGCTGGATCGGCGATCTGTGGCTACGCAGCGGCAAGCCCGGCTTCCACCTGGTCGAGCTTGGCCCCGGCCATGGCACGTTGCTGGCCGATGCGCTGCGGCTGCTGGGCCGGCTGCCGGGATTGGCCGATGCGGTGCAGCTGCATCTGGTGGAAACCAGCCTTGCCCTGCGCGCCGTGCAGCGCAGCCGGCTTTCGGGCTGGCCGGCGCAGTGGCACGACCGGGTTGACCAATTGCCTGACGACCGGCCGCTCATCATCATCGCCAACGAGTTTTTCGATGCGCTGCCGATCCGCCAGCGCCGGGGTGGACGCGAGCTCCATGTCGATCTGGCCGATGGCCTGTTCGGCCCGTGCTGGCTGCCGGCCGATGGGGCGGATGCGGAATGGAGCGCGGATGCGCTGGCCATCGCCGGGCATCTGGCCGGGCGGCTGGCGCGGCAGGGCGGGGCGGCGCTGATCATCGATTATGGCTATGCCCAGCCGGGGCTGAACGGGCCTGACACTTTGCAGGCGGTGCATCGCGGCGGCTTTGTCAGCCCGTTTCTCAACCCCGGCCGCCATGATCTGACCGCGCATGTCGATTTTTCCGCGCTGGCCGAGGTGGCGGCGGCGCGCGGCCTTCTGGCCCATGGCCCGGTGGCGCAGGGGGCGTTTCTGGGCGCGCTGGGCATCGGGGCGCGGGCCGATGCGCTGAAACAGGGCAAGGCCCCGGCCGCGGCCGCCGCCATCACCGCCGCCCTGTTGCGGCTGACGGCGCCGCAACAGATGGGGGCGATTTTCCAGGCGCTGGCGCTGGCGGCACCGGGCTGGCCAGTGCCGGCCGGATTTGCCATGGGACGGCCATGAGCTGCGACCTCATTTCCTATCGCGATGCCACGCCGGCCGATGGTGCCGTGCTGGGCGGCATCGCGCGCGCCACCTTCATCGATACCTTTGGCACGCTCTACCGGCTGGAGGATCTTGCCACCTTCCTCGCCCAGGGCAGCGATGCCGCCTATGCTGCGGAACTGGCCGATCCCGACATCCAGGTGCGCTTTGCCGTCACCGGCGGCGCGCCGATCGGCTTTTGCAAGATCAGCCGCCTGTTGCTGCCCGCGCCCGATCCGGCCCCCGGCGCGATGGAGCTGCGCCAGCTTTATATCTTCAAGCCCTGGCAGGGCCTGAAGATCGCCGACGCCTTGACCATATGGGCCAAGGAACAGGCGCGGGCCCGGGGCGCCACCGAATTGTGGCTCAGCGTGTTCAGCGAAAACCCGCGCGCCCGCCGCTTCTATGCCCGCCATGGCTTTGTGGAGGTCGCGCCCTATCACTTCATGGTCGGCGATCAGGCCGATGAGGACATATTGTGCCGGGCGAAGCTGTAGAATTTCTCACCGTCCCGGCGCTCGCCGGCGTGGCCCACGGCTTTGTGACGCGGCGGGGCGGCGTGTCGGCCGGGCTGTTCGCCAGCCTGAATGTCGGGCTGGGCAGCAGCGATGACCGGGCCGCCGTGCTGGAAAACCGCCGCCGTGCGGTGGATGCGGTGGCGCCGGGCGCCCGCCTGGTCACGCTGCACCAGGTGCATTCGGCCACGGTGGTGCCCGTCACGGCGGCCTTTGCCGATGATGCGCGCCCGCCGGCCGATGCCATGGTCACCGCCACGCCGGGCCTGGCGCTCGGCATCCTCACCGCCGATTGTGCGCCGATCCTGCTGGCCGACCGGCAGGCCGGGGTGATTGGTGCGGCGCATTCGGGCTGGAAGGGCGCGCTGGCCGATATCGGCCCGGCGACGGTGGCGGCGATGGAACAATTGGGGGCGCGGCGTGACCGTATCGTGGCGGCCATCGGGCCAACGATTGCCCGCGCCAGTTACGAGGTGGATCTGGCCTTTGTGGCGCGCTTTTGCGCCGCCGCGCCCGAGAATGAGGTGTTTTTCGCCGCCGGCAAGCCTGGCCATGCCCAGTTCGATCTGGAAGGCTTCATCGCATCCCGGCTGGCCGCGGCGGGCGTGACGACGGTGGTGGCGATGGGGGTGGACACCTATCCCGACGACGGCCGCTGGTTCAGTTTCCGCCGCACGACCCACCGCGGCGAGCCGGATTATGGCCGGCAATTGTCGGTGATTGCGCTTTAGGCCGGCGCGTGAACCCACCCCCAGCCCCTCCCGCAGGCGGGAGGGGAGCGACGGGCGCCGTCGGCGGAGGGGCCGGGAGGTTGGGAAAGACGATTCCCTTTTGCCCGGCCAGCCCTTAGGCTGATGGCTGCATGGATATTTATCTGCCCATTGCCGAAATGTCGGTGAATGGCCTGCTCATCGTGCTGATGGGCGGCATGGTGGGGTTTCTGTCGGGCATGTTCGGGGTGGGCGGCGGCTTTCTCACCACGCCGCTGCTGATCTTCTA
>CAZAWH010000158.1:0-6919 GCA_964488775.1 uncultured Sandarakinorhabdus sp. | reverse complement strand
GCCATGCGCTTCCCGCGCATCGCCCGGCTGCGGCCCGACAAGCCGGCGGCCGAGGCGGACCGCATCGCCAGCCTGCTGCGGCTGGCGCGTTGACGGCGGCACGCGGCCGGCGGATGCTGGCGCCATGATGCTGCCTGCCGCCCTGATCGCTGCCGCTGTTTCCCTGCCCGGGGCGGTGCTGCCGCCGCCGTCACCCTTGCTGGCGCTGGCCGGCTGCTGGCGGGTGGAGGGCCAGGTGGAGGGCAAGCCCACCACGGCCATCGCCCGCGCCAGCCGCCGGCTGGGTGGCCGCTATCTGTTGCTGGAACTGCACGGGCTGGACCCCAAGGACAAATATGACGCCGCCATCATCATGGCCGAAGCCGGCCCCGGCCAGCTGACCGCCTGGTGGATGGACAGTTTCGGCGGCCCCGGCAGCGCCGCCGGCCGCGGCGCGGTCGAAGGCGCCGGCTTCACCATCGTCTATGGCTATGCCACCGCCCAGTTCATCAACCGCTTCCGCCGCGCCGGCAGCGGCTGGTCTTGGGCCATCGATGCCCGGCCGCCCGGCAAGCCCGCCACCCGATTTGCCCGCTACCGCCTGACCCCGATGCGCTGCCAGCCGGGCTTTTCCGTCTTCTGAAACACGCCTAAGGCAGGGTCCATGCTGATCGCCACCTTCAACATCAACGGCACCAACGCCCGCCTGCCGCGCCTGCTGGAATGGCTGGAGGCGGCGCGCCCCGACGTCGCCTGCCTGCAGGAAATCAAGATGGTGACGGAGAATTTCCCCGTCGATGTGCTGAAGGACGCCGGCTATCACTGCCTCGTCCACGGCCAGAAGGGCTTCAACGGCGTCGCCATCCTCAGCCGCGAGCCGGCGATCGAGGTGCAGCGCGGCCTGCCCGGTGACGATACGGACGAACAGTCCCGCTATCTCGAGGCCGATGTGATGGGCGTGCGCGTTGCCTCGCTCTATCTGCCCAATGGCAATCCGGTGCCGGGGCCGAAGTTTGATTACAAGCTGGCCTGGATGGAGCGGCTGCGCGCCCACGCCGCCGGCCTGCTCGCCACCGGCCTGCCGGTGGTGCTGGCCGGGGATTATAATGTCATCCCCAACGACGATGACATCTGGGATGCATCGGCCATGCGCGGCGATGCGCTGCGCCAGCCCGAATCGGTGGCGGCCTATCGCCAGCTGCTGTGGCAGGGCTGGACCGATGCGGTGCGCAGCCTGCACCCGCTGGGCGGGGTGTGGAGCTTCTGGGATTATCAGGCCGGCGCCTGGCAACGCGATCACGGCTTTCGCATCGATCACCTGCTGCTGTCGCCGCCAGCGGCCGACCGGCTGGCCGATGCCGGCGTGATGAAGGATGTGCGCGGCGCCGAAAAGGCCAGCGATCACGCCCCGGCCTGGGTGCGTTTGCGGTAGGGCCGGCGGAGGGCTGGTATGCGCGCCCCCTCCGTCGCCTTCGGCGCCACCTCCCCCAGAGGGAGAGGACCATGATCCTCCCCCTCTGGGGGAGGTGCCGAGCGCAGCGAGGCGGAGGGGGCCGGGCCTTGGCCGCCCCAGCCACTTACCGCGGCGCGGCGTCCTTCTCGGCCGGGTTCTGCCCAGGCTTGTCCTGCAACGTCTTGTCCAGCCAGTTCTGGTCCAGCCGCGGGCCCTCTTCGGTGGGCGGCGCTTCGCCATCCACCGGCGGCGGGTCGCCCATTTCGATGCCATAGGATTCGGCGTCGGGTTCCAGCATCGCGCCCTCTTCGGCCACATCGGTCACCAGCGGTTCGGGCGGGGTGCCGCCCACCGCGCGGGCCATGAACTGGGCAAAGGCGCGCGCCGGGGCGCGGCCGCCGGCCAGGCCGCGCACGGCCTGGTTGTCATCACGGCCCATCCACACGCCAGTGGTGATGCCACTGGAAAATCCGATGAACCAGCCATCCTTGTTGCTGCTGGTCGTGCCGGTCTTGCCGGCCAGCGGCCGGCCGATGCGGGCAGCGCGCGCGGTGCCTTCCTCCACGGCGGCCTGCATCAACTGGGTCATCTGCGCCGCGACCACCGGGGCCACCACCTGGCGGGTTTCGCCGGCGGCGCGGTTGAACAGCACCCGGCCCGAACCGGTGGTGATGCGGGTGATGGCATAAGGCGCATTTTCCATGCCGCCGCCGGCCACGGTGGCATAGGCGTTGGTCATCTCGAACAGCGTCGCCACCGATGAGCCCAGCGCCATCGCCGGCTGCCGGTCCACCGGGGTGGTGATGCCAAAGCGGCGCGCCATTTCGGCCACCGTGTCAAACCCGACCTGCTGCGCGATTTCCACCGCCACCGTGTTGATCGATTGGGCAAAGGCCTGTTTCACCGTCACCGGGCCGGCAAAGCTGTTGTTGTTGTTTTTGGGGCTCCAGTTGCCGATGGTGATCGGCTTGTCCTCATAAATGTCGTCCAGCTTCACGCCCTGTTCCAGCGCGGCGGCATAGACGAAGAATTTGAACGCCGAACCGGGCTGACGCCGCGCGGTCATCGCGCGGTTATAGTTGGAGCGCACATAATCGGTGCCCCCCACCATCGCCTTCACCCCGCCGTCGCGGGCCAGCGCCACCAGCGCGCCCTGCGCCCCGCGCGGGGTTTCGGCGCGGATGGCGGCTTCGGCAAAGGCCTGCGCCTTGGCATTGAGGGTGGTTTCCACCAGCAACGGCTCATTGGCCTCGTCGGTCAGATTTTCCAGTTCGGCCAGCACCCAATCGGTGAAATAGCGCACGCCGGCCGGCCGGGCCTGCGGCGCGAACTGCACCAGGCGCGGATCGGCTTCCGCCGCCTCGGCTTCGGTGATGCTGCCGGCGTCGACCATCACGGCGATCACCGTGGCGGCACGTTTGCGCGCGGCTTCGGCATCGGCCGACGGGGAAAAGCGCGATGGCGCCTTGACCAGGCCGGCAATGATGGCGGCTTCCTCCACGCTCATGCGGCGGGCGCTGTGGCCATAGAATTTGCGCGCGGCGGCATCGATGCCATAGGCGCCGCCGCCGAAATAGACGCGGTTCAGATACAGCTCGAGAATGGCTTCCTTGCTGTATTTGCGCTCCAGCGCCATGGCCAGCACCACCTCGCGCAGCTTGCGGGTGTAATCCTTGCTGGCGGTGAGGAAGAGGTTGCGCGCCAGCTGCTGCGTGATGGTCGAAGCGCCCTGTGCCTTGTTGCCGCGCATGGCGTTGACCACAAAGGACCGCACGATGCCGATGGGATCGATGCCGGGGTGATACCAGTATCGCCGGTCTTCCACCGCGATCATGGCGTTCTTCATCGTGGCCGGAATTTCGGGATAGCTCAGCCACTCGCCATAGCTGGGGCCGAAACTGGCCAGCACCGTGCCGTCATCGCCGCGGATTTCCACCGGCTGGCCGTTGGGGCTGCGCTTCATCTCGTCAAAGCCGGGCAGCGATTGATAGGCAATCGCCACCGCCACCGCCAGCGCGATGACAGCAGCAAGACCGATCACCAGCCCGCCTTTCAGCAGGGTGACATACCAGGGGCTGGACTTGCGGGCAGGGCGGGGGGCAGGACGTTTCTGGGGCACGTTGCTGTGTTATCCGGCAAATACGGCAGCTATGGGGCGGAACCGGGTCTCAATGGGCGGCGCAGGCGGGGCAGGCCGGGTCCTTGGGCAGGCTGATGCTGCGGAACCGGCCCTGGCGGGCATCATACAAGGTCAGCCGCCCGGCCGAGGAAGGCGCAAAGCCCGAAAGCTCGCGGATCGCCTCCATCGCCATCAGATTGCCGACAATCCCGGTCAGCGCGCCGAGCACGCCGGTGGCGGCGCAATTGCGGTCGGGCGCATCGGTGGGGGAGCCGACAAAGCAGCGATAGCAGGGCCGATCCGGCAGATGGCCGGCAAACACCGCCACCTGGCCATCCCAGGGACCCACCGCGCCCGAAACCAGCGGCAGGCACAGGCCCAGTGCCAGATCGGCGACGGCGAGGCGGGTGGCAAAACTGTCGCTGCCGTCGATCACCAGGTCATGCCCGGCCAACAACGCATCGCCATTGTCGGCATCAAGGCGCAGCGGCGCCGCCACGGTTTCGATGTCGGGGTTCAGCGCGTGCAGCCTTGTGCAGGCCGCTTCGGCCTTCATCAACCCGATGTCGGCCGTGGTGAACAGCACCTGGCGCTGCAGGTTCGAAAGCGCCACCTGATCATCATCGATGATGGTCAGCCGGCCCACCCCGGCGGCGGCCAGCATCAAGAGGCAGGGGCTGCCCAGCCCGCCGGCCCCGACCACCGCCACCCGCGCCGATTTCAGCGCCGCCTGGCCGCGCCCGCCAAATTCCGGCAGCACGAGGTGCCGGGCGTAACGCTCCAGCTCGTCGTCGGAGAAGTCCATCAGATCCTCCCCAAACTTGTTTGGGGAGGTGGCAGCCGAAGGCTGACGGAGGGGCAGCTGATTTCAGGAAAAACCGCCACGCATCCTCACCCAACCCCGGTGGACCCAAAGCCGCCCGCCCCGCGCGCGGTGTCGTCCAGCGCCTCCACCACCGCAAAGCCGGCGCGCGTCACCGCCGCCGGCACCAGCTGGCAGATGCGCATGCCGCGTTCCACGGCAAAGGGTTCTGCCCCCAGGTTGATCAGCAGCGCCTTCACCTCGCCGCGATAATCGCTGTCGATGGTGCCGGGGCTGTTGGGCACGGTGATGCCGGATTTCAGCGCCAGGCCCGAACGCGGGCGCACCTGCACCTCATAACCGTGGGGGATGGCCATGCACAGGCCCAGCGGCACCGCAAAGCGTTCGCCGGGCTGGATGATCACGGTCTCGGTGACGGCGGCCACCGCATCCATGCCGGCCGCGCCCGGCGTGGCATAGGCGGGCAGGGGCAGGCCCTCGCCATGGGGCAGGATGGTGATCGGGATGCTGATCATGACTGTCCGTTGAGATGGGCGGCGATGCGGGCGACGAGGCGGCTGGCCACGGCCTGCTTGGGGGTGGAGCCCCAATCCTCAGGTCCAGCGGCGGTGACCAGGTGGACATGGGTGTGATCGCTGCCGAACACGCCTTCCGTCACATCATTGGCCACGATCCAGTCCGCACCCTTCTTCGTCCGCTTGGCACTGGCATGGGCGATCAGATCACCCGTCTCAGCGGCAAAGCCCACCACCAGCGCCGGGCGCCGGGCGTGATGGCCGATGCCGGCCAGGATGTCGGGATTTTCGGTGAGGATCAGCGGCGGCGGCCCGCTGCCATCCTTCTTCAGCTTGGTGCCGGCCGCGTCCGCCCGCCAGTCGGCCACGGCGGCGACCATCACTGCGATATCGGCGGGCAGGGCGGCCTCACACGCGGCCTGCATCTCGCGGGCGGTCATCACGTCCACCCTGGTGACGCCAGCCGGCGTGGGCAGATGCACCGGCCCCGCCACCAGCGTGACGCGCGCGCCGGCGGCGGCCAGCGCGGCGGCAATGGCAAAGCCCTGCTTGCCCGATGAATGATTGCCGATGAAGCGCACCGGATCGATCGGTTCGTGGGTTGGCCCTGCCGTCACCAGCGCATGGCGGCCAGCGAGCGGCCGGTCGCCAAACTGCGCCGCGATGGCTGCCATGATGGCCGGCAGCTCCGGCAGGCGGCCGGGGCCATACTCCCCGCAGGCCATTTCGCCGTCATCCGGGTCCATCACCGTCACGCCATCGCCGCGCAAGCGATCGACGTTGCGGCGGGTCGCCGGGTGCAACCACATGCGCACATTCATCGCCGGCACCATCAGCACCCGCGTGTCAGTCGCGAGCAGCAGGGTGGACGCCAGGTCACCCGCCTGGCCGCCGGCCGCCCGTGCCATCAGATCGGCCGTGGCCGGGCACACGACAATGAGATCGGCCGCGCGGGACAGCTGGATATGGCCCATGCTGGCCTCGTCCTCCAGGTCCCACAGGCTGGTGCGGACCGTCTCGCCGGCCAGGGCCGACAGCGACAGCGGCGTGACAAAGCGGGCGCCATTTTCGGTGAGCACCGGCAGCACGCGCGCGCCGGCCCGGCGCAGTTCGCGCACCAGCTCCAGCGCCTTGAAGGCGGCGATGCCGCCGCCGACGATCAACAGGATGGTCTTGCCCAACACGGCTGCGGGCATAGCGCAGCCAGCGCGGCGAGACCAGTCACAGCCGCTTGGTGTAATAGGTGGTGGGCGCCATCGCGCCATCGGGCATCAGGGCATAGGCCGGGATCTCGCCCACCCGCTCCCAGCCGCCGCGTTCATAGAGGCGCGCTGCGGCGGATCCGGTGATGGTGTCGAGCACCAGGGTGGTGCGGCCATGCGCCCGGGCCAGATCCTCCACCGCGGCCAGCAGCGCGGCGCCCACGCCCCGGCGCTGTGCGTGGGGCGCCACCATCATCTTGGCGACATCGGCGCGGTGCAGCTGGTTGGGCATGGTTGCGGGCACCAGGGTCACGCTTCCGTCCACCGTGTCACCATGTGCCGCCACCAGGATCAGGATTTCGCCCACCCGGGCGGCCGAAAAGCGCGCGGCCCACCAGGCTTCGGCCTCGGCCTGGCCATATCCGGCCATGAAGCCGATGGAGGCGCCACCGGCCACGGCCGCCACCATGATGGCTGCCAGCTGCGGGATCAGATGGGCATCGGCATCGGGATCGATCAGGCGAATCATGCCGGCATCATGGCCGCCCAGTTGACGGCGCGCACCCCCAAAGCCACTGTGCCCACCGGGGAGAATTTCATGCTGTCTGCACCGCTGCGCTGGGCGATCATCCTGATCGGCGCTGCCATCGCCTTGAATTATATCGATCGCGGCGCCGTGTCGGTGGCCGCCCCGTTGATCAAGGATGAATTCGGCCTCACCAACGAGCGCTATGGCGTCATCGTCTCCAGCTTTTACTGGACCTATGTGCCCGCACTCGCACTGGCCGGCTGGCTGGCCGACCGGATGAGCGTGCGGCTGCTGATGGC
>CAZAWH010000157.1:0-6970 GCA_964488775.1 uncultured Sandarakinorhabdus sp. | reverse complement strand
GCGCCAGCGCCGCCTCGCTTTCCATCGCCCGGCCGTGCGTGTCGGTCTGGAAGGCGTCGCTGCGTTCGCCGGTCCATTTCACCGGCCGGCCCAGCGCGCGGGCGGCGTGCAATACCAGCGCATATTCGGGATAGAGGAAGCTTTTCATGCCAAAGCCGCCGCCGACATCGTGGGTGACAACCCGCACCTGATCTTCCGGCACCTTCAGGATGACCTTGGCCAGTTCGCGCCGCATGGACGCGACGCCCTGGCTGCCGGTGGTGAGGGTGAAGCCGGTGTCGGCCGCATATTCGCCCAGTGCGGCGCGCACCTCCATCGAGGTCGGGGCGACGCGGTTCTGGATGATGCGCAGGCGGGTGACGTGCGCGGCGCGGGCCATCGCATCGGCGACGCCATCGGGGTTGCCCACCTGCCAGTCGAACAGGCTGTTGCTGCCCGCCTGCGGCCAGATCAGCGGGGCATCCGGCGCGATGGCGGCGGCGATGCTGGCCACGGCCGGCAGCTCGTCATACTCCACCAGACAAGCTTCGGTGCCGGCGCGGGCGGCCTCCCGGCTGTCGGCCACCACGAAGGCGACGCCATCGCCGACAAAGCGCACCCGGTCAGCCGCCAGCAGGGTGCGCGGGGTCTTCACCTCGCCCGACAAGGGCACCAGGCAGGGGATGGGGCCATAGTCCGCTATGTCGCCATGGGTATAGACGGCAACGACGCCCGGCACGTCGAGCGCGGCCGACACGTCGATCGACTTGATCGCGGCATGGGCATGGGGGGAGCGCAGCGTGGCGCCATAGAGCATGCCGGGCCGCGCCATGTCGTCGGTGTAGCGGCCCTGGCCGGTGAGGAGGCGGGCGTCTTCCACGCGCGGGGTGGATTGTCCGGTGCCGAACTTCATGGGGCAGACTCCTCAAGGCAGGCGCGAAGGCCAGCGTGATAATCGGGATATTTCAGGGAATAGCCAAGCTGCCTTTTCATGCGGCCATTGGCCACCCGCCGGCACTCGCCATAAAAGGCCCGGCCCATCGGCGACAGATTGGCCTGATCCAGCGGCACCAGCGGCGCTGGTTCCAGGCCGATCAGGCGGGCGGCCGCGGCGGTGACGGCTTCGCCCGGCGCGGGCAGATCATCGGCGATGTTGAAGATGCCGGCCGGCCCGCCCGCCATGCTGGCCAGCACGGCGCCGGCAATATCATCGACATGGATGCGGCTGAAGACATGGCCGGGCAAATCGATGCGGGCAACCGGCCCGGCGCGCAGCCGGTCGATCGCGGAGCGGCCGGGGCCATAGATGCCGGGCAGGCGGAACACGCGGGCTTGCGGATGCAGGCGTTCCCAGGCGGCATCGGCGGCCAGCCGGCCATCGCGGCGGCCGCCCAGCGCCGCCGATTCGTCCACCCAGGCGCCGCCCGTGTCACCATAGACACCGGTGGAGGAGAGATAGCCGACCCAGCGGGCCGGTGCGGCGGCGATGGCGGCGCCATGGCCAGCGAGCACCGGATCATGGCCATCGGCCGCCGGCGGCACCGAGGAGAGGATGTGGGAAGCGCTGGCGATGATGCCGGGCAGTTCCGGGTTGCCCAGCGTCAGCACGCCGGGGCCGGGGCGGGACCGGACGGCGGTGATGGCAAAGCCGGCGGCGCGGGCCGCATCGGCAATGCGGGCGGCGCTGTAACCAAGGCCGAGGATGAGCAGATGCATGCCGGCCTTGTAATGGCTTTGCCGCCCGCCTGCTAGCGCACGTCAGGCTCGCCCAGATGTTCGGCCTTCCAGCGCATGGCGGTCATCACGCGGGTGTGGCCGCTGGGGTGATCGAAGAAGATGATCTCCTCCAGCGGTGTCGGCTCGATCTTGCGATATTGGGACAGTTTCATGGCGATGCGGGCAAAGCTGTCGGGCGCGCGGGCGGCATTGTGGGCGAAAATGTCGGCCTCCTGCTCATGCACGCGGATCAGGCTGTTGGTGATGGGCGTCGCCACGAAGAACACCCCGCTCACCATGATGATCATCACCGGCAGCACACCGGGATCGGCCATGCCGGTGATGCCCCACCGGCCGCCCAGACGCGCCAGCAGCCACGGCGTGCCCTTGGCCACCAGCGCCAGGCTGGCCGCGATCACCAGCGACATGCCGAAGAGCAGCGTCCAGATGTGATTGAGCACATAATGGCCCAGTTCATGCGCCATCACCGCGCGGATCTCGTTCAAATCCTGCTTCATCAGATTGTCGTTCAACGCGATGCGGGTGGTGCCGAACATGCCGGCGACATTGGCGGAGATGCGATCCGATTGCCGGCTGGCATCCACCAGGAACACATTGTCGGCCGGCACGCCATTGGCGCGGGCCAGCTTCAGCACCTCGGTCTTCACCGGGCCTTCGGGCAGCGGCGTGTAATCGTTGAACAGCGGATCAAGATAGACCGGGGCCAGCGTGATCGTCGCCATCAGCACCGCGATGGTCAGCCCGGTGCCGCCCAGCCACCAGCCGCGCGGAAAGCGGCGGATCACGGCGCTCACGCCCATCCACAGGATCGCCGCGATCAGCGTGTCGGCCGCGATGCCGATCAACTGCTCCCCGCCCCATGCCCCCAGGCTCTGGTTTGAAAGGCCATAGGCGTGCTCGCGGAAAAACCCGGTGTAGACCGTCCAGGGCGCGGTGATCAGCGCAACCAGCAGCAGATAGGGCACGGCAAACAGCAGCGGCGCCAGCAGCGGCCCGGCCTTGCCGCGGGCCCAGGCCGACAGCCGCGCCGCCCAGCCCAGGTGCAGCACGATCAGGTTGGCGGCCAGCGTCACCAGGAAATCCCACAGGATCAGCCAATAGCCGCCTTCGAAATAGGCATCCGACCGCGCGCGCGCCGCCCCCTTGAGCGTGGCCATATAGGCCTGGGTCGCCAGCTCCGGATCAAATGCCATGGTGCCCTCCTGTCGGCCACCGTATTGCACAAACAATACAGTGCGGCAAGCGCGGCTTGCGACTCGGCATAACGCGTGTTATGTAACGCATGTTATGCCAAAAACCGTCGATCATGGCTCCCGCCGGGATGAACTTGCCGCCACCGCCGCCGCGGTGATTGCCGCCCATGGCGTCGCCGGCGCCTCGTTGCGCGATGTCGCGGCGTCGGCCGGCGTCACCACCGGTTCGGTCACCCATTATTTCCCCGGCCGCAGCGAATTGATCGCGGCCGCCTATGACAAGGTGATGGGCCGGCTGCTCGACCGGCTCGACGAACCGGCCGGCCATGGCGAACTGCTGGCGACCCTGGCCTCCTATCTGCCCTGCGACGCCCAGAGCGAGGCGGAATGGCGGGTGTGGCTGGCCTTTTCGGCCGAGGCACTGGTCAATCCGGCGCTGCTCGCCCGCCACCGCGACTATTATGCCGCCATCACCGATCGGCTGGCGGCCGATCTGTCGCCGCCGCAGGCCGATCTGCTGGTCGCGCTGATCGACGGGCTGGCCATCCGCATCCTGCTGGAACCCGCCGATTGGCCGGCCAGCCGCATCACCGCCACCCTGGCCGCCGCGCTGCCCATGCTGGCCTGAAGAGGAGAGTGACCATGCCGACCGTTCAGCATTTTGCCGCCGATGCCGATGCCGCCGCGATCATGGCCGCCCTGCGCCGCGATGGCGCCATCATCATCGACGGCCTGATCCCCGATGCCGAGATGGCGGCGCTGGCCGCCGAAATCGCGCCCTGGCTGGAGGCGACACCCAACGGCCGCGATGATTTCACCGGCCACCTGACCACCCGCACCGGCGCGCTGGTCGCCCGCAGCCCACGCGTGCGCGACCTCGTCATGCATCCTCTCATCCACGCGCTCTGCGATGATCTGCTCAAACCCTATTGTGAGCGCTGGCAGCTGCACCTGACCCAAGCCATCCGCATCCGCCCCGGCCAGAAGGCGCAGGCCATCCATCGCGACCGCTGGGCCTGGGGCACCCACCTCGCCCACGTCGAACCCCAGCTCAACACCATCTGGGCCGTCACCGATTTCACCGCCGAAAATGGCGCGACCCAGCTCGTCCCCGGCTCGCTCGACTGGCCCGACAGCCGGGTGACCGAACCGCACGAGATCGTGCCCGCCGCAATGACGCGCGGCTCCGTGCTGGTCTATACCGGCGGGGTGTTCCACGGCGGCGGCGAGAACCGCTCCACCATGGATCGCATCGGCCTCAACCTCACCTACACGCTGGGCTGGCTGCGGCAGGAGGAGAATCAATATCTGTCCTGCCCGCCGGCCATCGCCCGCACACTCGATCCGGCGCTGCAGGCGGTGCTGGGCTATGCCATGGGCAGCTATGCGCTCGGCTATTTCACGCCGCCGCTGCCGCCGGGGCAGGGGCCGGAGGTGGTGGGCCCGGATTGGGTGCTGGGCCAGGGCGATGGCCTGTCGGGCTTTTCCGACACCGAACTGCTGGCCAGCATCACGGCCCAGGTGCGCAGCTGACCCGGCGCATTTCACCAGCTTGCCGGCCCGGCCCGGCTGGCCAACCATCCGGCCATGCTGAGCCGGGCGATGATTTTCCCATCCACCAGACGCCGGAACCGATCGCGGTGTCGGGCACCGACCGCAATTTCTATGACCGCTATTTCTTCAGTGCGCAGGCGCCCGATGGCAGCGCCGTCATCGGCGTGGCGCTGGGCGTCTATCCGCACCTGAACATCATCGATTGCGCCGTTTCCGTCCTCCATGCCGGGCAGCAGCACAGCCTGTTCGCCAGCCGGGTGCTGGGCGGGGAGCGCATGGATGTGCGGGTCGGCCCGGTCACGCTCGACGTGCTGGAGCCGTTGCACAAGCTGCAGCTGAGCATCGCCCCCAACGCGACCGGCATCGCGGGCGAGATGTGCTTCACTGGCCGCGCCGCCCCGATCCTGGAACCACGGTTCATCCGCCGCAACGGCACCCGCACCCTGATGGATGTGACGCGGATGACGCAGGGCGGCCAGTGGCAGGGCCGCCTCACCGCCGCCGGCACCACCCATGATCTGGCCGGCTGGCGCGGCACCCGCGATCGCAGCTGGGGCGTGCGCCCGATCGGCGCGCCCGATCCCCAGGCCGTGCAACCGCCCACCCCGCCGCAATTCTTCTGGCTGTGGACGCCGACTGCGTTCGACGATTGGCATCTGTTCTTCCATTCGAACGATGATGAGCATGGCCGGCCGTGGAACCGCGCCGGGGTGCTGGTCCGCCTCAAGGATGGCGCCGAATTCCCGCTGGATGATGCCCGCATGGCGCTGGCCTTTCGCCTCGGCAGCCGCCACGCCGGGGCCGCCCGGCTGGAGGCGCGGCTGCCCGATGGCCGGCCGGTCAGCGTGGATTTCGCCATCGGGGAGAATTTCATGATGCGGGGGCTGGGCTATGGCCACCCGACGCGCGGCCACGGCATGTTCCAGGGGGCCGACACGCTGGCGCACGAGGTGATTGATCTGGCTGGCGTCGACCCCGCCAATCCGGTCAACGCCCATGTGCAAGGGCTCGCCACTGCCAGCCTGTCCATCGCCGGGGCCGCCCCGGTGATAGGCCGCGGCCTGTTCGAACAACTCGCCATCGGCCCGTACGCGCCCTCGGGCTTCCGGGAGCTGTTTGACCTTGCCGGCTGAGCATCTTGCCCGCTGGTTTGCCGGCCACTGGGGGGAGGCGGTGGCCATCACCGGCCTCAAGCGCTTCCACGGCGGCTCGGCCCGGCAGACCTATCGCTTTGATGCCGTGGGCGCATCGGGCCGGCGGGAGGCCGTGGTGCTGCGCCGCGATCCGCCGTCCAGCCTGATCGAAACCGACCGCCTGGCCGAGTATCGCGCCATCCAATGCTTTGCCGGCAGCGAAGTGCCGGTGCCGGAACCGCTGTTCTGCGACGCCGGGCCCGACAGTTTCGGCACGCCCGGTTTCCTGATGCGCGAGGTGGCGGGCGGGCTGGCGGCCGGGTTGATGGAGCCAGAGCCTTATGGCCCGCACGCCGCCAGCGTGGGCCGGCAGTTCTTCACCGCATTGGGCCGCATCCACGCCGCCGATCCCGCCGCCGCCGGCCTGCCGGCGATGGACCCTGCCCATGCCGCGCTGGCGCGGCTGGCGCATTGGCAGGCTGCCCTTGCCGCCGACCGGTTCCGCCCCGAACCGGTGCTGGATGCCGCCATCGCCTGGCTGGCGGCCAACCCGCCGCCACCGCCGCCGCGCCTCAGCATCGTGCACGGCGATTATCGCTCGGGCAATTTCCTGCACGATGGCGCCGGCCGGCTGCGCGCCATCCTCGATTGGGAAATGGTCCATCCCGGCGACGCGCACGAGGATCTGGCCTGGGCCTGCGATCCGCTGTGGTCGCATTTTTCGGGGCTGGCCGGCGGGATGCTGCCGTTGGCCGACGCGATTGCGGCGTGGGAGGCGGCTGCGGGCCTCACGCTCAACCCGGCGGCCTGGCGCTGGTGGCGGATCATGGCGCAGGTGCAGGGGCTGGTGATCTGGATCAGCGCCGCGCGCGAGATCATCGACGGGCGCAGCCATGATCCGGTGCTGATGTTCGCCGGCACCATCCCCTATCGCTTCCACACCCTAACCCTTGCCCAATCGCTGGAGCGCCTGTGAGCCTGCCCCTGCCCGTCCTGTTGCAGGCCCTCTCGGCCGCGCTGGCCACTGAAGTCGCCCCGGCGTTGCAACTGCTCGGCCAGCCGGAAGCCCCCGATGCCAATTATGCCGGGGGCACCGCCGGCACCGCCGCGATGATCCTGGCGCTGGCCGCCGCCGAAGCCGCCCACGGCCCGGCGCGGGAGGCCGCCGCCGCCACCGCCGCCCGGCCGCTGCTCGGCGATGCCGCCATCGGCCGCGATGCGCGCCACGCCGCCCTGGGTGCGGCGCTGGCTGCCGGGAACCCGGAAGCGCTTGCCCTGCTGCGCGCCGAGGCCGAAGCCGCCTGGACCGCCCTTGGCCTGCCGCCCGCCGTGCCGGTGACTTGATCCTCCCCCTCTGGGGGAGGTGCCGAGCGC
>CAZAWH010000156.1:0-7035 GCA_964488775.1 uncultured Sandarakinorhabdus sp. | reverse complement strand
CTTGTCGATCACCAGGCCTTCGATCTGGTGGAACATCGGCGTGTGGGTGGCATCGCTGTCGCTGCGATAGACGCGCCCTGGCGCGATGATGCGGATCGGCGGCTTCTGCCCCACCATGGTGCGGATCTGCACCGGGCTGGTGTGGGTGCGCAGCACCATGTTCGGCTGGCCATCGATATAGAAGGTGTCGTGCATCGCGCGGGCCGGGTGGCTTTCCGGGATGTTGAGCGCGGTGAAATTGTGCCAGTCATCCTCGATCTCCGGCCCGCTGGCGACGGCAAAGCCCAGATCGGCGAAGATTTCGGCCAGTTCGTCCATCACCTGGGAAATCGGGTGGATGGTGCCGGTGGCCGGCAGGCTGACCGGCAGGGTCATGTCCTGCTTCTCGGCGGCCAGCCTGGCGTTGAGCGCAGCCTCATCGAGCGCGGTCTTCTTCGCAGCGAGCGCGGCGTTGACGGCTTCGCGCAGGCCGTTGAAGGCCGGGCCGGCCACGGCGCGCTCATCGGGGCTCATGCCGCCCAGGGTCTTCAAGAGCTGGGTGACCTGGCCCTGCTTGCCCATGGCGGCGACGCGCACGGCCTCCAGCGCCTCGGGCGTGGCGGCGGCGGCGATCTGGCCAAGGATATCGGCCTGCAACTGGCTGGTGTCTGTCATCATCGGGGCCTGTCTGGAATCATCAAACGCAAAAAGGGCGCGCGCCCGTGAAGGCGCGCGCCCCTTTCAGCTTTCCTGGCTGCGTGGTTTACGCGGCCTTCGCCTCAAGAGCGGCCTTCACCTGGCCGATGATGGCGGTAAAGCTTTCCGGCTGGTTCATGGCCAGATCGGCCATCACCTTGCGGTCCAGCTGCAGGCCGACCAGCTTCACGCCGTTCATGAACTGCGAATAGGTCAGGCCTTCTTCGCGCACGGCGGCGTTGATGCGCTGGATCCACAGGGCGCGGAAATTGCGCTTGTTCACCTTGCGGTCGCGATAGGCGTATTGGCCGGCCTTCTCCACCGCCTGCTTGGCAATGCGGATGGTGTTCTTGCGGCGGCCGTAAAAGCCCTTGGCGGCGTCGAGAATGCGCTTGTGCTTGGCGCGGGTGGTCACACCACGTTTGATACGCATGTGTGCTCCTCCTTACTTCAGGCCATAGGGGGCCCAGGCGTGCACCCGGGCGGTATCGGCCTTCGCCAGCACTTCGGTGCCGCGATTCTGACGGATATACTTGCTGTTGTGGCTGATCAGGCGGTGGCGCTTGCCGGCAACGCCGTGCTTGATCTTGCCCGAAGCGGTGATCTTGAAGCGCTTCTTGACCCCGCTCTTGGTCTTCATCTTGGGCATTTCGGTCTCCTTCATCGGCACCATGCCGAAAGACGCATCAAGAACCGCCATGGCAGCCCTTGTGGCCAGGCGGTCCGGTTCATGCGAAGCGCGGCCCATAACGGCTTGGTTGCGCCTGTGCAAGCGCGTTGGTGAATTCTGGGTGGCGACTCGGATTTGTTCCTGATATGTTCAATTTCTTACCAAGGAGGACCAGATGATTGGCTATGTCACCGTGGGCACCAACGACATTGCGCGGGCGGCGCGATTCTATGATCCGATCGCGGCCGAACTCGGCACGGGCCGCATGATGGAGTTTGACAATTTCATCGCCTGGGGAACGATGAACGGCCCGGCCGGCATTGCCGCCACCAAGCCGTTTGACGGCAACCCCGCCAGCGTGGGCAATGGCGTGATGGTGGCACTGGAAGCGAAGGACCGCGCCCAGGTTGACCGGATTTACGCGCTGGCGCTGGCCAATGGCGGCACGTGCGAAGGCCCGCCGGGTCCGCGCGGCGATTCGGGCTTTTATGCCGGCTATTTCCGCGATCCGGATGGCAACAAGCTGAACGCGTTCGTGATGGGTTGAGGGGCGCTGCCGCTGTGCGACGCGTCAGGCGCGGCCGGTTGTGGCAGACAGTTGGGCGACAGCCACGCCGGTCAGCGCAAAGGCGCGTTCCCAGCGGCGATCAGGGGCCACGTCCCACACGGTGCTGGCATCGCCTGGTGCCAGATGCCAGCCGTGTTGACGCATCTCGCCATCCAGTTGCCCGGCGCCCCAGCCGGCATAGCCCAGCACCATGTGCCAGCGGCGCGGGCCCTCGCCGCGGGTGATGGCGTGCAAGATGTCGAGCGTGGACGTGAAGGCCCAGGCGTTGCCGACCTGGATGGTGCCAGCGGCGGCATAGCCGGCCTCGTGCAGGACGAACCCGCGCCCCGGTTCCACCGGCCCGCCGGCCAGAACCGGCACGTCGGGGGCGAGGCCGGGGGCGATCTCCAACTGTTCCAGCAGGCCGTGCAGCGTCAGATCGGTCATCGGCCGGTTGACCACCAGGCCGAGCGCGCCCTGGTCATCGTGCACGCACATGGCGATGACCGTGCGGTCGAACCGGTCGTCGCCGATGCCGGGCATCGACAGCAGCAATTGGCCGGACAGGAAGGGAGGCGTTTCCACACTGCCCAGCATAAGGGCGGAGCTGACGCACGGCAACTTTGCGCCTCCACGTGCTGGACGCGGGTGGGGCCCAAGGCTAGGGAAGATGGGCAATCGCGCCCGGCACTGCTTGTCCCGGCGCCAATGGCAGGAGAGCCCCGATGACCATCAATGTTGGCGACAAGGTTCCGGCGATGACTCTGATCAAGGCGACGGCCGATGGCCCGGCGCCGCTGAGCACCGCTGATCTGTTTGGCGGCCGCACCGTGGCGCTGTTCTCGGTGCCGGGCGCGTTCACGCCCACCTGCTCCGCCCGGCATCTGCCCGGTTTCGTCGAAAATGCCGAGGCGCTGGCTGCCAAGGGCGTGGACGAGATCGTCTGCGTGTCGGTGAATGATGCGTTCGTGATGACCGCCTGGGCCAAATCGGCCAACGCCGGCGACAAGATCACCATGATTGCCGATGGCAATGGCGATTTTTCCAAGGCGCTGGGGCTGACCTTTGATGGCAGCGCCTTTGGCATGGGCCTGCGCGGCCAGCGCTTTTCGATGATCGTCAAGGATGGCGTGGTCGCCGAACTGAACATCGAACCGCCGGGCGCATTTGGCGTCTCGTCGGCCGAGCATCTGCTGGGCCAGCTCGCCTGAGCACCCGCCCGCCCGCCATGCCCCCGCCCATCCGCCCGGCCAACCGGCTGCGCGCTGGCCTGACGCGCCGCAATCTGTTGATCGCGGCGGTGGCCGGCGCCGGCCTTGCCGTTGGCTGGGGCGTGTGGCCACGGGCGCAGCGCTTCAACTGGGCCGCCGGCGAGGGTGAAACCCTGCTGAACGCCTATCTGAAGATCGGCAGCGATGGCCGGGTGGTGGTGGCGGTGGCCCAGGCCGAGATGGGCCAGGGCATCTGGTCGGCCCTCGCCCAGATCCTGGCCGACGAACTGGGGGCCGATTGGCGCGCCGTGGCCGTGGAGCCGGCCCCGCTCGGCCCCGATTATGCCAACCCCGGCCTCGCCCTTGGCGCGGCGGCCGGGCTGGACGAACCGATGCGCAGTCTGGTGCTGGGCGCCGGGCGGCAGGTGGCCCGTCTGTTCGATTTCCAGATCACCGGCGGGTCCAACAGCGTGCGGGCCTGGGAAATGCCGTTGCGCATGGCCGGCGCCGCCGCGCGGGTGATGCTAATGAAGGCCGCCGCCCGCCGTTGGGATGTGGACTGGACGGAGTGTGACACCGCCGGCGGCTTTGTCACCTACAAGGCGAACCGCCTGCCGTTCCATGCGGTGATCGGCCAGATTGATCCCGATGACGCGCCGGATGAACCACCGTTGCGCCCGGTGCGGCGGCTGGCTGGGCAGCCGGTGATGCGGCTGGACGTACCGGGCAAGGTGGATGGGTCGGCGCGCTTTGGCATTGATGTCCGCCTGCCGGGCATGGCCTATGCCGCGATCCGTCAGGCCCCGGCCGGCGCCCGGCTGGACACATGTGATTGCCCGCCGCTGCCCAAGGGGCAGACGCTGGTGGAGGGGCCGGATTTCATTGCCTGCGTGGCCGACAGCTGGTTCATCGCCCAGCGGGCGCTGGCGCAGGTGAAACCGCGCTGGACCAAGGTGGACGATGCCCCCGGGCCGTGGCTGGAGGCCGGCGTCAAGGGGGCGTTGACGGTGGATGGCCGTGCCTTTGGCCCCACCGGCAGCATCGGCACCGCCGCCCGCGACGAAGGCGATGTGGCCGGCGCCATGGCCGGCGGCGCGGTGATCACGGCGGATTATGCCCTGCCGTTTCTGGCCCATGCCTGCCTGGAGCCGATGACAGCGACGGCGCGCGTGACGGCCGATGCGGTCGAAATCTGGGCCCCGACGCAAAGTGCCAGCCTGGCCGCGGGGGCCGTGGCGCGCGCGCTCGATATCAGCCAGTCGGCCGTGACTGTGCACCCAACGCTGATCGGTGGCGGTTTTGGCCGCAAGGTGGAGGGGGATGCCTGTGCCCAGGCGGCGATCATCGCCCGCGCCGCACGGCGGCCGGTGCAGCTGATCTGGAGCCGCGAGGAGGATTTCGGCCACGACATGTATCGCCCGGCGGTGGCAGCGCGCCTGCACGGCCGCGCCGGCCCGGACGGCATCATCGCCTGGAACGCCGCCATTGCCGCGCCCGATGTGGGGGCCGCCTTTGCGGGCCGCAATGTTGGCAGCCTGATGGGGCGGCCATCGGCCGGGGCCGGTGCGATCGAGGGGGCGGTGCACCTGCCCTATGCCATTCCCAACATCCGCGTCAGCCATGTGCTGGCCGAATGCACTGCGCCCCTGGGGTTCTGGCGCAGCGTGGGGCACAGTTTCACCGGTTTCATTGTCGAGCGGTTCGTCGACGAGCTGGCGGCGGCGGCCAAGGTGGACCCGGCGGCGTTTCGCCTCGCCATGTTGAAGGATCGGCCGCGCCATGCCGCCGTGCTGCGCACCGTGATGGAAATGGGCGGGCCCCTGGGCCGTGATGAGGGCGAGGCCGGGCAACCGGTAACGGCCCGCGGGCTGGCGCTGGTGGAAAGTTTCGGCAGCATCGTGGCGCAGATTGCCGAGGTGGTGGTGCCGCGCGAGGGGAAGCCCAAGGTGACGCGCGTGTGGGCCGCGGTGGACTGCGGCCGGGTGATCAATCCCGATACGGTGGCCGCCCAGATCGAGGGTGGGATCATCTATGGCCTGTCGGCCGCGCTTTTTGGCCGCATCAGTTTTGCCCAAGGGGTGGTGGAGCAAGACAATTTCCACGCCTATCCACTGATCACCATGGCTGATTGCCCCGAAATCGAAACCCGGATCCTGGAATCCGATGCCGATCCTGGCGGGATTGGCGAACCCGGCACGCCGCCGATCGCGCCGGCCGTGGCCAATGCGCTGGCCGCCGCCACCGGGCAGCGCTGGCAAAGCCTGCCGCTGTTGCCGGCATGAGGAAATTTGCATGACCGGGCCGATCAGCCTGCCGCCGCTTGCCCTGCCTGCCGATCACCCGCCCGTGAAGGCCGGGCGGGTGGGCGTGTTGCTGGTGAATCTGGGGTCGCCCGACGCGCCCGATGTGCCGAGCGTCAAGCGGTTCCTGCGCGAATTTCTGTCCGACCCCCGGGTGATCGAGATTCCCCAGCTGATCTGGCGGCCGATCCTCAATCTGCTGATCCTGAACGTGCGGCCGCGCACCACCGCGGCCAATTATGCCAAGGTGTGGCTGCCCGATGGCTCGCCGATCACCGTTTACACCAAGGCCCAGGCCGAAGCCCTGCAGGGCCGGCTGGGCACCGGCGTGATGGTGGATTGGGCCATGCGATATGGCACGCGCTCCATTGGCGAGCGGCTTGAGGCCCTGATGAAGGCCGGGTGTGACCGCATCCTGCTGGCGCCGATGTATCCGCAATATTCGGCCGCCACCAATGCGACCGTGGTGGACGAGGCGGCGCGCGTGCTGATGGGCATGCGCTGGCAGCCGGCGCTGCGCACGCTGGCGCCCTATTATGACAATCCCGATCATGTCAGCGCGCTGGCGCAATCGATCCGCGAGGGCCTGGCTGGCCTGAGCTTTGTGCCCGATCTGATTGTCACCAGTTTCCACGGCATGCCGCTGCGCACGCTGGAGGCAGGTGACCCCTATCATTGCCAGTGCCTGAAGACCGGCCGCCTGTTGCAGGCGGAACTGGGCTTGCCGGTCAAGGTGACGTTCCAGTCGCGCTTTGGCCGGGCCGAATGGCTGAAGCCCTATACCGATGACACGCTGCTGAACCTGCCGGGCGAAGGGGTGAAGAAGATCGCCGTCGTGTGCCCCGGGTTCGCCGCCGATTGCCTGGAAACGCTGGAGGAAGTGGCGATGGAAGGCCGCGACGAATTCCTCGAGGCCGGCGGCAGCGATTTTGCCTATATCCCCTGCCTGAATGCCAGCGAGACCGGCATGGCGATGCTGGAAGCCATCGTGCGCCGTGAGCTTTCGGGCTGGGCCTGACAACATTCGTATTCCGCCAGCGCCGGCCCATTGAAACGGGCTGCGTTCCGGCTCAAAGTGGTTTTCTGTCCGGGGATCAACTCCGGCATCTGGCAGCATTGGGTGGAACATGGCGTCTGATCGGGCACGGGTGGCAGTGGTGACGGGTGGCACGCGCGGCATTGGCGAGGCAATCAGCCTGGCGCTGCGCGATGCGGGTGTGACGGTGGCGGCCAATTATGGCGGCAGTGACGACAAGGCACGCGCCTTCACCGAGAAGACCGGCATCAAGAGTTACAAGTGGAATGTGGCCGATCACCAGGCCTGCCTGGATGGCTGTGCCCAGGTGGCGGCCGATCTGGGCCCGATCGACATCGTGGTCAACAACGCCGGCATCACCCGCGACGGCACGCTGATGAAGATGAGCTGGGAAGCCTGGGACGAGGTGATCCGGGTGAACCTTGGCGGCTGTTTCAACATGGCCAAGGCGACCTTTGCCGGCATGAAGGAACGCGGCTGGGGCCGCTATGTGCAGATCGGCAGCATCAACGGCCAGGCCGGCCAATATGGCCAGGTGAATTATGCCGCCGCCAAATCGGGCATCCACGGTTTCACCAAGGCGCTGGCGCAGGAAG
>CAZAWH010000155.1:0-7043 GCA_964488775.1 uncultured Sandarakinorhabdus sp. | reverse complement strand
CGCCTTCGACCACTCGGCCACCGCTCCGCGCTCTGGAAGCGGCGGCGATAGCAAGGGCAAGGGCCGGCGGCAACTGCCGCGCACAAAAAAATGGGGCGGTGCCTGGCGCACCGCCCCATCATCGGCCCGGCCGGGCCGGATGCGTCAGGCTTACTGCAGCAGCTGGGTGACCTGCTGGGCCGACTGGTTGGCCCGGGCCAGCATCGCCTGCGCCGCCTGGCCCAGCACCTGGTTCTTCGACAGGTTGGTCGATTCCTGTGCGAAATCCGTGTCCTGGATCCGGCTGCGCGAGGCCTGCAGATTGGTGCTGTTCGACGACAGGTTGTTCACCGCCGCTTCCAGCCGGTTCTGCACGGCACCGATGTTGGCGCGATCAAGGTTCACGCTGTTCAGTGCCTCGTCGATGGCATCCAGCGCGGCGGTGGCGCCTTCCACGCTCGACACGTCGACTTCGGAAATCCGCAGGCCGCCCTTGCTGCTGCCATAGGCATTTTCCTCGAAACCAAGGTTGCCGAAGTTCGAGGTGGCACCAAAGGCCAGGCTGCCGGCGCGCACATCGATGGTCTTGGCCGATTCCAGCCGCACGGTGGAATAGGCGGTCTGGATCGCCGAGGCGGTGAGCGCCGCAGCGTCGGCCGGATCGGTCACACCCACCACGGTATAGCCGGTGCCGGTGCCCTTGATGGTGGCGCCGCCCAGGCCGAAGTTGGCCGCCGCGCCTTCATCGCTGTCGAAATAGACGCTGATGTTGCGCCCGTCGGCGGCGGTGAGATCAAGGCCACCCAGGCCGTTGTCCTTGGCGGTCACACCGGTCAGGCCGCTGAACTTGTTGATTTCCTTGGCCACATTGTCCCGCGTTTGCTGCGCGGTGTGGGTGGCGTCCAGCGTGATGTCGATCAGGGTGCCGTTGATGCCCAACGTGGCCGTGGCCGTGGTGCCGATCACCGTCGTCGTGGTGGACTGGATGGTCTGGCTGTTGGCCTTGGCAGTCACGCCGGTCTGTTCGCTGGCGGCGTTGATGGCGTTGGCGATGGCAATCGCGCTGCCCGCCTTCACCGACGAACCGGCCGCGGTGGAGCTGAACGTGTCGTCATCGGCGGTGGCGGCGCGGATGGCGACGCCGTTGATCGACAGGTCACCGCTGTTCAGCGTGCGGGCGTTGGCCGAGCCGGTGGCCACGGCGCGCACGTCGCTGGACACGGTGGAGACGCCGCGATCAAAGCTGCCGGCCTGCAGGCCCGACCGGGTCAGCCGCGCCGTGGTCGAGTTGGTGGAACCAACCTCGATGGCCTGGCCGTTCAGGCTTTCCAGACTGAACGAGCCGGACTGGGCGCCCACCTTCAGGCCGGTCTGCGCCGCAGTCAGCGTGTCGAGGCTGACTTCGATGTTGCGGCCGTCGTCGGCCTCCAGGCGCAGGCCGGCGTTGTTGTCGCCGGTGTCCACGGCGCGCACGCCGGTCTGGCCCGAAATGGCGTTGATGGCATCGCGCACGATGCGGCGGCTGTCCGACGCGTTGGCGGTGGTGGTGATCGACGCCGTGGTGATGCCGTTCACCGTCACGGTGCCGGTGGCGGCCGCCGCGGTCATGGCGGTGCCGGTCATCACCGTCTGGCCCACCACGGCGCGCACGCCGGTCTGCGCCGTGGCGCGGTTGATGGCAGCCGCCTTGGCCAGCGCCGAGGCCGACTTGTTGGCGGACGAGACATTGTCATCATCGGCCGAGGACGAACCGATCTGCACGCCGTTGATGGTGAGATCGCCGCCCTGCAGGGCATGGTTGGTGGTCAGGTTGGCGGCAGTGCCTTCAAAGGCGCCGGTGGCGGTGAGCGCCGGGCTGGAACCCAGGCCCAGGTCACGGGCGCGGGCCGAGCTCAGGCTCATCGACACGGTCTCGCCGGCGCGGCTGCCGGTCTGCAGCTTCACCGAACGGGCCGAGCCGTCCAGCAGCTTCTGGCCGTTGAAGTTGGTGCGCACGCCGATATTGTCGATCTCGCCCACCAGCTGCTTCACTTCGGCCTGCAGGGCCTGGCGGTCGGTGCCGGTCAGGGTGCCGTTGGCCGACTGCACGGCCAGTTCGCGCATGCGCTGCAGCATGTTGGTCACTTCGCCCATGGCGCTTTCCGCCGTCTGGGCCATGCTGATGCCGTCGTTGGCGTTGCGCATGGCGACCGCCAGGCCGCGCACGTCGGCGGTCATCTTCTGGCTGATCGCGAGGCCGGCGGCGTCGTCCTTGGCGCTGTTGATGCGCATCCCGGTCGACAGCCGCTGCATGGCGGTGCCCATTGCATTGTTGGCGGTGCGCTGCGCATTCTGGGCGGTCAGCGCGTTGATGTTGGTGTTGATCACGGTCATCTGGGATACTCCCGCTTCCCGCCGCCGCAGGGTTGCGGGGCGCTGCACTGGAAACGGCTTGGCGTGAAGATTGCTTAAACATGATATGTGGGGCCAATGATTTGAATGGGTTGCAGATCATCTTTGCCCATCGCGACCTGGTGGTGATCAACAAGCCGCCGGGCCTGGCGGTGCATCCGGGGCCGAAAACCCCGCACAGCCTTGAGGATCTTCTGCCCGCCCTCGCCATCGGTGGTTTCCGGCCGGTGGCGGCGCACCGGCTTGATCGCGACACGTCGGGCTGCCTGGCCATTGCGCGCAGCCGGCGCGGCGCCCGGGCGCTGGCGGCGGCCTTTGCCGGCGGCGGGGCGGCGAAACTCTATTGGGCGGTGCTGTCGGCGCTGCCGGCCCAGCCGGCGGGCCTGGTGGATGCCCCGCTGGCCAAGATTTCCAGCGCGGCGGCCGGCTGGCGCATGGTGGTCGATCCGGCCGGCAAGCCGGCGCGCACGCACTGGCGCGTGCTGGATGCCGCCAGCCGGCTGGTGGAATTTCGCCCCGAAACCGGCCGCACCCACCAGATCCGCGTGCACGCCGCCCGCATCGGCGCGCCGATTGCCGGCGATCCGGTCTATGGCGATGGCTTGGGCCCGATGATGCTGCACGCGCGCAGCCTGGCCATCACCCTGCCCGATGGGCCGGTGATCAGGGCGGTGGCGGATCCGCCGCCGGGCTGGCCTGACGTGACCGGCCTTGAAACCCGATGAAATCGCTATAATTTTCCGCCAGCCGCGCCAGGCGCTGATGCACAAGATCCGGCCCGATCTTTTGCACCACCCCGTCCACCAGCAGGTTGAGCAGCGAGGCCAGCGCGGTGTTCATGTCCCAGAAATGGCCCAGCGCCACTTCGGCGGTGAGGATATGCGGGGTCAGATCGCGCGCCCACGGGCAATAGGGATCGGTGATCACCACCAGCGGCCGGCCTGCGGCAGCCACGCGTTCGGCCAACAGGCGGAAATGCCGGGAATAGCGCCGCACATCCACCGCCACGAACAGATCATGCGGGCCGGCATCGATCAGTTCGTCATGGATGCCGGCGGCGCTGTCGATGCAGGCCACATGCGGGCGCACATAGGCGAGATGGCGGGCAAAGCCGGCGGCCAGCCCGGCTTCGGTCTGGAAGCCGGCAACATGCACGCGCGGCGCGGTGGCCAGCAACGCCACCACCGCATCCCAGGCCGGGGTTTCGGCCTGGGCGTAAACGCCGGCTATGGCGGCGGTTTCGGCCTGCAGGCGGGCATCGGCGCTGGGGGCCGGCCGGGTCAACAGCCAGGGCGCATCCCGCGCCTCCCCGCGCAGATCATCCTTCAGCGCGGCCAGATTGTCATACCCCAGGCTCTTGACCAGGCGGGCCACCGTCATCGCCGATACACCAACCCGCTGGCCGATGGAGGCGGCGGTTTCAAACGGCAGCTGGGCCAGATTGTCGGTCATCCAGCCGGCGATCATCCGTTCCGAAACCGTCAACCGGTCATATCGTTCGGCCAGCCGTTGGGCGACGCGCGTGCTCATGTGATTTCGATAACATCACGCCAACAGTGCGCAACGCCTAAAATTGCACAGGTTTCCAGCGTTCGGCCGCGAACAGCGGCGCCTGATCGGCATAGTGCGGGGATTGGCGCCGGATGGTGGCCGCGCCAAACTGGTGGATGGATTGCGACCGCACGCGGCCATCGGCCGGCCATTCGACCAGCATGATGAAGCCATCGCCGTTGTTGCCTACCCGCCGGCCATCGGCGCTGCGTTCGGCATAAAGCGCGCGCAGCGTGTCGGGCCCGCCCAGCACCGGCAGATCCACCTTGCCGCGCCGCAGCCGCTGAAATTCGCCCAAGGGCACCTCCAGCCGACCAAAGGTGCCCATCAGCCAATCCACCGCCGCGCGCAGCCGGGGCCCGGCCGGCGGCAGGGCATCGCCGCGATAGACTTCGCGCCCGACACTGGCCATCACCGCCACGGCCAGGCTGTCGGCCGGGCCCACGCCATCGGCCGTCCAGTCCCACTGGCGCAGCAGGGCCTGGGCCCGCGCCAGTTCGGGATCGCGCGACGTGTCCAGCGCCAGCACCGCCGCCATCCAGCGCCCGGCGGGTGAGGCCTTGCTGTAGCCCTTGTCAAACTTGATGCGCAGCAGCGTCTCGCGGCTGATCGGGCCGTTCACGCCAGCAAACAGCTCGGCAAAGCGGTGCATGCGATTGGTGGTGAACGTCTCCACCCCCAGTTCCGGGGCAAAGGCGTCGGCCTTCAGATTCTCCTCCGGCGCAGTGGCCACGGTGGGCGTGTTGTTGGCATTGGCGACCCAGCCGGCCCTGGGATCGACCACCATCGGATCGGCGCCCCACGGCAGATACCGGGTCCACAGCGTTTTCGACGTGTTGCCCGGCAGCACGCCCTTCCAGTCAAAGCCCGCGGCGCGCGCCGGGAACAGCGCGTTGTAGAACATGCCGATATGCCCCTTTTCGTCGGCATAGACGAAGTTGGTGGCCGGCACCTTCTGCATGGCCATGATCTGGCGCCATTCGGCGAAATCGCGGGCCTTGTTGAGCCGGTAATATTGCTCCACCTGGCCCACCTCGCCGATGCCGGCATGGCGGATGGCAAAGCCACCCTGATCATTCAGGATCACCGCGCCGTGGCGGCTGCGATAGACGGTGCGCGGCACCGGCAGCACCAGCGGGCCCAGCTTGACCCGCAGCCAAACGCGCTTCGCCTCGAGCGGCAGCCACTGGCCGTCCAGCCGATACTGGCTGCGGTCGGCGTTCAACTCCAGCTTGTAGACATCGATCAGATCCATCCGGTTGACCGTGTTGGCCCAGCCCAGATGCCGGTTGTGGCCGAGCAGGGGAAAGGGCGCGCCGGGGAAATTGGCACCGGCAAAATCCCAGCCCTCATCCGAATGCACCACCAGTTCCCACCAGGTCACGCCGCCTTCCCACGGCTGGTGGCTGTTGATGATCAGCCGGGTGGTGGCATCATCCGAACGGGCCGCCGTGACGGCAAAGGCGTTGCTGCCGCGTTCATCGGCCGGCCCGGCGTCGCGCGGCGGCAACTTGCCCTCCGCCAGCGGCCCCAGCACCCGCTCCATTCCGAAAAAGAACGGCGATCGCAGCACGAAACCGGCAACGATATCGCGCCCCGTCACCGGGAACAGACCCTGAAGGCGCACCTCATGGCCATGGCCACGGGCATAATCATTCAGCCCCTGGGCATAGGCTTCGACCAGCGCCCGGGTGCCCGGTGACAGGCTGGCGTAACCGGCGGCGGCGACGCCCTGCGCATCCAGCAGATGGCCGGCGAAATCCAGCTTGGCCCCATCCTCGCCCAGGATGGCCCCGGCGCGGCCGCGCACGGCGGCCAGCACCTCTTCCAGGTTGCGGAAATCATCCTCGGCATGGGCGATCGCGATGCCATAGGCCACATCGGCATCGGTGCGACCGTGGATGTGCGGCACGCCCCACTGGTCGCGGGTGATCGTCACGGTGCGCGCGCGCACCGGATCGGCATCGGGTGGCACCGCGATCAGGGCATCCCAGCTGGACAGCCCGACCAGCACCGCCCCGGCGGCAATGCTGGTCCAGAACAGCGCAGTGAACCAGCGCGGCATCAGCGGACGTCCTTCACCAGCGCGCCACCCTTCAGCACCACCTTCACCGCCTGCAGCGACTTCACATCGCGGCTGGGATCACCGGCCACGGCGATGATGTCGGCATAACGGCCCGGGGCAATCTGGCCAACATCGCCCTCACGCCCCAGCGCCTCGGCGGCCTTCACCGTGGCGGCGCGGATGGCATCGATCGGCGTCATCCCCCATTCCACCATCTTTTCAAACTGGCGGGCATTGTCACCGTGCGGATAGACGCCGGCATCGCTGCCAAACACCATCTTCACGCCGGCCTTCCATGCCGCCTGGAACGTCTGCCGCTGTTTCAGGCCGATGGCGCGTTCCTTGGCCAGGCTTTCTTCGGGCACGCCGTTCTTCGCGCCTTCGGCCAGGATATAATCATCATTGTAGATATCCATGGAAAAGGCGGTGCCCTTGGCCTTGGCCAGGGCAAAGGCCTCGGCATCGGCCAGGCTGGCATGCTCGATCGTGTCGGCCCCGGCGCGGATGGCGGCCTTGATGCCATCGGTGCCATGGGCATGCACCGCCACCTTCATGCGCAGCCGGTGCGCCTCGTCCACCAGCGCGTCCATTTCCTCCTGCGTCAATTGCTGGCCATCCACCGTGTCGCGGGCGGAAAACACCCCGCCGGTGGCGCAATATTTGATCACGTCGGCGCCGAACTTGTGCATTTCCCGCACCTTTTCGCGAAAGCCCTGCGGCCCGCTGGCCACGCCGCTGCGATCCACCTGGATGCCGGGGTGGAACCGGTTGTCATCACAATGGCCGCCGGTGGCGCCCAGCGCATAAGCCGCCGGCACGATGCGCGGGCCGGTGATGACGCCTTCATCAATCGCCTGCTTCAGGCCAACATCGGCAAAATCCGCCGCCCCGACATTGCGCACCGTGGTGAAGCCGGCGGCCAGCGTCCGCGCCGCATTGGCAACACCAACGGCGGTGAAGAACGGCCGGGCGTGGCGCAGATCGGCATCAAAGCCCAGCGCCGGATCGCTGGTCAGATGCACATGCATGTCGATCAGGCCGGGCAGGATGGTCAGAT
>CAZAWH010000154.1:0-7054 GCA_964488775.1 uncultured Sandarakinorhabdus sp. | reverse complement strand
AACACCATGTCGAACCGGTCGAGCAGGCCTTCGTCCTTCACATAGGTGGCGCGGGCCAGATAATAGAAATCGGTGATCGAAAAATCGATCGCATCGCTCTTCAGCGCCTCCAGCAGGATCAGATGCTCCTTCATGGAAGCCGGGATCTTGGCCGCGCGCAGCTCTTCAAGGAAAGACAGGAACATTCCGCCACCATAACAGCCACAGCGCCGCCTGCCAGTGCGTGATGTTGACAGGGCGGGCGCTGGACAGTGGCGGGGGCCATTTCTATACCGGGGCCGCGTTTCGGGGGCAGCAGCAGCCATGCAGACATTTCAGGACCGGCTCGATGCCGTTGGCGGCTTTGGGCCCGGCTTTGATCTGGTGCGCCTGGTGCTCTGCTACGAGGTCATGGTGTGGCACAGCATTGCGTTGACCAGCGGCAGCATCGAAGCCGGCCTGGCCTCACCGGCGTGGTTGCCGTTCAGTCTCATGGTGCCGATGTTCTTCACCCTGTCGGGCTTTCTGGTGACGGCCTCGGCGATGCGGCTGCCGTTGCAGGATTATCTGCTCAACCGCGCCGCGCGCATCCTGCCGGCCCTGCTGGCGGTCACCGGTTTTGCCATGCTGGTGGTCGGCCCGCTGACCACCAGCCTGTCGCTGGCCGAATATGCTGCCGATCCCGGCCTGTGGCGGCACGCCCGCAACCTCTTTGGTCTGCCCGAATATAGCCTGCCCGGCGTGTTTGCCGGCAATGTTTACCCCGATGTCGTCAACGGGTCATTGTGGACCGTGCGTTGGGAAATCGGCTGTTACCTTATGATGGCGATCATGGTGGCGTGCGGGATCGCGCGTCGCACATGGGCGGTGCCGCTGCTGGCGCTGGCGTGGGCCGGGGCCTGGGTGGTGCTGAACCTAGCATCGCCGTTGCCGGGCCTGGCTGGCCGGTTGGCCGGCCAGGTCTTTGGGGCCGGTGGCCTGCTTTATCCCTATTTCCTGGGCGGGGCGACCATCTGGCTGTTTCGTCATCGCATTCCCTGGAATGGTTGGCTGGCCCTGGGCTGCCTGCTGCTGATTGCCGCCGGCTCGCTGCTGCTGGACGGCCGGCGCTGGCACGAGGATCCGGTCAAGATCCTGCTGCTGATTGCGCCGTCGGCCTATCTGGTGGCCTGGGCGGGGCTGCAACGCTTGCCGGTGCCGGGCCCTTATCGCGGCGGGGATTACAGCTATGGGGTCTATCTCTGGCATTTCCCGGTGTTGCAGACGATCCAGCATTTTCTGGGGCTGGAGCAGTGGTGGCAGCTGCTGCTGGTCGGGTTCTTGCCCGTCACGCTGCTGGCCGCGGCGTCATGGCATGTGATCGAAGGCCCGGTGCTGGCGCTGCGCAAGCGTCAGGCCCGCCGCACCAGCTGATCGGCAAAGGCCTGCGCGAAGGCCGGCCGGGCCTCGCCGCGTGTCACATAGACGGCCAGCGCCGGCCAATCGGGCAACAGGCGCATCGCGGCCGGTCGGCGCAGGGCGCAGACCATCAGGATGTCCGCCGCGCTGAAATCGCCAGCCAGCCAGTCCTGCCCGGAAAGCGCGGCGGCCAGATCGTCCAGCCGCAGCCGCAGCCGCGCCTCGATCAGCGGCAGGCGCTCTGGCGTCCACGGCCGGTCGCCTTCCAGCAGCACCGCCACCTCCCGTTCCACGATCACCGGTTCCAGCGTGGCGACAGCGGCGAACATCCAGGCGATGGCCCGGCCGCGCCGCGCCGGATCGGCGGGCAACAGGCCGTGGCGTTCGGCGATGTGCAGCACGATCGCCCCCGATTCGAACAGGGTCAGCCCATCGGCTTCCAGGGTCGGGATCTGGCCAAAGGGCTGGCGCGCCTTGTGTTCGGGGGTTTTCAGCTCGGCGAACGACAGCGGGCGCAGATCATGGGCCACGCCGGCTTCCAGCAGCGCCCAGCGCACCGCCATGTCCCGCGCCAGGCCGCGCCCGCCATCGGGGGAGGCGGCAAAGACCGAGACAATCGGCGTCATCCGCGCAGGGCCTTGAGCGTGCGGTTGGGCGGGATCAGCGTGTGGATCCGGCCCCCGGGGTAAAAGGCGCGGATCGGCGCCTGTTCGGGCAGGCCGGCCAGCGCCTCGGCCAGGGCCGCCACCTCCCACTGGCCGGCGCCGCTGACCAGCCAATCGGCGCTCCAGGGTTGATAGAGCGCCACGTCAGGGCCTTCCACCCCGAACACCCGGCCGGTGAATCGGTTGAGATCGCTGGCCAGATAGACGACCAGCGGCGAAACATGGTCGGGCAGATGCCGGTCAAAGCCGTCACTGCGCGGCATCAACTGGTCCACGCTGGGGCTGGCCATCACCATGCGGGTGCGCGCCGCCGGTGCAATGGCGTTGGCCCGCACGCCCAGGCTGGCCAGCTCCTGCGCCGCCACCACCGTCAGCGCGGCAATGCCGGCCTTGGCCGCGCAATAGGGGCCGCCATCCGGCATCGGGTGCACCCCCACCGGCGATGTGGTGTTGATGATGGCGCGGCCCTCCCGACGCCCCTGGCCCGCCCACAGCGCGGCTGCATGATGCACGACGGCCGTGGTGCCCTTCAGATGCACGG
Source organism: uncultured Sandarakinorhabdus sp. (assembly GCA_964488775.1). GTDB lineage: Bacteria > Pseudomonadota > Alphaproteobacteria > Sphingomonadales > Sphingomonadaceae > Sandarakinorhabdus. The sequence continues at coordinate 4,471 of CAZAWH010000154.1, read as the reverse complement.
CGGTTTCCAGGTCATAATCGGCCTCGGTCAGGGCGATCAGGCTGGCCGGGCGGTTGATCCCGGCATTGTTGACCACGATGTCCAGCCCGCCAAACGCCGACACGGCATCATCGACAATGGTTTTCGCTCCGGCCCAATCCGCCACGCTGGCGCGGTTGGCGACGGCGCGGCCGCCGGCCGCAATGATTTCGGCCACCACGGCGGCAGCGGCGTCCTCCCCGTTTTTGTGAGGGCCATCGCCCACCACGCTGCCACCCAGATCGTTGACCACCACCGATGCGCCATGAGCGGCCAGTGCCAGCGCGTGGCATCGCCCCAATCCGCGCCCGCCGCCTGTCACAATCGCGACCTTGCCCGAAAGAAGCGCCATGGCTGAAATCCCCATCGTGATGCCTGGTGGGGAGAGTGGGCGTGGGCGAATGGGCCGGCAAGACCGTGCTAGTGACAGGGGGATCGACCGGCATCGGCAATGCCGCGGCGCGGGCCTTTCTGGCCGGCGGCGCGCGGGTGATCGTCACCGGCACGCGGGGCCACGCCGCCGATTATGCCGGCACCGATGGCGATCTGGCCGGGATGGAATATCACCGGCTGGACCAGGGCGATCTGGCGGCCGTGGCGGCGTTTGACCCGGGCGTGACGCGGCTGGACGCGTTGGTGGTGTCTGGGGCCAAGGTCGCCTACAAACGGGCAGAGTTCGTGCCCGAAACCTTTGCCGATGTGATCGCCACCAATCTCACCGGCCCGATGGCGCTGGTGATGCGGTTTCGCGCCGCGCTGGCGGCGGCACGAGGCAGCGTGATCCTGGTTGGCAGCGTCGCCAGCTTCAAGGGCACCATCGGCCAGCCGGCCTATTCGGCCAGCAAGGGCGGCTTGCTCACCCTCACACGAACCCTGGCCCAGGCGCTGGGTGGGGAGGGGATCCGGGTCAATCTGGTCGCGCCCGGGCTGGTGCGATCCAAGATGACGGCAATCACCTGGGAGCATGCCGACCGGCTGGCCGCGACGGAGCGGCAGGTGCCGTTGGGCCGCATTGGCGAGCCGGAGGACATTGCCGGCCCGATCATCTTTCTGGCGTCGGATGCGGCGCGCTATGTCACCGGGGCCTCGCTGGTGATCGACGGGGGTTTGTCGGCATGAACGGCACGGGTTGGGCGGATGGGCTGTCGGTGCTGGTCACCGGCGGCACCCAGGGCATCGGCAAGGCGGTGGCAGAACAGTTCACCACGCTGGGCGCGCGGGTCACGGTGACCGGCACGCGCAGCCACATCAGCTGTTATGACGATCCACCCGCCGATGTCGCCTATATCCAGGCCGATCTCACCTGGCCGGAGGCGCGGGCCGAGGTGGCGGCGCATTTCCATGATCTGGATGTGCTGATCAACAACGCCGGCCGCGGTTCGGCCCGGGAATATGAGCAGGACGAGTTTGAATCGGTGATCGACACCAATTTGAACGCGGTGATGGACCTGTCGGTGCGGCTGCACCCGTTGTTGAAGGCGACGCGGGGCAGCATCGTCAATGTCGGCAGCCTGGCCAGCTTCCTGGCGCTGAAGGAAACCCCGGCCTACACCGCGTCCAAGGCCGGGCTGCTGGGCTTGACCCGGGCGCTGGGAGACAAGTGGGCCACCGATGGCGTGCGGGTCAATCTGGTGGCGCCGGGCTTCATCGCCACAAGGATGACCGAGGGCGCGCGCCAGAATCCGGAACGGGAAAAGCGGTTGATGAAGGCCATCCCGATGCAGCGCTGGGGCGACCCTGCGGAAGTGGCCCAGGCCATCCTGTTCCTCGCCAGCCCGGCCGCCAGCTATATCACCGGGCAGAGCCTGGCCATTGATGGCGGCCTGATGCTGCGGTGATTGACGGCGCGCCGCCGCTGCCGCCATGCTGCCCGCGATGATGGTGAAGGGGCAGATATTGTGGGCAAGCGGCGCGGCCTGTCGGCGGCAATCTTCATGGGCCTGGTGGTCATGACCACGGCAACGGCCAGTGATGCCGGCCCGATGCCCGAGGTGGCGGAAGCCTCCATTGCCGATCTGCAGGCCGCCATGGCCAGCGGACGCATCACCGCGCGGCAACTGGTGCAGGCCTATCTGGCGCGCATCGCCGCCTATGACCGGCAGGGCCCGGCGCTGAACAGCATCGTCACATTGAACCCCAAGGCCCTTGCCGACGCCGACGCGCTGGACCGGGAACGCGCCGAAAAGGGCCCGCGCGGGCCATTGCACGGCATCCCGGTGCTGGTGAAGGACAATTACGACACGCAGGACATGCCAACCGCCGGCGGTACGCTGGCGCTGGCGGCCCTGCGCCCCGCCCGTGATGCCGAACAGGTGGCGCGCCTGCGCGCGGCCGGTGCCATCATCTTGGGCAAAACGACCATGCACGAGCTGGCGGCCGGCACCATCACCATCAGTTCCCACACCGGGCAGACGCGCAATCCCTATGATCCCACCCGTTCGCCTGGCGGCTCCAGCGGTGGCACCGGCGCTGCGGTGGCCGCCAGTTTTGCGGCCGCCGGCCTGGGCAGCGACACCTGTGGCTCGATCCGCATTCCGGCCGCCTATCAGAATCTGTTTGGCATCCGCACCACGCGCGGGCTGGCCAGCCGGCGCGGGGTGATCCCGCTGTCAGACACCCAGGATATCGCCGGCCCGCTGGCACGCACGGTGGCCGATCTGGCGATCATGCTGGATGCGACGGCGGGGGAGGACAAGGCCGATCCCGTCACGCTGGGCGCCGATGCCCGGCGGCCGCGATCCTATCTGAACAGCCTCACACCCGGCACGCTGAACGGCGCGCGCATCGGCGTGGTGCGCTCGATGTTCGTGGTGAACCCCGATGATGTGGAAGGGCGGCCGGTGTACGACCGGGCCATCGCCGCGCTGAAGGCCGCCGGGGCCGAGGTGGTGGATGTCGAAATCCCCGGCGGGCTGCCGACGACGGCGGAGATGACGGTGGGTTCCTACGAGTTTCTCGAGGATCTGGAACGCTATCTCGCCGGCCATCCGGGGGCACCGGTTGCCAGCCTGAAGGCCATTGTCACCGCCGGCCTGCACCATGATCAGCTGGAAACCCGCTTTGCCGATGCGCTGGCCTCGCCGGGGCGCAGCCATCCCGGTTACCGGGCCGTGCTGGCACGGCAGGCCGCGACGCGCGCCAATATCGAATCGCTGCTGGCCGGGCAGCGGCTGGATGCGCTGCTCTATCCGTCCGCGCTGGGGCGGCCGCCGGTGATCGGGGCAGAGAATATCGCCAGCAATTGCCGCCTGTCGGCCGGCACCGGCCTGCCGGCCATCGCCATCCCGGCCGGCTTCACGCCGCGCGGCCTGCCGGTGGGCATCGAGCTCCTGGGCGCCGCCTTCAGCGAGCCGCGGCTGCTGGCGCTGGCCCATGGCTGGGAACAGGCGGCGCAGCCTCGGCAGGGGCCGTTCAGCACGCCGCCGCTGGTGGATGGCCAGCCCCCGGCCCCACAGGCTGGCACCGCCCGCATCAGCGCCGGCAAGGCGGGCGCGACCCTCAACTGGCGCTATGATCCGCTCATTGCCCGGCTGGTGATGAAGGCCAGCGTCACCGGCAGCGGGCAGAATGCCCCCATCGCGCTCGCGCTCCACCGCAGCCCGGATGGCAAGCCCGGCCCGGTGCTGGCGCAACTGCTCGGCCCCGGCGCGCGGACAGGGCAGGTCGACCTGCGCCTCGACGCCCGCGCCCGCACCGATCTCGCCGCCGGCCGGCTCTATGTGACGCTGCACACCGCAGCCCAACCGCTGGGGGCCGGGCAGGCGCTGCTGTTGGTGAAATAAGGTTGCCAGCAGTTGACCGCCGGGCAGCTGCCGATAGACTTTGCCAAGGGAACGAACAGGGGATCGCCCATGCTGCTTCGTCATCTGTTGCTGGCCGCTGCCGCACTTGGTCTTTCGGCAGGCGCGCAGGCCGCGCGCTTTGCCCACACAGGCACCATTCAGACCTATGTTGTCCCCAAGGATGGCGTTTACCGCATCCTGGCGCGCGGGGCGGGCGGCGGCATGTCGGTCAGGGAATACACGCCCACCGGACAGGCTATTGCCAGCGTGGGGGGCAGCGGCGGCGCTGCCACGGGGGAATTCCAGCTGGCGGCTGGCACGGAATTCACTGTTGTCGTGGGCGGTGTCGGCAACAGCTTCAACTTTACCGGTGGCGGGGGTGGAGGTGGTTCCTACGTGTTCATCGGTGCCACGCCCTATGTGATTGGCGGCGGCGGTGGCGGGGGTGGCATCGGCATTGGTGCCGTTGGCCAATCGGCCACGGGCGTCGGCGGGCCGGGCAGCGGCGGTGTCATATTGGCGTTTGACGGCGGTTCGCCGGGCGCAGGCTGGTTCAGTGATGGTCAGATTCTTGTTGGGGTCGGCAATCCCGACGGTTCGGGCAAGTCTGGTCCCAGCTTTGCTGGCGGTTATGACCCCTTTTGGTCTTCGTATTCAGGAGGGTTTGGCGG
>CAZAWH010000153.1:0-7098 GCA_964488775.1 uncultured Sandarakinorhabdus sp. | reverse complement strand
CGCGCCAGCGGCCCACCGCGGTGATCGGGCCCTGGGGCAGGGTGGTTTCGGCATAAAGGCCATCGGCCATCAGCACCCAGGCATTGGCGCCGGCCTTGCTGCAATCGGCAGCTTCGCCCACCACCCACAGGCCGGTCAGCGGCGCGGCGGCGGCCAACAACAGGCTGGCAAATGGCATCAACACACTCCTCAGGCGATGCCCGGCCGGGCGAAGCGGTGGCCGGCCGGGATCTGGGTGGCCGGCGCCGGTTCCTCCCCGAACCAGTGCGCCACCTCGGCTTGCGCGGCGGCATCCAGGTGCAGGCCAAGCTTGGTGCGCCGCCACAGCACATCGGCGCTGCTGGTCGCCCATTCCTGCGTGCGGAAAAAGTCGAGTTCGGCCTCGAACACGCCGCCCAGATTGCGGCCCAGTCCGCCGGCCAGCAGGGCTTCGGCCGGGGCGCCGATGGTGGTGGCCAGCCGTTTGATCAGCTTGGGATCATAATTGGCCTCGCGGCGCTGCAGGCTTTCCAGCCAACGCTTGAACGCGGCCTGGCCATGCTCCTTGTGACCACGTTCGATCGCGCCGCCGGGCAGGGGGGCGCTGCCGGTCCAGCGTTTTGATCTGGGCGCGATACGGGCCATCACGTCTTCGGCCAGCACGCGATAGGTGGTGATCTTGCCGCCCACCACCGTCATGGCGTCAAGCCCGGCATGATCGACCAGCCGGTAATCGCGGGTGGTCTCCTTGTCGCCCTTGCCGGTTTCGAGGATCAGCGGCCGCACGCCGACAAAGCGGTGCACCACATCATCGTGCGTCAGCGGCCGCGCCAGATAGCGGTTGGCCGCGGCCAGCAGATATTCCACCTCGGCATCGCTCACCGCCGCATCCTCGGGGCGCTGCACATCGCCTTCGGTGGTGCCGATCAGCGAATAATCATGCTCATACGGGATGATGAAGATGATGCGGCCATCGGGCTGTTGCAGCATGAAGGCATCGCGGCCCAGGTGCACGCGGCGGGTGACGATATGGCTGCCCTGCACCAGCCGCAGCGGCGGCGCGTCATTGAGGCCCATCACCCGGCGCGCCACATCCTCGGCCCATGGTCCGGCGGCGTTGATCAGCCGGCGCGCCCGCAGGCTGCGGCCATCGCCCAGCGCCAGGTCCCACTGGTCCCCAACCCGCGTTGCCCGTGCCACCGGCGTGCGCGGCAGCACCAGGGCGCCGCGCGCACGCGCATCCTTCAGATTTTCCACCACCAGCCGGGCATCATCGACCCAGCCATCCCAATAGCGCATGGCGCTGCGGTAATCGCTGGCCAGCGCCCGGCCGGCCCTTGTCGACCGCAGGTCGATCCGCGCCGATCCCGGCACCACTTCGCGCCGGGCGAGATGATCATAAAGGAAGGTGCCGAGCCGCAGCAGCCATTCCGGCCGCATGCCCGGGGCATGGGGCAGCACAAAAGGCTGCGGCCAGGTGATGTGGGGCGCGATGTCGAGCAGCACCTCGCGTTCGGCCAGCGCCTTTCGCACCAGGCCAAAGGCATAATATTCCAGGTATCTGAGGCCGCCATGGATCAGCTTGGTGGAGGCGGACGAGGTGGCACCGCCAATATCGCCGGCATCAATCACCGCCACCGAAAATCCGCGCCCGGCGGCATCCCGGGCGATGCCGGCGCCGTTGATGCCGCCGCCGATGATGGCCAGATCGAAGAGGGTGTCGAGGTCGCTCACATGCCTTCCCTAACGGCCTTTCTGGCCCTAGAAAAGGCGACATGACAGACAAGCTCATTCTCGTGCTCGATGCGGGCACCACCTCCACCCGCGCCATCGCCTTCACCGGCAGCGGCGAGATCGTCGCCAGCGCCGGCCGGCCGATGAGCCAGCATTATCCGGCCAGCGGCTGGGTGGAGCATGACGCGGCGGAGATCTGGGCGCTGTCTATCGCCTGCCTGGAAGAGGTGGCCGGCACGGTGGGCGTTGATCGCATCGCCGCCATCGGCATCACCAACCAGCGCGAGACCATCTGTTTCTGGGATCGCAGCACCGGCGAACCGCTGGCCCGCGCCATCGTGTGGCAGGATCGCCGCACGGCCGATTATTGCGCCCAGTTGAAGGCCGGCGATCCGGCGCTGGAGGCGCGGGTGCAGGCAAAGACCGGCCTGCTGCTCGATCCTTATTTTTCCGCCACCAAGATCCGCTGGGCGCTGGACAATTGGCCGATGGTGGCCGACGCCGCCCGGGATGGCCGGCTGGCCGTGGGCACGGTGGAAAGCTGGCTGATCTGGAAGCTGAGCGGCGGCGCCGCTCCCGGTTCCGTGCATGTGACGGACGCCACCAACGCCAGCCGCACCCTGTTGATGGATCTGGCCAGCTGCCAATGGGATGACGAACTGATCAGCCTGTTCGGCGTGCCGCGCGCCGCGTTGCCGGCAATTGTCGATTGTGCCGGCGCGCTGGCCGAAACCCGGCTGCTGGGCCGCAGCGTGCCGATCACCGGCGCCGCCGGCGACCAGCAGGCCGCCGCCATCGGCCAGGGCTGCCTGACGCCGGGCGCGCTGAAGGCCACCTATGGCACCGGCTGTTTCCTGCTGGCCCACGCCGGGGCAGTTGCGCCGGTGTCGCGCAACCGGCTGCTGTCCACCGTGGCCTGGCAACTGGGCGGCAAGCCGGCCTATGCGCTGGAAGGGGCGATCTTCGTGGCGGGTTCGGCGGTGCAATGGCTGCGCGACGGGCTGGGCATCATTGCCACCAGCGCGGAATCGGAAAGCCTGGCGCAAAGCGTGCCCGACAATGGCGGCGTCAGCTTTGTGCCGGCGCTGGCCGGGCTGGGGGCGCCGCACTGGGCGCCCGATGCGCGCGGCCTGATCTGCGGCCTGTCGGGTGGCACCACCCGCGCCCATATCGTGCGCGCCGCGCTGGAGGCGCAGGGCCAGCAGACCGCCGATCTGGTGGATGCGCTGGCCGCCGATGGCGTGGCCGCGGCGCGCCTGCGCGTGGATGGCGGCATGGTGGCCAACAACTGGCTGTGCCAGGATCTGGCCGACAGCCTGGGCATCGTCGTGGAACGGCCGCGGGTGATCGAGACCACCGCCATGGGTGCGGCCATGCTGGCCGGCGTCGGGGCTGGGCTGTTCGCCGATCTGGAGAGCGCCGCCACCGCCATGGCCGCCGCCGATCGCAGCTTCCACCCGGCCATCGATGCCGCCGCCCGTGGCCTTCGCCGGGCGCAGTGGCAGGCCGCCGTTGCCCGCGTGCTGGCCTGATGCCGGGCGAGATCACGCCGGTCACCGGCCTCGCCCTGGTGGCGGCGCTGTCGCTGCTGCTGGGCGGGGTGTGGCTGCTGCGCCAGCCGGGCGGCAATCGCACAAAGGCCCTGTTGATGATGGTGGCCGGTGTGGTGGTGGCGTTCAATGCGTGGGTCAACAGCCTGCCTGTGCCGGCATGACACGGGTGTAATGTTACGAAATTCAGTCGATTTTGTGTGTTTCTGCGTAAAATAATGTAAATTTGATGGTTTGGGCGAGGTGAGACGGTTTTCTGATCCGGCCACCTTGAAATTTGCGGCGAAAACTGCAATATGACCATCCAGTAACAATCACTGGATTGGACCTTTGCGATGACGTTCCGTCTTGCGGCTGCCGCTCTTGCCCTCGCTGCCGTGGCCGCTGCCCCGGCCCTGGCCCAGCGCCATGCCGACCTTGTCTATCTGCAACAGGCCAAGCTGAAGGCGCAGACCACGGCCGCCGCCAAGGGCAAGCAGCAGCAGGCCCAGACCGCGCCGGCCCAGACCGGCAAGCCCGCCGCAGGCCAGACCGCCGGTTCCGGCAAGTAAGCCTGCGACTATATCAAGCTTGCATCGTTCCACCGGGCCCATAGTCTGACATCAAAGTCACACTGGGGAGGGTGCAATGAAGCGGCGGACGAAGGCGTTTTGCCTGCTGGCGACAGCCGGGCTGCTGGCGGGGGCAGGGGCCGTTTCCGGTGGCCCGGGCAGCGGGGTGCGCGGCGTTGATGCCCAGCGCCTCGCCAATGCCGCGGGCGAGCCGGGCAACTGGATGACGCACGGCGGCACCTATGCCGAACAGCGCTTCGCCGATCTGACCCAGATCAATTCCGGCAATGTCGGCCAGCTTGGTCTGGCCTGGTATGCCGATCTGCCCACCAACCGCGGGCAGGAAGCCACCCCGATCGTGGTGGATGGCACCATGTACACCACCACCAGCTGGTCGAACGTCATGGCCTTTGATGCCGTGACCGGCCGCTTGAAGTGGCACTATGATCCCAAGGTGGACAAGGCGCGCGGCCACAGTGCCTGCTGCGATGTCGTCAACCGCGGCGTGGCGGTGTGGAACGGCCTGGTGTTCGTCGCCGCGCTGGATGGCCGGCTGATCGCGCTGGATGCCGAAACCGGCAAGGTGAAATGGTCCACCCAGACCTTCGTCGACACCGCCAAGCCCTACACCATCACCGGCGCGCCGCGGGTGATGAAGGGGCTGGTGGTGATCGGCAACGGTGGCGGCGAGCTGGGCGTGCGCGGCTATGTCACCGCCTATGATGCGATGACCGGCAAGAAGAAATGGCGGTTCTACACCGTGCCCGGCAACCCGGCCAACGGCCCCGATGGCGAGGCGTCTGACAGCGTGCTGGCCGGCAAGGCGGCGCCGACCTGGTTTGGCGACTATTGGAAGGGCGGCGCCGGTGGCACGGCCTGGGATGCCATCGTCTATGATGCGGAGCTGGACCAGCTCTATATCGGCGTTGGCAATGGCTCGCCCTGGAACCACATGATCCGTTCGGAAGGGAAGGGCGACAATCTCTTCCTGTCCTCGATCCTGGCGCTGAAGCCCGACACCGGCGAATATCTCTGGCATTATCAGACGACGCCGGGCGAAACCTGGGACTATACCGCCACCCAGCCGATCATGCTGTCGACGCTGATGATCGACGGGCGCCCGCGCAAGGTGCTGATGCAGGCGCCCAAGAATGGTTTCTTCTATGTGATCGACCGGGCCAACGGCCAGCTGATCTCGGCCAAGGGCTTTGCCACCCAGACCTGGGCGACCGGGGTTGACCTGAAGACCGGCCGGCCAATCGAGGTGCCGGAGGCGCGCTATCGCACCGCCGGCGCACTGGTCTTCCCCTCGCCGCTGGGCGCGCACAACTGGCATCCGATGAGCTTTTCCCCGCGCACCGGCCTCGTCTATCTGCCGGCGCAGGAAATCCCGCAGATGTACATGGCGCAGGCCGGGTTCGAACGCCGCGAAGGCGCGTGGAACCTGGGCATCAACATCGACGCCGGATCGGTGCCGGATGACCGGGCCCAGTTCAAGGCGATCAAGGCCTCGCTGAAGGGCAAGCTGATCGCCTGGGATCCGGTGGCGCAGAAACCGGCCTGGGAAATCACCTATGACGGGCCGTGGAACGGCGGCACGCTGGCCACGGCCGGCAATCTGGTGTTCCAAGGCAATGGCGCCGGCGATTTCCAGGCCTTCAACGCCAGCACCGGGGCCAAGCTGTGGAACTTCAAGGCGCAGACCGGCATCATCGCCCCGGCGATCAGCTATGCCGTCAAGGGCCAGCAATATGTGGCGATCATGGTCGGCTATGGCGGGGCCTATCCGCTGACCAGCGCCTTTGAAGACCCGCGCGAGGCCCGCAACGGGCGGATGCTGGTGTTCAAGCTGCGTGGCAAGGCCAAATTGCCACGCGCCACCGAGCCGGTGTTCGCCGCCGCCAACCCGCCCAAGGACATGTTCACCCTGGCGCAGGTGAGCGAGGGCGCCGCGATCTATGCCGCCAATTGCGCCTTCTGCCATGGCCCGGATGCCCATGCGTCGGGCATCCTGCCCGATCTCAGGCGCTCCGGCCTGCTCACCGATGCCGAAGCCTGGAAGGCGGTGGTGCACGACGGCGCGTTGAAGGCCAATGGCATGATCGCCTTCAGCCGCTGGTACACGCCGGCACAGGTGGAAGCGGTGCGCGCCTATGTCGGCAGCCAGGCCAAGAAGCTGCAGGCGCAGGAGGCGGCCGGCGGGAAATGAGGATCAGGTGAGGGGCGGCGCGCCCCTCACTTCTTCCGGCTCAACTCACGCATCCCGCGGTCCAGCCCTTCCAGGGTGAGCGGGAACATGCGGTTGTTCATGATCTCGCGGATCATGCGGATCGACTGGCCATTGTCCCAATGTTTTTCCGGGATGGGGTTCAGCCAGATCGAGGATTGGTAGACGTCGGTCATCCGGCGCAGCCACACCTCGCCGGGTTCCTCGTTCCAATGTTCGGTGCTGCCGCCGGCATAGGTGATTTCATAGGGGCTCATCGACGCGTCGCCGACAAACACCAGCTTGTAATCATGCGGGAATTTGTGGAGCACCTCCATCATCGGGGTGCGTTCGGTCCAGCGGCGCTTGTTGTCTTTCCACACCGCCTCATAGGGGCAGTTGTGGAAATAGAAGAATTCCAGATGCTTGAATTCGGATTTTGCGGCCGAGAACAGCTCCTCGCACAGCTTGATGTGCGGATCCATCGAACCGCCGATGTCGAGCATGAGCAGCAGCTTGACCGCATTGTGCCGTTCCGGGCGCATCACGATGTCGAGCCAGCCCTGCTTGGCGGTGCCGCGGATGGTGGAGTCCAGATCCAGCTCGTCGGCGGCGCCTTCACGGGCAAAGCGGCGCAGGCGGCGCAGCGCCACCTTGATGTTGCGGGTGCCCAGTTCAACGGTGGAATCGAGATTCTTGAACTCCCGCTTGTCCCACACCTTGACGGCGCTCTGCTTGCGCCCGTCCTTCTGGCCGATGCGCACGCCTTCCGGGTTGGAGCCCTGGGCGCCAAAGGGTGACTTGCCGGCGGTGCCGATCCACTTGTTGCCGCCCTCGTGGCGCTTTTTCTGTTCTTCCAGCCGTTTCTGGAGCGTTTCCATGAGCTTGTCCCAGCCCATCTTTTCCAGTTCGGCCATTTCCTCGGGGCTGAGGTTCAACTCGGCCAGCGCCTTCAGCCATTCGGCGGGGATTTCCGTCTCGCCGGTTTCCAGGGTGGGTTCCAGCCCTTTGAACACCTTGGCAAACACCATGTCGAACCGGTCGAGCAGGCCTTCGTCCTTCACATAGGTGGCGCGGG
>CAZAWH010000152.1:4706-7103 GCA_964488775.1 uncultured Sandarakinorhabdus sp. | reverse complement strand
TCAAAGTCACCGTCACCCTGAAGAATGGCGTGCTCGACCCGCAGGGCCGGGCCATTGAGGCCGCCCTGAAGGGGCTGGGCTTTGACGGGGTGTCGGGCGCCCGGGTGGGCAAGCTGATCGAGCTGGAGGTGGCAGATGGCACCTCTCGCGAAACCATTGAAACCATGGCCAAACAGCTGCTCGCCAACACGGTGATCGAGAATTTCCGGATCGAAATGCCGTGAAGGCCGCCGTCATCGTCTTCCCCGGCTCCAACTGCGATCGCGACCTGGCGGATGCGATTGCCAAGGTGACCGGCCGTGCCCCGGCGATGATCTGGCACCGCGAGACCGACCTGCCGACCAATCTGGATTTCATCGGCGTTCCCGGTGGCTTTTCCTATGGCGATTATCTGCGGTCCGGCGCGATGGCGGCCCGCTCGCCGGTGATGCAGGCGGTGGTGAAGGCCGCTGGCGAAGGCCGCGCCGTTCTGGGGATTTGCAACGGTTTTCAGGTGCTTACCGAAGCCGGCTTGCTGCCCGGTGCGCTGATGCGCAACGCCGGGTTGAACTTTGTCTGCCGCGATGTGTCGCTTTCGGTGGCCAACAGCCAGTCGATCTTCACCAGCCTTTATGCCCAGGGCGAAACCATCACCATTCCGGTGGCCCATCATGATGGCAATTATACCGCCGATGCCGACACGCTGGACCGGCTGGAGGGCGAAGGCCGGGTGGCGTTCCGCTATGCCGAGGCGGTCAACGGCTCGGCCCGCGATATCGCCGGCATCCTGAACGATGAAGGCAATGTGCTGGGCATGATGCCCCACCCGGAACGGCTGATCGAGGCCGAACAGGGCGGCACCGATGGCCGCCGCATGTTCGAGGCGGCGATGATGGCCCTGGCCTGATTGGCCGGAAACTGGCGCCGGATTGGCGGCCACATATTTCACTATGGTCACAATCGTCCTTTGTTTTCAAGGGATTGAACAAGCAGCTCGCTTGATTGCAGACCTGTGACAATCGGGCCGATTGAGGCCGGGCGCGCGCAGGATTAGCCACGGGATTGCTTCTCCCCCCGCAAAGGAAGCGCGCATGAACGGCCTTGATTTCCCGGTTCCCGCGTCTCTGGCCGCCCGCCGGCTGACCAGCTTTTCCCTGCTGGCCATCACGGGCATGGTCTTCCAACTGGTGCTGCACTTCAACCTGGAGGCGCAGGCCCTGCCCGCCCATGCCGGCGGCGATCTGGCCCAGATCAAGACCCATGGCTTTGCCGTGGTGCTGGGCGTGATGGCCATGCTGAACATCGCCTGGTTCGGCGCCCTGATCCGCGCGCAGGCCGCCGAAGCGCGCCAGAAGGCCCGTTCCGTGGCCAACAACCGGCCATCGGTGACGGATTTCCGCTGAACGGTGGCGGCAGGCCGGGCGTCGGTGGCGGCGCTGGCATCCCCGGTGACGGCAGCTGGCCGCCATGCTTGCCAGCCTGGCGCGCGCGGCGCACTCTGCTGCCGCCATGCTCTCCCGCCGCCAGATTCTCGCCCTTCCCGCCGCGCTCGGCCTCTCTGGTCGGCTGGCGGCGCAATCGCCGACGTCGCCGGACCGGCTGGTGCTGCTCGGCACCGGCGGCGGGCCAACGCCCAAGGCCCTGCGCGCCGCGCCGGCCGCCGCGCTGCTGATCGGCGGCCGGCTGCACATGCTGGATGCCGGCAACGGCGCTGCCCGCCAGGCCGCGCTGGCCGGGTTGCCGCTCAAGAGCCTGGCCCATGTCTGGATCAGCCATCTGCACAATGATCATGTTGCCGATGCCTTCACCCTGCCCTGGCTGGCGTGGAGCGGCGCGCTGACCACGCCGGTTGCCATCCATGGCCCGGCCGGGCTGGCCGCCATGCGCGCCGGCTGGGAAGCGTTCGCCCGCGCCGACATCGAAACGCGCATGGCCGATGAAGGCCGGCCCGATCTGCGCCGCCTGCTCAGCGTGCAGGAAATCGGCCCCGGCGTGCTGCTGAATGAAGGCGGCCTGAAGGTCACTGCCGCCCGCGTGGAACACCCGCCGCTCACCGACAGTTTTGCCTTCCGGTTCGATTGGGCGGGCAAATCGCTGGTCTATTCCGGGGACACCGCCCCCTGCCCGGCCCTCACCGCCCTGGCCAAAGGCGCCGACACGCTGGTGCACGAAGCCATGTACCTCCCCGCCCTCGACCGGCTGATCGCATCGGAATCCAACGCCCCCACCCTGCGCGCCCACCTGCTCGCCAGCCACACCACCGCCGAACAGGCCGGCGAAATCGCGGCCGCGGCCGGGGTGAAGCGGCTGGTGCTCACCCACTTCGTCCCCGGCGGTGACCCCAGCATCCGCGACGAAGACTGGCGCACGGCCGCAGGGAAGACGTTCGGCGGCGAAATCATCGTGGGCCGCGATTTG
>CAZAWH010000152.1:0-4696 GCA_964488775.1 uncultured Sandarakinorhabdus sp. | reverse complement strand
ATTATAGACCGGGTTCAGAAAGAAGATGCCTCCGGCGGCAAGGGTCGTGGACCCTTGACCCGATTCGATATCGGGCGAGCTGGATGGCGGGAGTGCACTGCGCAACCGATGTTCACCCCATGCCGGCCAATCGATCCTCCCCTTCTGGGGGAGGTGCCCAGCACCGCGAGGCGGAATGGGGCAGGCCAGCGCCGAGCCCGAAAGCCCTTCCAGCGTCGGCCCCTCCGCCTCGCTGCGCGCGCCACCTCCCCAAACCAGTTTGGGGAGGACCCGTTGCTGGCGGGCGCGCCCGAAAACGAACGGGTCAAGGGGCTTCGCCCCTTGCCGCCGGAGGCCTCCCTTGCCTTTACACCCGCGTCTTGAACGGGGTGAAGTCCGTTCCGGTGTCGAACACGTCCAGGCCCTCCACCCGCTTGAACCAGGCGACGACGGCGTAGGTGACGGGGGTGAGGAGAACTTCCCAGAGCACTTTCAGGCCATAGTTGGTGGCGGCGATGAGGGCGACGCGTTCGGGGGGCCAATCGGGTTGGCCGAGGAAGGCGAGTGGGTAGAAGATCAGGCTGTCCACGCCCTGGCCGACGATGGTGGAGCCGATGGTGCGGGTCCACAGCATCTTGCCCTTGGTGAGCAGTTTCAGGCGGGCGAGGACGAAGCTGTTGGCGAATTCGCCGGCCCAGAAGGCGGTGATGGAGGCGATGAAGATGCGCGGCGTCTGGCCGAAGACGGCGGCCAGGGTTTCCTGGCCCGTCCAGCCCGGGGCGGGGGGCATGGCGACGACGACGGCGCACATCAGGGCGGTGAAGGCGGAGGCGGCAAAGCCGACCCAGACGACACGGCGGGCGCGGGCATAGCCATAGACTTCGGTGAGCACGTCGCCCAGCACATAGCCCAGGGGGAAGAACAGGATGCCGGCGCCGAAGATGATCTGTTCGCCGCCGATGCTGATCGCGGCCTGTTTGCCGGCGCCGATCAGGTTGGAGCAGATGAGGATGACGGCAAAGGCCGCCATGCAGAAATCATAATAGCGCAGCTGGCGGCCGGCGAGGCTGGTGGCGGAGACGGCGCGGATGCCGTCGCCGGGCGTGTCGGCCGCATGGAGCAGCGCCTGATCGTCGGGACTGGTGGTCATGGTGCCTGAGCATAATGGCTTTGGGGCGCAGCGAAAGGGCGCCATTTTGCGCAGGATGATGTTCTATTTTTGTTCTTTCTGTGCTATGGCAGGTGCATGGGCGAGTCGCTTCCCCTCCGCTGGCTGTATCTGGACCTCAACAGCTATTTCGCCAGTGTTGAGCAGCAGTTGAACCCGCAACTGCGCGGGCGCCCCGTGGTGGTGGCACCGGTGATGACCGACAGCACCAGCGCGATTGCGGCGAGTTACGAGGCCAAGGCCTTTGGCATCCGCACCGGCACCAGGATCTGGGAGGCCAAGGCGAAGTGCCGCGACGTGGTGATCGTGCCTGGCCGGCATGATGAATATGTGAAGTTCCACCACCGCATTGTCGCCGAAGTGGAGCGGCATGTGCCGGTGACGAAGATCTGTTCGATCGACGAGGTGGCGTGCCGCTTGCTGGACAATGAGAACAGCCCGGCGGGCGTTGCGGCGCTGGCGGCACGGATCAAGGCCGGGCTGGCGGCCAATGTGGGGGAATGCCTGACCGCCAGCATCGGGGTGGCGAGCAACCGCCTGCTGGCCAAGATGGCGGCCGACATGATGAAGCCCGATGGCCTGACCATATTGACCGAGGATGTGCGGCGGCAGCGGCTGGAACAATTGCGCCTGTCTGACATTCCGGGTGTGGGCCGGGCGATGGAAAAGCGGCTGGCGGCGGCCGGGCTGGTGACGATGGCGCAATTGCTGGCGATGCCGCCGGCCGAGGCGCGGCGCATCTGGGGCAATGTGTGGGGGGAGCGGCTGCACTGGCTGCTGCACGGGCACGAGATTGCGGAGCTGGAGCAGACCCGCAAGACCATCGGGCACAGCCATGTGCTGGGGCCGGAAAAGCGGCCGCTCAGCGTGGCGCGGCTGGTGGCGCGGCGGCTGGCGATGAAGGCGGGCACGCGGTTGCGGCGAGCGAACTGCCGGGCCGGGTGGTTGGGCCTGAGTGTGAAGGGCGAGGAGCGCGGGACGCGGTGGAAGGGCGGGGTGAAGCTGCCCCGGGTTATGGACAGCATCAGCCTGGTGGCCGTGCTGGACGGGCTGTGGGCGCAGATGGTGGCGGAATTTCCGCACCGGCGCCTGTTGCAGGTGGGCGTGGTGCTGGCCGATCTGACCGACGCCGATGCCGCCCAGGCCGATCTGTTCGATGCCGATGCCCTGCTGTGCGCCCGGACCGACGCGCGGCGGCAGGCGCTTTCGGCAGCGATGGACAAGGTGAACCAACGGTTTGGCCGGGATGCGGTGACGCTGGGCCATGATGCGCGCGGGGCGACACGATCGCGCGGGCCGGCGATTGCCTTCACCCGGATTCCGGAGCTTGCCGAGTTCAGCGAATGAGACAAGATGTCAGTCGGACAGGCCTTGCATGCTGGCTGATTTTGCCTGAGAAACGTGAAGTTTAGTTGCGAGTATGCGTTTGGAGGGGGCTTGGATGCGCACGATTGTCACGATGCTGATGCTGGCGGCCGCCGCCCCGGCGCTGGCGCAGGCGGGCCATGTTCACACCGCCACCTGCGGCCACCATGTGGTGGATTATCAGGGCGCATTTGATGCCAGCGCGGCCATCAACGCGGTTGCCGGCCCCGGCGGCAGCCTTTCGGGCAGCGGCAGCAGCAGCTTTGGCGTGGGCAACATCAATTTCATCCTGAACGATATTGGCGGCGTGGGCGTGGGCACCGCGGCCCGTGCCGGTTTTGAAGCGGCGGCGGCCCTGCTGGCGCGCAACATCCGCGATCCGATCACCATCCGGCTGGACGTGCGCTTTGCCGCGCTGGCCCCCGGCGTGCTGGGTTCGGCGCAATCAACGACCAATTCGGTGAATTACACCGGCCTGGCCGGCCTGCTGGCGGCTGACCGGCGATCGGATTTCGACAAGCTGGCCGTGGCCTCCCTGCAGGCCGGGCCGTTGACCTTTGTCACCAACGAGCCGCCGGTGACCGGACCAATCAACGCCACGACCCGGTTCATCGACAACAACAACACGGTCGACAACAATTTCATCCAGATCAACACCGCCCAGGTGAAGGCGCTGGGCGCCAACCCGGTGTATAATGCGACCACCAACCCCGGCCAGCGCGATGGCCTGATCGAGTTCAGCAGCAGCTTCACCTGGGATTTCGACCGGTCCAACGGGATCACGCCGGGCGCGTTTGATTTCGTGGGCGTGGCGGCGCACGAGATCGGCCATGTGCTGGGCTTTCGTTCGGGCGTCGATCTGGCCGATGGCAATGCCCTGCCCAACCAGAATGCGCCCAACGGAGCACGCGGACTGAACAACCTGGCCTGGGGCACGGTGGCCGATCTCTATCGTTATGGCAGTTTCAACGGCACGCAGATGCTGGATTGGTCGATCGGCGGCGATCCCTGCCTGTCGCTCACCGCCGGGGCCAGCTGCATCGGCCGGCTTTCCACCGGGCGGTTCAATGGCGACGGCCGCCAGGCCAGCCACTGGAAGGATGATGTGCTGACCAACCAATATGTCGGCCTGATGGACCCGACGGCGAGCGGGCCGGGCGGCACCCGTCCGTTCCAGCGCATCACCGTTGAAGATCTGATCGCCTTCGATGCGATCGGTTATGACGTCAGCGTGCCGGAGCCGGACAGCTGGGCGATGATGATCCTGGGTCTGGGCTTCACCGGGGCGGCGATGCGGCGGCGGCAGCGGGTGGAGCGGCGGCGGGCGGCGGCCTAAACCGCGCTGCTGTGGCGCTGTGGCGCCTGGAGATGGGCATCGAAGGCTGAGGCGATGAGGCGGGCGTAAGGCCAGCCATCGGCGGTGAGGGCGACCTTGCGGCCGTGGAGGCGGACCAGCCCGCGCGCCGCGTGGGGGGCGAGGTGGGCCAACGCCGGTGCGAGATGGCCCGGCACGTCCACAGCGCCGGTGCAGAGCAGCCGTTCGATGACGGCGGCGCGGCTGGCATCGTCGGCCGTCACCGCCACGCCGCGGCAACCGGCCAGACCGCCGGCGTTCACCCGGGCTTCCCAGCCGGCCAGATGCTTGTCGTTCTGGACGATGAGGCCGGGGAACTGGCTTATCGCGGTGGCGCCAAGGCCGATGAGCGCTTGGCCTGCCTCTGTGGCATAGCCCTGGAAGTTGCGGATCAGCGTGCCGGCGACGGCGGCCTGGGCGAGGCTGTCATCGGGCAGGGCGAAATGGTCAAAGCCGATGGCGGCATAGCCGGCCTGCCGGAACAGGCGGTTGGCCGTGCTGCTCATGGCAAAGCGGGCGGCGGGGCCGGGCAGATCGAGATCGGTGATCATGCGCTGGCGCGGGATGGCCGACGGCATATGGGCATAGCCGAACACCGCGACGCGCGAGGGTTGCAGGGCGATGGCCTGATCGATGGTTTCGGTCAGATCAACCACGCTCTGGCCGGGCAGGCCATACATGAGATCAAAATTGATGGCGGTGATGCCGGCGGCGCGGAACTGCGCCACGGCATCGGCAATCATTTCAAAGGGCTGGATGCGGTTGATCAGTTTCTGCACATGCGGCGCGAAGGTCTGCACGCCCAGGCTGATGCGGTTCACGCCGGCGGC
>CAZAWH010000151.1:0-7111 GCA_964488775.1 uncultured Sandarakinorhabdus sp. | reverse complement strand
CGCAGCCCGTTCAAGCTGATCGAGGAGGGCGGCTATTTCTATGGCCGCGGCACCTTTGACGACAAGGCGCAGGCCAGCATCTGGGCCGATCTGTTGATCCGCATGAAGGCCGCCAAGCCGCCCAAACGCACCATCAAGCTGGCGCTGACCTGCGGCGAGGAAACCACCTATGCCTTCAATGGCGCCGATTGGCTGGCGAAGAACCGCCCCGATCTGATCATGGCGGAATTCGCCCTCAATGAAGGCGGCGGCGGCCGTTATGGCCCCGATGGCAAGCCCCAGGGCCTCGCCGTGCAGGTGGGCGAGAAGACGGTGCAGAATTTCTGGCTGGAGGCGACCAACCCCGGCGGCCACAGCAGCGTGCCCCGGCCCGACAACGCCATCACCGATCTGGCCCGGGCCGTCGTGGCGGTGAACACCCACGAATTCCCGGTGCAATTTTCGGACACGACGCGCGCCTATTTTGCCGGCCTTGCCAAGGTGTTGCCTGATCCCGTCGGCCCGGCGATGACGCGCCTGCTCGCCAATCCGGACGACAAGGAGGCCGATCGCATCGTCAGCCTTGATCCCACCAACCACAGCATCCTGCGCACCACCTGTGTCGCCACCCTGCTGGAGGCCGGCCACGCCGAGAACGCCCTGGCGCAGCGCGCGCGCGCCAATGTGAACTGCCGCATGTTCCCCGGCACCGATCCCAATGCGTTGAAGGTCGATCTCGACAAGGTGATCGGCAATGCCAAGGTGGCGGTCACCCTCAAGCCGCCGATCCGCCCGGTGGCCAAGGCACCGCCGCTCAACCCGGCCATCATCGGCCCGATGAAGGCGATTGCCGAGCAGCATTTCCCCGGCGTGCCGATGCTGGCGATGATGAGCACGGGGGCCACCGACGCCATCTACATCGCGCCCATCGGCATCCCGGTCTATGGCGCGCCCGGCACCCTGATCGATCCCGATGGCAACGGCATTCACGGCCTCAACGAACGTATCAAGGTGGAAAGCCTGATGAAGGGCCGCGACTATCTGTCGGATCTGGTGATGGCGCTGGCGAATCCGAAATAGGCGGCTGGCATAAGGGCGGCGCACGCCCTACATGCAGGCCATGGATTTCGCCCATCTCCTCACCCCGGAAGCGCTGTCGGCCTTTGGCCAGGTGGTGCTGATCGATGTCGTGCTGGCCGGAGACAATGCCATCGTGGTCGGCGCGCTGGCCGCCGGCTTGCCGGCCGATCAACGCAAGAAGGTCATCCTGATCGGCATCCTCGCCGCGCTGGTGCTGCGCATTGGCTTTGCGCTGGCGGTGTCGCAATTGCTGCAGATCGTCGGCCTGATCCTGGCCGGCGGCCTGCTTTTGATGTGGGTGGCCTGGCGCATGTGGCGCGAGCTGCACCCGCGCGCCACCTATATCGATGCGCCGGGCGAGAGCGACGATTTCGTCGCCACCAACACGCCGCCGCCGGCCAAGAGCTTTGCCGCCGCCGCCTGGAGCGTGGCCCTGGCCGACGTGTCGATGAGCCTGGACAATGTGCTGGCCGTGGCCGGCGCGGCGCGGGAGCATCCCGACATCCTGGTCATCGGCCTGGTGCTGTCGGTCGCGCTGATGGGCGTCGCCGCCAACATCATCGCCCAATATATCGAGCGCTATCGCTGGATCGCCTATGTCGGCCTCGCCGTCATCGTCTATGTCGCCCTCAAGATGATCTGGGAGGGCGCGCACGAGGTGATGCCCATGGTTGCCCCCATGGTCGCCGGCTGATCAGGGGATCAGCACGGTCGAACCGGTGGTGCGCCGCGCCGCCAGATCGGCGTGGGCCTGGGCCACATCGGCCAGCGCATAACGCTGGTTCACCGCCAGTTTCAGCGCCCCGCTGGCCATCATATCGAGCACCTGGCCGCCAAATTCCTGCCGCTCGGCCGGGGTGGCATAATAATCGAACAGCGTCGGCCGGCTGGCAAACAGCGATCCCTTGCGCGCCAAAATGCCCAGATCAACGCCCGACACCGGGCCCGAGGCGTTGCCAAAGCTGATCATCAGACCGCGGCGCTTCAAACTGTCCAGGCTCGAATCCCAACTGGCCTTGCCCACCCCATCAAACACCACATCGACGCCGCGACCGCCCGTGAGCGCCCGCACCTCCGCCGCGATATCGCTGCTGTCGAGCAGGCCATGATCGGCACCATTGGCAGCCGCCAGCGCCAGCTTCTCCGCCGTGCCCGCCACCGCGATCACGGTGGCACCGCGCGCCTTCAGCCATTGCACCAGCAACAGGCCGACGCCGCCGGCCGCCGCCGGCACCAGCGCCCAATCACCAGCCTGCACCCGGGCGCAGCGGTCAACCAGAAACTCGGTGGTGCAGCCCTTCAGCAGGCCCGCAGCCGCCATCTCGTCCGACACGCCATCGGGCAGCACCACCAGCTGCGCCGCGGCAATGTTGCGGTGCGTGGCATAGGCGCCAATCGGCCCCCAGCAATAACCAACGCGCGTGCCCGGTGTCAGGCCCACGCCATCGCCCACCGCATCCACCACGCCGGCCGCCTCCAGCCCCAGGCCCGACGGCATCGGCAGCGGATACAGGCCTGACCGGTGATAGGTGTCGATGAAGTTGAGCCCGATGGCGGTGTGGCGGATGCGCACCTCGCCGGGGCCGGGATCGGGCAAGGCAATGTCCACCAGGGTCATCACCTCGGGGCCGCCTGCCGCCTCGATCCGGATCGCCTTCATGCTGCTTGCCCCTTATGCTGCGCGGTAAGTCTCTGTTTTTGCTGGCACCGGCCTTTCGCTTGCCCTGCCAGCCCCTGGCCCGCTACACTAAGCGCTTCTGGTGCAAGGAAAAGAGGCAAAGCGCGCATGAAGATCAGCTTCGACATTGATTGCACGCCGCAGGAAGCGCGCACCTTCTTCGGCCTGCCCGATCTGCAGCCGCTGCACGACGTCTATCTCGATCGCATGAAGGCGGCGATGACCGACGGCATCACCCCCGCCGATTGGGAACGGCTGATGCGCACCTGGGCCCCCGGCATCGCTGGCGGCTTTGAACAATGGCAGAAATTGTTCACTGCCGGCATGACCGCCGCCACCGGTGGCAAGAGCAGCAAGGGCTGATCCTCCCGCCATGACCGAAACGATCGCGGCGCTGGCCAGCGGGCGCCCGCCGGCGGCGCTGGCCATCATCCGCATTTCCGGCCCCGCCGCCTTTGCCGTGGTGCAGCAGCTTGCCGGCCGGTTGCCACCGCCGCGCCGGCTCAGCCTGTGCCGCCTGCAGCACGATGGGCGCCTGCTGGACGAAGCCTTGGTCGCCGTCTTCCCCGGCCCGGCCAGCGCCAGCGGCGAGGATCTGGCCGAACTCCACCTCCACGGCGGGCCGGCTGTTGTCAGCGGCGTGCTCGATGCCGTCACCGCCCAGGCCGGCGTGCGGCTGGCGGAACCCGGCGAATATACCCGCCGCGCCTTTGCCAATGGCCGCATGGATCTCGCCCAGGTCGAAGGCCTCGCCGATCTGGTCAGCGCCGAAACCGCCAGCCAGCGCGACCAGGCCCTCGCACTCGCCGGCGGCGCCCTCGGCCGCCTGGCCGACGCGTGGCGGGAGCGTTGCCTCAACACCCTCGCCGAAGCCGAAGCCGGCCTCGACTTTGCCGAGGATGAAGCCGATGTCGCCGACCGGCTCGACGAAGCCGCCCGCGACCAACTGGTCGCCATGGCAGATGAGCTCGCCGCCCTGATCGCCGACGCAGCCCGCGCCATGCGCATCCGCGACGGCCTCACCATCGCCGTCACCGGGCCACCCAACGTCGGAAAATCCAGCATTGTCAATGCTTTGTCGATGCGGGACGTCGCGATTGTCACCGCCATCCCCGGCACCACACGCGACGCCATCGAAGTGCCCATCGATCTGAGTGGCGTCGCCGCCGTCCTCATCGACACCGCCGGCCTGCGCCACACCGACGATCCGGTGGAAGCCATCGGCATCGCCCGCGCCCGCGCCCGTGCCGCCAGCGCCGATCTGGTGATCAGCGTGGCCAGCGCCGAAACTCCGGAATGGAACGGCGAGGCCGGCCTGCGCCTGCTCAACAAATCCGACCTCGCGGCACCCGCCATCCCACCAGACGTCCTCGCCATCTCCGCCACCACCGGCGCCGGCCTGCCCGCCCTGCGCGACTGGCTCACCCACTGGGCCCACAACCTCACCCGCCCCGGCGAACCCGCCCTCCTGGCCCACGCCCGCCACCGCGCCGCCTTCGCCGACGCCGAATCCGCCCTGCGCGACGCGGCGATGGCCCCGGAACCGGTGCTGCGCGCCGAATCGCTGCGCACCGCGGCGCACGCCTTTGGCCGGATCGCCGGGCGAGTCGGTGTCGACGATGTGCTGGATCGGATCTTCAGCCGATTCTGCATCGGGAAATAGGAGGAGAAGATGCCTCCGGCGGGCAGGGGCGAGGCCCCTGCACCCGTTTGTTTTGGTGCGCACTTTACGGCAAGGCCAGCGCCGCAGGCTGTTGTCGCTTGCCTGCGGCGCCAGAGAGCGCTCGTCGTTCCTGGCACGCTCGAGAACATACGGGTGCAGGGGCCTCGCCCCTGCCCGCCGGAGGCACCCCTTCCCTTCCCTCAATGTTTCACGTGAAACATCGCCCGTGAATCGCTATGGACAACCCCATGCAACGCTATGACGTCATCATTGTCGGCGCCGGCCACGCCGGCTGCGAGGCCGCTGCGGCCGCCGCCCGCCGCGGTGCACGCGTGGCGCTGGTCACCTTGCGCGCCGACGATCCGGGCACGTTGAGCTGCAACCCGGCTGTGGGTGGCATTGGCAAGGGGCATCTGGTCACTGAGATTGATGCGCTGGGCGGTATCATGGGCCGGGTCACGGATGCCGCGCGTCTGCAATCACGGCTGTTGAATCGCTCCAAGGGCCCGGCCGTGCATGGCCCGCGCGCGCAGGTCGATCGCGCCTTGTATCGTGCGGCGATGGCCGATGTGTTGGCGGCCTTCCCCACCCTGTCCATCGTCACCGCCGCGGTGGAAGGGCTGGTGCTGGAGCAGGGGCGGATTGCCGGGGTGAACACCAGCGTTGGCACGCTCGACGCGCCGGCCGTGGTGTTGACCACCGGCACCTTCCTGGGCGGCGTGATGCACATCGGCAGCCAGCGCGAGGCGGGTGGCCGTGTCGGTGCGCAAGCCTCTGATCTGGGCGCTGCGCTCCGGGCCATGGGCCTGCCAGTCAGCCGGTTGAAGACAGGCACACCGGCCCGGTTGGATGGCCGCAGCATCGATTGGTCGGTGCTGGAATGGCAGCACGGCGACGGCGATGATCCGCGCTTCAGCCGCTTTCGAATCGGTTCAGCGGGGGGCAATGGCCGGCCGCCGATTCCCTGCGCCATCACCCGCACCAACGCGGAAACGCATCGCATCATTCGCGACCATCTGGGCGAATCGGCCCTGTATGGCGGCCATATTGATTCGGTCGGCCCGCGCTATTGCCCCTCCATCGAGGACAAGGTGGTGCGCTTCGGCGATCGCGACGGCCACCAGATCTTCCTGGAGCCGGAGGGTTATGATGACATCACCATCTATCCCAATGGCCTATCAACCTCGCTGCCAGCGGCGGTGCAGGAGAAATTCATCCGATCAATCAAGGGCTTGGAACAGGTCGTCATCTTGCGGCCCGGCTATGCGATCGAATATGACCATGTCGATCCGCGCGCATTGACGCCAGCGCTGGCGGCGCGCGACGTCCCGGGTCTGTTCCTGGCCGGGCAGATCAACGGCACCACAGGCTATGAAGAGGCGGCAGCCCAGGGCCTGGTCGCTGGCGCCAATGCCGCGGCGCTGGCGCTCGACCTGCCACAGCTGATGGTGGACCGCACCCAGGCCTATATCGGCGTGATGATCGATGATCTGACGCTGCACGGCGTGGCAGAACCCTATCGCATGTTCACCAGCCGCGCCGAATATCGGCTGCGCCTGCGAGCGGACAATGCCGATCAACGCCTGACGCCGCTGGGCGAATCGCTTGGGCTGGTGCCGCCGGATCAGGCCGCCGCCTTCGCCGCCGAACAGGCCGCCCGCGCCCAGGCCCGCGCGCTGCTGGAATCATTGACCGCGACGCCCCACCAACTGGCCAGCCATGGCATCGAGGTGCGGCAGGACGGCCAGAGCCGCAGCCTGTTCGACTGGTTGCGCTTTCCGGCGGTCACCCACCAGGCCGCCCGCCGTGTGTGGCCCGAACTGGCCAGCATCAGCGACGATCTGCTCGCCAGCCTGGCCGTCGACGCCAATTATGCTGCCTATATCGCCCGGCAAGAGGCCGAGGTGGCTGCCCTGCGCCGGGACGAGTCGCTAGCCCTGCCGGCCGACCTCGACTTCGCCCAGGTGGCCGGCCTGTCCAAGGAAATGATCGAACGGCTGTCGCGCGCGCGGCCGTTGACGCTGGGGGCGGCCAGCCGGATCGCTGGTATCACCCCGGCGGCGCTGGTGGCGTTGCTGCCGCACACCAGCCGCAACAAGCCAACGCTGGCCGCCTGACATGAGCGACGATGCCCGCAGCGCCTTCGCGGCCGAGTTTGATGTTTCACGTGAAACATTGGCCCGGCTCGATCGCTATGCCGAACTGCTCACCGAATGGCAGCAGCGGATGAATCTGGTGGCGCCATCGACCCTGCCCCACATCTGGGATCGGCATTTCCGCGATTCGGCCCAACTGCTCGCCATCTCCGGCACAGGCCAGCGCTGGCTGGACATTGGCGCCGGCGGCGGCTTTCCCGGCCTGGTGCTCGCCATCCTTGATCCCACCGCCCGCTTCACGCTGGTGGAATCGATCACCAAGAAATGCCGCTTCCTCACCGAGGTGGCGACCGAAACCGGCACCATCGACCGGGTCACCATCGCCAACCAGCGCGTCGAAACGCTGAAGGCCGCCCCCTATGACATCGTCACCGCGCGCGCCGCCGCCGCGCTGGACGTGCTGTTCGATTGGAGCGTGCGCTTTGGCCGTCCCGGCACGCGCTGGATCCTGCCAAAGGGGCGCAACGTGCAGGAAGAGCTTGCCACCGCCGCCAAGCGATTCCACTTTGATCATCAGCTGATTCCCAGCCGCACCGATTCTGATGCCCGCATCGT
>CAZAWH010000150.1:0-7130 GCA_964488775.1 uncultured Sandarakinorhabdus sp. | reverse complement strand
GCCACCGCCTTGGCGCCATAATGGCGCTTGCCAACCACCTGGCCCTGGGCGCTGGCCATGACGACGCCCATGGGCCGCGGTGCCATCATGGCGTCGAGCAGTTGCCAGCTGTCGTTGGCTTTCAGCGCCAGCAGCGCCTCATCCACCACGGCGAAGGCGATTTCGGTGTCGGCGGGCAAGGCCGTGCCGCGTGGCGGGGTGACCCGGATGCGCGCGCTGGCGGCTTCACGCACCGCGTGGGTGGGGCGGTCTGGCGTCACCGCCACGGCCAGCCGGTGGGCATCATGGCCGACCTTCAGTTGTGCCAGGCCCAGCCGCCACGACGGTCGGGCCAGATCGACCAGCGCGGTGGGCGCGGCGCCGTCCCGGCTGAGCCAGGGGAGGTTCCAGCGCCGGGCCAGATCGGCCAGCCACAGCCGCCAGCCCGCCACCCGCCCGCGCACGGCCAGCACCGAGACATAGACATTGGGGGCGTGGTTGCCCTTGATCTTCACCGCCACCACCGGTTCCTTGCCCGACAGGGTGGTGACGAAACTTTCGATCACGCCGCCGCGCATGATGGTGACCAGCGCCGTCGCCTCGCGGAACGGCATGCGCACGGCAAGGCGCGCGGTGCCGCCCACCGCCACCTCCGGCGCCTCGGGCACCAGATCCATGCGGTCGCCATTGTCGCCGCCGAACCACCAGTCATCCGCGCCGGCCAGCCACAGGCTCTGGCTGGCCCGGGCGGTGCGGCCGGCATCGTCCTGCGCTTCGGCCAGGGCGATCACCTCGCCCGAAACGCCGGCATCCAGCACGCACAGCGCCCGGCCGCGCGCGTCGCTGCGGGTGGTGCAGCCGGCCTTGAGCTCGCGGGTTTCGACCATGTTGTCATAGGCATAAAAGCCGCCGACCAGCCGCTTGCGGGTGGAGATGATTTCGCGGGCGAACAGGCGCACGCGGATGGCGCGGCCGGCCAGCGGCTTGTTGTCGAGGCCGAGCACGATCAGCCTGAGCCGGGCATCATCGGCCTTGAGCAGCCAGCCATCGCGCGCGATGCCAACGCGCAGGGCAGCCGGTTCCAGCGGCAGCCGCGCGATGCGGGTGGCGATTTCGCCATTGGCATCGGGATAATCCATTTCGGCCACCAGCGTGGCCGGGCGGGTGATCGGGGCCCAGCCGCCGGCCAGCACCCGGGCGGTGCCGGTGCGGCCAAGGTTGAGCGGCGTTTCGCGGGCGCGGATGGGGGCGGCGGCGGCCTCCCCCTCCTCCAGCCGGGACAGGCCGGGCGTGATGGCATCGGCATCGAAGCTGAAGCCGTCGAGGCCCGGCACCTCGACGCTGCGCGGCACCACGCGGGTGCGCAGCGTGACCGGCGCCCCGGCCGCCGAGCCGCCGGAGAAATAGGACAGCGCCAGATCGAGCGGCAGGCTGGCGGGGGCGACCGGCATCGCCCTGGGCCCCGACACCGCGGCGCGCAGCGTTGGCAGGCGGAAGGCCTCCACCTGGAAGCTGCCGACGCCGGTTTCATCGCCATCGGGCGTTGCCAGCCGCAATTCCCATTCGCCGCTGGGCGCGCTGGCCGGCAGGATGATCTGGCCGACCGGATCGGGGCCGGGCGTGAGGCTGACGGGCAGCACCGTCTCGCTTTGCCAGTGGCGGGCGGTGAGGCTGAGCGGCGGCAGCCTTGGCCGGGCAAAGCCCTTGTCGCTGGCCTCGCGGCGGAACAGCTTGAAATTGATCCGGTCACCGGGGCGGGCCAGGGTGCGATCGAACACGGCATGGGCGATCGGCCGGGCCTGCCAGCCGCCATAAGGCAGATTGAAATCAAAGGCCTGGATGCCTTCGCCCCAGCTGGACAGGGCAAAGCTGTAGTCATCGCTGGTGCGCGCGCTGACCATCAGCGTGGGGGCTTCGCCGTCGCAGCTGGTCCAGGTGGCGGGTTTGGGCAGCCGGCCGGCCGGCACCAGGGCCCGGCCGCTGGCATCGGTGCGGCCTTGCCACAGACGGTCGCCGGTGCAGCTGTTGCTGATGGCGATGCGGGCGCCGGCCACGGGCGCGGCATCGGCCAGGCGGGTCACCCACACCAGCGAGGCACCGTCGCCCCACTGGAAATGCACCGCCATGGCGGTGACCAGCGCGGCGGTGCTGACATGATAGGTCTGCCCGCGTGCCGTGAGCGCGCCGCCCAGCGCCGGGGAGGCGATTTCGACAATATGGAGCCCGCGGCGTTTCAGCGGGATGCCCACCACCTGCATGGCACCGTCGCGCGGCCGGGTGATGGTGAAGCGGTTGCTGGCCGTTTCATCGGCCAGCAGCGACTGGCTGCCCGTGGTCTCGACGCTGTTGGTGCCGCCGCCGGCCAGCGGTTCGTCGCTGAAGCGGCGTTCGCCGGCGCGTTCGACCCGGCGCAGCCAGGTGGCGACCCGGAAATCGTCGTCCAGCCGCAGGCTGCGCACCGGCAGCGACAGGGCGGCGGCCGGCAGCGGGTTTTCCACCCCGCGCAGGGTGACGGGCAGGATGCCGCCTTCCTCGGCCTCCAGGATCCCGAAACGGCCGGCGAACTTGGCCAGCGGCGGGAAATCGCCGGTGGCAACGGCCAGCGGGAAGCGGTTGGCGTTGGCCAGCGGCCGGCCGGCATCATCCTTCAACCCGGCCGGCAGGGTGAGCATCAGGCGGGCGCGCGCCGGCCACGGCCCCTTGAAGCGGATATCGCCGAGCATGTTGTTGCGATCGGTCGGCACGGTAGGGGCGATGCTGCGGCCATCGGGCAGGCGCAGCCGGGCGGCCAGGGCCGCGGCGCGCGGCACCGGCGCGGTGAAATCCACCCGGATCGAATCGAGCGGCGAGCAGGCGGCCCCGGCGTTGGTGCGGGTGCAGGCCATGGTGGCGGTAAAGGCCGGGCGCACGCGGAAGCGTTGCTGCCAATCATTGCCGGCCTTCAGCCCGTTGGCGGCGGCGATGCTGCCGCGCCAGCTGAGGCTGACCTGCCCGCCGGGCGGCAGCGGCCGGCGGCAGCGTGCCGCCATCAGATGGGCCGGCGGCGCGCGATTGCCGTCATAATCGGCCCGCCAGCCGGCGCGTTCGAGGAACCAGCCCAGATTCCAGTCGCCACGGGCCGATGTGATAATGGCATCGCGGGTGGCATTGGGCAGCAGGTCCAGCGGCACGCGTTCGCCGACGCCGTCGATCAGGCAGGCGGCGCCCTGGCCAACGCTGGCGGCGGTGGGCTGGGCTTCGGCGGCGATCAGGAAAATCTGGTCTTCGGCCACATCACCGCCGTCGGGCAGCACGGCGCGGATGGCCGGGCCGGGTGTGGCAAAGCGGAACGGGCCAGCCGCCGGCAGCGGGCGGCCGGCCAGATCGGCAAGGCCGGCGGCCAGGCGGACCGTGCAGGCGCGGCCGCCGGGAACGGGCGCGGCCAGATCGATGGCATAGCGCTGGGGATCCAGCCAGCGGCCGGACGGGAATCGCGGCCCGGCGGCCCCGCAATCCCCGGCAACCGGGGCCGGCGCGGCCGCGCCCATCGCCACCATCGGCGTGGCAAAGCGCACGACGATCTGGGCCGGGGCGGCGACCGTGCCGCTGGGCGAGACGGTGACGACGCCGGGCCGCGCCTGGCCGATCAGCGGGCCTGACGGCAGCAGCAGGGCAGCCAGCACCAGGCCGGCGGCGGCGCGGGCAGACGGGCGGGGCAATGGAATCGGCACGGCGGCAAGAGTGCCGCGAAGGGCCTTGGCCAACAAGCGGTTGCTGGCAATTAATCAACGCCGTATTGCAGGGGCAACACGGAGACTGTTCGATGCGTCTTGCCCTGATGTCTGCGCTGCTGCCGGCGGCCCTGTTGCTGATGGCAGCGGCACCGCCCAAGGGCATCGCACCGGCCATCACCCTGCCGGCCGATGCGCCGATCCTGGCGCGGATCAACGGCCAGACGGTGGCCTTGAGCCTGGCCACCGGCGCGGTGGACCGCATCACCCTGAATGGCGACACGGTGGCGCGGCTGGGCCTGAAACCGGCCGGCCTGATGGGCAAGGCGACGGTGCGGATCGGGCGGACCAAGGTGCTGACCGGGCGCAACACGCCGGGCAAGGTGGAACTGACCGGCCAGGCCTTCAACCAGCGGATTTTCTGGTTTGAAGGGGCGGGGCCGATCCCGGAAATGGGCAGCATCGGGCCGATGGCGCTGCCGCACGGCGTGGTGACGGTGGCGTTGACGCCCGGCGCCAGCGCCGGCGCGGGTGGCAGCGAATGGGCGCTGCCGCTGTTCGGGGACATCAATTCGGGCAGTTATGGCGGGGTGCGCGGGGACGGCTATGGCTTTGGGCTGAGCGTGGATGTGCGGCTGGGCATGCGCCTGCCGCTGGCCAGTGCGGCGGTGGGGGCTGATCTTGCCGCCGCGCTGGGCGGCCGGCTGGAAGGCGAGACGTGGGAGGAGGAGATTTTCCTGGGCGTGCGCCGGCCGGTGCGGCGGCTGGTGCTGGCGAAACCGCTGGTGCTGGGCCCGTTCCGCTTTGACGCGGTGGCGGTGCGGGTGAACGACCGGCGCGACGCCACCGCGCAACTGGCCAACGGCCAGGCCGCGCCGCCCGATGCCGATGATGATCCGGCCGAAATCGTGGTGAGCGCCGACACCGGCAAGAAGCGCCGGGTGGTGCGGGTGCTGACCCTGTCGCGCACCCAGCTCGATGCGGCGGGGTGCAGCGCGCTGGTGGTTGACAAACCGGGCGGGCGGCTGGTGCTGCGCTGCTGACTTTCCTCTGTCATCCCGGCCGGCTACGCAGGTAGGATGATGCGACCTGCCCTGCTTCCCCTGATGGTGCTGTTGATGGCTGCTGCCCCGCCCAAACCCGCGCCGCCGCCGGTGCTGCCGCCGGCCCCGCCGATCATCATCGCCCATCGCGGCGCCAGCGCGGAGCGGCCGGAACACACACTGGCCGCCTATGAACGCGCCATCGAACAGGGGGCGGATTATATCGAGCCCGATCTGGTGCCGACAAAGGACCATCAGCTGGTGGCGCGGCACGAGAATGAGATTTCCGGCACCACCGATGTGGCGGCGCGGCCCGAATTCGCCGGCCGCAAGACGACGAAGACCATCGACGGCGAGGCGGTGACCGGCTGGTTCACCGAGGATTTCACCCTGGCCGAGCTGAAGACGCTGCGCGCCCGCGAACGCCTGCCGCAGCTGCGCCCCGGCAATGCGGCGTTTGACGGCCAGTATCAGATCCCCACCCTGGCCGAGGTGATCGCGCTGGCCAAGGCGGCATCGGCGCGGACGGGGCGGACCATCGGCATCTATCCCGAAACCAAGCATCCCAGCTATTTCAAGGCATTGGGGCTGCCGATCGAACCGGTGCTGCTGGCGGAGCTGGCGCGGGCCGGCTGGACGGCGGCGGCGGCGCCGGTGTTCATCCAGAGCTTCGAGGTGGACAATCTGAAGGCGCTGAAGCGCCAGACCGGGGTGCGGCTGATCCAGTTGATGGGCGCCAGCGGCCGGTCGGCCGACGGGCATGACTATGCCGCGATGGCCACGGCGGCGGGGCTGAAGGGCGTGGCGGCCTATGCCTTTGGCGTGGGGGCGGAAAAATCGCTGATCATCCCGCGCGCGGCCGATGGCCGGCTGGGCGCGCCGACGGACTTTGTCGCTTATGCCCATGCCGCCGGGCTGGAGGTGCATCCCTGGACGTTCCGGCCGGAGAATTATTTCCTGCCGGAAGGCCTGAAGGCGGGCAGCGATCCCAGGGCGATGGGCGACGGCGTGGCCGAGATCCGGGCGTTTCTGGCCACCGGCATCGATGGCCTGTTCAGCGATTCGACCGCGACGGCGGTGCAGGCGGTGGCGGCGCCGGCGCGATAGCGGCGCTGGGCGGGCTTAGCGCTCCGGCCAGTCCAGCACGAAATTGATGTGGGCGGCGGTGATCGGCCGGGTGCGATCGCCCACCCCATCCTTCACCTGCCAGGCCGAGGCGTGGACATTGACGACGCGGCGGCCCAGCTTGGCAATGCTGGCGGCGGCGCGGGTTTCCACCGGTGCGCCTTCGCGCATGAAATCCACCGTCACGGTGACGGGGCGGACGCGCGGCAGCGCCTCGCCCTCCGGTTGGGCGGCGATGACGGTGAGCAGGCCGGCCAGTTCGAGCAGGCCGGAGATGGAGCCGCCGTGCAGCCGGCCGGGCGAGCCGATCAGCGTATCGGCAAAGGGCATGATCAGTTGCAGCTCCCCGTCCACCCGTTCGAACGACAGGTCGAGCAGGGCGGCATAGGGCAACAGGTCGAGCCGGCCAGCCGGCTGGCGCAGCAGGGTGGCGAGCGCGGGGTTGGTCATTGCCAGCCTCCGGCGAGTTTCGAGGCGGCGAACATGAAGGTGCCGGCGACGTGGGCGATGGGATCGGCCGGATCGCCATCATGGGCGAGCCCGCGCACGAAGGCGATCTGGCGCGTCATCCGATAACATTCGCCGCGCGCCGTCACTGTCGCCTCCGGCTTGGGGCTGCGGACATAATCGGTGCGC
Organism: uncultured Sandarakinorhabdus sp.; assembly: GCA_964488775.1. Taxonomy (GTDB): domain Bacteria; phylum Pseudomonadota; class Alphaproteobacteria; order Sphingomonadales; family Sphingomonadaceae; genus Sandarakinorhabdus. The sequence continues at coordinate 637 of CAZAWH010000150.1, read as the reverse complement.
AAGTCGAGCGTGGCGTGGGGTTCGAAGGCGCCGCGCGCCAGCATGGAGGCCATGCCGACACAGGTGTCCATCAGGGTGATGATCGGGCCGGAGGCCCAGACGCCATGATCGGGATCGACGAGGAATTCGGGCGAGAAGGGCAGTTGCAGTTCCACCCATTTGTCTCCGGCCTGGATGAAGCGCAGGCCGAGCCGCTTGTTGTGCGGCACGCGGCCGACGAACGGGCCCATGAACTGGCCAACCTGATCGGCAAAACTGGTCATGCGCTTTGCCGTGCCAGCGCATCGATGCGGGCGATCATCGAGGCCAGGCCCTGCGTGCGGTTGGAGGAGAGATGTTTGGACAGGCCAAGGCCGTCGAGCCGGGCCCGGATCGCCGCGCCGTCGATGGCGGCAGCGGGCTGGCCGTTGGCGAGCATGAGCACGAGGGCAACCAGGCCCTTGACGATGGCGGCATCGCTGTCGGCGGCGAAGTGCAGCGTATCGCCATCGCGGCTGGGGTGCAGCCAGACCTGGGAGGCGCAGCCGCGCACCTTGTTGGCATCGGTCTTCAACGCCGGGTCCATCGGCGGCAGGGCGGCGCCCAGCGCAATGATCAGGCGATATTTGTCGTCCCAATCGTCGAAGGCTTCGAATTC
>CAZAWH010000149.1:0-7180 GCA_964488775.1 uncultured Sandarakinorhabdus sp. | reverse complement strand
TGGCCATCGGGCTGTTTGCCGCCTTGATTCCAGCGTTCAGGGTGCTGCAATCGGATATCGCCGAAACACTGGCCAACAGCCGCTGATTCGCATCGGAGGACAGGATGAAGAGCCGCATATCGCTTGGCATCGCCGCCGCCCTGGTTCTGGCCGGCCCCGCCGCGCTGGCCCAGACGCAGGGCCCGTTGAAGCCGTCGGAATCGATCTGGAAGCCGGCGCCCACCCCGCCCGGCGGCGTGCCGTGGCAGGTGCTGGAAAGCGCGCAGGAAGACCCGCGCGCCGCCAAGACCGGCGCGGTGAAGCCGCTCTATCCGGCGGCGGTCAGGTCGCTGGCCGGCAAGAAGGTGAAGATCAACGGCTATATGCTGCCGCTGGGCAAGGGCGCCAACCAGAGCCATTTCGTGCTGCTGGCCTATCCGCCCGATTGCCCGTTCCATCTCAATCCCGGCCCGCAGCAGTTCATCGAGGTCAAGGTCGCCTCGGCCATTCCGATGAATTATGATGTGCGCACCATCGAGGGCACGCTGGAACTGGCCGGCACTGATGGCGGCGGCGTCTTCTACAAGATCAGCGACGGGAAAGAGATGTGAGGCGGCTGGCGGCAGCGGCGCTGCTGGTTGCGGCCCCTGCCTCCGCTGCGCCGCTGCCACCGGAACTGGCCGCCCGCATCGATGCGTCGATGCGGGACACCAAGGCCATGCGCAACTGGCCCGGCATTGCCTGGGGCGTGGTGAAGCGTGGGCAGGGCCTGGTGCATTTCGGCCATGATGGCCTGGCCGATCCCGACAGCGGGCGGCCGGTGACGGCCACCACGCGGTTCCGCATCGCCAGCATGACCAAGGCCTTCACGGCGCTGACCATCGAGCAGTTGGCCGCCGAAGGCCGCATCTGGCTGGACGACAAGGTGGTGACCCATGTGCCCGAGCTGAAGGGCTGGGGCGATCATCTGACCATCACCGATCTCGTCCACCACATGGGCGGGTTTGTCACCGATGATCCCTGGGGCGATCGCCAGACGCCGCTGCCGGAGGCGGACTTCACCGCGCTCTTGAAGACCGGCGTGCCCTTCACCCGCGCCACCGGGCTCACCCACGAATATTCCAATCTGGGCTATGCCATTTTGGGCCGCATCATCACCAATGTCAGCGGCCGCCCGTTCGAGGCGGAAATCGCCCGCCGCCATTTCCAGCCGCTGGGCATGGCCGGCACCACGTTCAATCTGGCCGATGTGCCGGCCGCCGAACTGGCCACCGGCTGGCGCTGGGAGGATTCGACCTGGAAGCGCGAGCCTGACATGGGGCCCGGCGCCTTCGGCGCGATGGGCGGGGTGATCACCACCGTGCCCGATTATGCCCGCTGGATCGATCATCTCCTGTCGGCCTGGCCGGCCGCCGCGCCGGGCACGGCGGACGCCCCGGCACGGGCCACCATCCGCCGGCTGGTGCGCGGCGAAGGCTCCCCGCGCCGCATGAACCGGCCGGGGGACATGCTGCCATCAATCTGTTCGGTGGCCGTCGTCTATGGCGGCGGCTTGCGGGTGGGCGAGGATTGCACGCTGGGCCGCGTTGCGTTCCACGGCGGCGGCTATCCAGGGTATGGCAGCCACATGGTGATTGCGCCCGATCGCGGCTGGGGCGTGTTCGTCTTCACCAACCACACCTATGCCGGGCCGTCCGATCTGGCCTGGCAGGCGATGCTGGCCATCGAACAGGCCGGCCTGATGCCGCCCGATCCGGTGCCGGTGTCGCCGGCCATCACGGCCGCCGCCGCCTTGGCCAGCCGGGCGCTGGCCAGCGGCCGGGTGGATGCTGAACCGGCGCTGCTCAGCCCCAATCTGCTGATGGACCGGGACGCCGGCCACCGCGCCGCCGATATCGCCGCCGTGAAGGCCAAAGCCGGGCGCTGTGAGGCCGCGCCGCAGATCCGCGCCAGCGGCGCGCTGGAGGCGCAGCTGAGCTGGCGTTGCCAGCATGGCGTGCTGGGCGCCTATCTGCTGCTGGCCCCCACGCCTGATGTGCGCCTGCAGGCGATCGACTGGAGCTTCAAGGCCGGCCCCGGCCGCTAAGGGGGCCGGGTTACCGGCCCTGGAACACCGCCGGCCGGCGCTGCATGAAGCTGGTGATGCCTTCGGCGGCATCGGCGCTGGCCATCACCCGGTCGCGGATGCCCGGGATGGCGGCAATGGCGGCCTGTTCGCCCTGCTCGATATAGGTGCGGCCGGCCAGCTTGGTCGCCCTGATGCCCAGCGGTGCGCAGGCGGCGATCTGTTCGGCCAGCGCCATCGCCCGCGCCACCTGCGTGCCCGCCGGCACCACTTCCTGCACCAGCCCGATGCGATGCGCCTCGGCCGCGCCAAACTCGTCGCACAGGAACAGATGATACATGGCGTTGCCCCAGCCGGCGCGGGTGATGTAGCGGAAATGCGCGCCGCCGAGCGGGGCAATGCCGCGCTTGGCCTCCATCTGGCAGAAGCGGGTGTCGTCCGCCGCCACGATGATGTCACCAGCCAGCGCGATTTCGATGCCGATGGTGAAGCAGATGCCCTGCACCGCCGTGACGATCGGCTTGCTGCCCTGGTTCTTGAGGCCAAAGGGATCGATCTGGCCATCGGCCAGCGGTTTGGCGGTGGCGGTGGGGCCGAAGAATTTCGGCATGTCCAGCCCGGCGGTGAAATGATCGCCCATCGCGCACAGCACGCCCACCCACAGATCATCATCGCTTTCCAGGAGGGTCAGCGCCGCGGCCAGCTGCTCCATCATCGCCGGCACGAAGCTGTTTTTCTTGGGCACGTTGTCGATGATGATCTTGAGGATGTGGCCATGCCGTTCGTGGCGCACCTGGCCTTCGCTGTTGTCGCTCATCTTGCTCTCCTTCGGGGGTGCCCGGGATCAGGCCAGGTAGGAAATGCCCAGCCATTCGGCGATCAGCGCGGGCTTGCTGCTGCCTTCGATCTCCACCGTGGCCTCGGTTTTCGACAGGAATTCCCTGGGCCCACGATCGACGATCTCCTTGAGCACGAAGCGGCCGCGCACGCGGGTGCCGGCCTTCACCGGGCTCAGCAGGCGCACGCGATCAAAGCCATAGTTCACCGCCATCGCCCGCCCGGCGATCCTGGGCTGGGCATCAAAGGCCATGGCCGCCAGCATCGACAGGCTGAGAAAGCCGTGCGCCACCGTGCCGCCAAAGGGGGTGGCCGCGGCACGGGCCGGATCGACATGGATGAACTGGTGATCCTCGGTCACATCGGCAAAGGCATCGATGCGGGCCTGATCCAGCAGGAACCAGCGCGACACACCAAGTTCCTGCCCCACCAGGGCGCGATAATCGGCCAGCGTGATGTCAGACATGGGTGATCCTCCTCAAACAGCGGTGACGCCGCCATCCACGGCCAGCGTCTGCCCGGTGATATGCTTGCCGGCATCGCTGGCGAACAGCAGCGCCGTGCCCTTCAGGTCCTGATCGTCGCCAATGCGGCGCAGCGGCGCGGCATTGGCAAAGCGTTCGACCCCCAGTTTTTCGAACGTGCCCTTCGTCATCTTCGACGGGAACATACCGGGCGCGATGGCGTTGCAGGTGATGCCATATTTGCCCCACGACGCCGCCAGCGCCCGGGTGAAGTTGATCACCGCGCCCTTGCTGGTGTTGTAGGCCACCAGCCCATCGGCACCGCGCAGGCCGGCCATGGAGGACATGTTGATGATGCGGCCGTACCGGTTGGGGATCATCGACTGCTTGGCGATGCGCTGGGACAGCACGAACAGCGCCCGGATGTTGAGGTTCATGATCTTGTCGAACGCGTCGATGGGGTGATCCTCGGTCGGCGCGCCCCAGCTGGCGCCGGCATTGTTCACCAATATGTCCACCCGGCCCAGCCGCGCGATGGCGGCATCGGCCAGCGCAAAGGCCTGTTCGTCCACGGCATTGTCGCAGACGAACGTGCTGACATCGATGCCGCGCGCCGAAAGATGGGCCCGGGCCGATTCCAGATCGGCCGCCTTGCGCGAGGCGATCAGCAGCCGGGCACCGAAATCGCCGAGCGCTTCGGCAAGTTGCAGGCCAAGCCCGCGCGAGCCGCCGGTGATCAGCGCTGTCCGGCCGGTGAGATCGAACAGAGTGCGCGGATCATTCATGCCAACGCCTTTCCCGGGATCATCGCCCGATGCCAATCGATCATCATGCACTTCGTGGAAAAATGACGGCCAGAGCTGCTGGAAATGAACCAGCAATCCCCGCCAGCATCGTCACGACCTGACTGAAACATGGACATTTTCAGGTCAGTCATGCAAGAATCACTGCTGTTCAAATCAGCATGATAACCATCATGCAGAGAGTCAAGGGCAAGCCATGGGCCATTCACGGGCGGAAAAGGCGCAGAGCCGCGAGCGGATCATCAGCGCGGCGGCACAGACCATCCGCGAACGCGGCATTGATGCGTTGAGCATCGGCGAGTTGATGCGGTCAGTCGGGCTGACGCACGGCGCCTTCTATGTGCATTTCGAATCGCGCGACGCCTTGGTGGCGGCCGCGCTGGAACGGGCGTTGCTGGATGGGGAGGCGGCATCGGCCGCCGCCCGGCGCGGGGTGGGCAAGCGCACGGTCAAATCCATCCTCAACAATTACCTCAGCCGGGCGCACCGCGATGCGCCGGGGGCCGGCTGTGCCGTGGCGGCGCTGGCCGGCGATGTGGCGCGCAGCGGGCCCGCCACCCGCCGGGCCATGATGCAGAAGATGGACAATTATCTGGCCGCGATGGCCGAGGCCCAGGGCGGCGCGCCGGATGAGCAGGCACAGGATTTCAGCCTGGCGGCCTGGTCCACCATGGTGGGTGCCATCGCCCTGTCGCGCGTGTTTGCCGGCGATCCGCGATCCGACCGGGTGCTGGCCGCCGCGCGGCAGATGATCCTGGACCAGGAGGCGCGGCTGGCCGCAGCAGCCGTCACGCCGCCGGCCACTGCCCCATGATGCTGGCCAGGTCGAAATAGTCCCGCCAAGAGGTGATCAGCCCGTCGTGCACCTCGTAGACGCCGGTGACCGGCAGCTCGACCCATTTGTCGGCCAAGCGGTGGCGGTCCAGCCGCTCCAGCATCACCACCGGGCCATCGGCCAGCGCCCGGATGATGCGGAATTCATTTTCCAGCGTCGGCGCGAAAAACGGCGTCAGCACGGCGCGGATGCCTTCGGGACCATGCGCCGTGCCGATTGGCGGCGGGTTGGTATAGGCGCAATCGGCGCTGACCAGTTGCAGGGCACGATCGTAATCCAGCGGCTCCATGGCCGTCATGAAGGCCTTCACCGTTTCCAGCGGCGTCATGGCTGTGTCTCCCGTCGTTGCGTCAATACCGGCTCAATTCCACCATCAGCTGCTTGTATCCGTGCACGAAACTGGCTGGCACGCGTTCGGGCGGGGCGATCGGGTTCACCCGCAGCCGGCGCCGGGCCATTTCCTCCAGCAGGGTGACCAGTTGCAGTTCGGCCACGCGCGCGCCGACGCAGCGGTGGATGCCATAGCCGAACGACAGGTGACGGCGCGCATTGGGGCGATCAACGATGATGCGGTCCGCATCCTCGAACACAGTCTCGTCGCGGTTGGCCGAGATGTACCAGAGCGCCAGCATGTCGTGCTTATTCAGGTGATGGCCGAACAATTCGGTGTCTTCCGTCACCGTGCGCCGCATGTAGGACAGCGGGGTTTGCCAGCGGATGATTTCCTGCACGGCATTGGGGATCAGCGCCGGGTCGGCTTCCAGCCTGGTTCGTTCGTCGGGGAACTGCGCCAGGCCCCAGGCATAGGCGCTCATCGAATTGCGGGTGGTGTCGTTGCCGCCGACGATCAGCAGGATCAGATTGCCGATGAACTCCACCGCATCCATGTCGCGCATGGCATCGGATTGCAGCATCAACGAAATCAGGTCCTTGCCGGGATTGGCGGCGCGGCGCTGCCACAGTTCGGCGAAGGCGGCGCCCATCGCCTCCATCTCGCCGTTGAACCAGTCCCAGCCGCCGGGCGCGACGATGGCATCGATATTGCCGCCGGCATCCGACCAGCCGGTCAGCTTGTGCCGTTCGTCCCAGGGGAAATCGAACATGCGGGCCAGCATGCCGGTGGTCAGTTCGATCGAGACCGCCTGCACCCAGTCAAAGGGCGTGCCGATGGACAGGCTGTCGAGCAGGGCGGCGGTGCGCGCCTGCACGTCGGCCTTCATCGCCGCCACTTCGGCCGGGCCAAAGGCGGGGGCCACCGTGCGGCGCTGGCCGGTGTGGCGGGGCGGATCCATGGCGATGAACTGCGGCAGCCGCCGTTCGCCCGGGCGGGCACGATCGGGCTGGATGCCGAGCGTGATGCCGCCCAGTTCAAAGCTGGAGGAGAACAGCTTGGGCAAGGCCTCCACATGCACGATCGGCTTGTAACTGCTGATCGACCAATAGGGGCCGAATTTCGATTCCGGCACATATTGGATCGGCGCATGCGCCCGCAGCAGCCGGAACGGTTCCTGCCAGCGGTCTTCGGCAAAATATTCCGGCCGGGCCACATCGATGGGGGCCAAAGCCGTGTCGTGCGCGTCCACCTGCATCTGCCAGGCTCCTGCCGTGTTTGCCGGCAGAGGCTATGCCGATGTAGCGCCCGCTACAAGAAAGAATCCGGCCGAGGGCCGCTGTCGAAATCACCAGCCTTGGCGGCTGAGCGGTGGGCTTGCGCCCGGCCGGCCGACTCAGCCGATGCGGGCGTCGGCGATGTTGGCGCCGGCGCGCAGGGCTTCGAGCTTTTTCCAGGTCACCGCCGGGTCAATCTTGCCATAGCCGGCAAAGGTGCCGAAGCCGCAATCGGTGGAGGCGATGACCCGGTCCTTGCCGACGATGGCGGCAAAACGCTCGATGCGCTGGGCGATGAGTTCGGGATGTTCGACATAGTTGGAGCAGGTGTCGATCAGCCCCGGCGCCAGCCGCTTTTCGTCGGGGATGCGGGCATCGGCCCAGACTGTCCATTCATGTTCGTGGCGCGGGTTGGCGGCTTCGAACAGGATGGTGGCCGGGCGGGCGCCCAGAATGATGCCGATCACCCGTTCCAGCGGGATGTCGTGATCGTGCGGGCCCTCATAATTGCCCCAGCAGATGTGCATGCGCATCGCCTCGGCCGGGATGTTGGCGGTGGCGGCGTTCAGCGCCTCGACATTGGCGGCGG
>CAZAWH010000148.1:0-7189 GCA_964488775.1 uncultured Sandarakinorhabdus sp. | reverse complement strand
GCGGCGGCACGTTTCCTGCAGCCGCTGTCGCGCTTTGGTGCCGGGCCGGGGCAGGTGGTGATCCTGGGCACCGAATTGTGGAACAACGAACCGGGCCTGGCTGCCGTGCCGGCATTGAAGGGTGCGCTCTATGCCACCGTGCCCGATGCTCGCTTCAACAGCCTCGCTGCCCGCTATCGCGCCAAGCACGGCGGCAACCCCTCGCGCCTCGCCTCGCTGGGCTATGATGCGGTGCTGCTGGCGCACGGGCTGGCAGCGCGCTGGCCCTATGGCCAGCCTTTCCCGCGCGCCAGCCTGCTGGCCCGTGACGGCTTTGCCGGTATCGACGGCGCCTTCCGCTTCACGGCGAGCGGCGTTGTGGAGCGCGGGCTGGAGGTCGACCAGCTGGGCACCGGCACCGTGTCGCCGGCGCCGGCGAGTTTCTGAGGCCCATGCAGATCCTCCCCCAGAGGGGGCGGAATGTCAGCGCGCAATCTGGGCCAGCACGGCATTGGCCAATGGCCAGCCGGCGCGGGTCAGGCGGATGCCTGCGTCATTGACATCCAGCAGGCCTTGACCGGCCAGGCGCTGTGCCGCGTCCATGTCCACCGCGTCGGCCAGCGCGACCCCGGTGCGCGCCGCAAAGCGCGCGGCATCAATCCCTTCGGCCAGCCTGAGGCCCATCACCAGGGCTTCGGTGGCGCGTTCATCCGGTGTCAGCGCCGTCTCGCTCTCCAGCCCATGCCCGGCGGCGCGCACGCCGGCCAGCCATAGTTCGGGCTTCTTGCGCCTGAGGGTGGCAACCCCGGCGCGGCGGCCATGGGCACCCGGCCCGATGCCGGCATAATCGCCATAGCGCCAATAGGTGAGATTGTGCCGGCTCTCGCGGCCCGGTGCGGCGTGGTTGGAGATTTCATAGGCCGGCAGGCCCGCCGCCGCCGTCATGGATTGCGTGATGGCGAACAGGTCGGCGCTGGTGTCCTCATCCGGCATGATCAGTTCGCCACGCGCGAACAGGGCGGCAAAGCGCGTGCCGGGCTCGATGGTCAATTGATAGAGCGACAGGTGCGTGGTGCCAAAGCCGAGGGCCCGGCTGAGTTCGGCCGCCCAGGCCTCCCGTGTCATCCCCGGCCGGTCATAGATGAGGTCGAAGCTGACCCGGCCAAAGGTCGATTGCGCCACCTCCAGCGCGGCCAGTGCGGCGGCCAGATCATGCGGCCGGCCGAGCAGGCGAAGCGCCGCATCATCCAGCGCCTGCACGCCCAGCGAGAGGCGGTTGACCCCGGCCGCGGCAAAGCCGGCAAAGCGCGCCGCCTCCACGCTCGACGGGTTGGCTTCCAGCGTGATTTCCAGATCGCCGGTGGGCGGCCAGTGCTGCTGCGCCGCTGCGATGATGGCGGCCACGGTTTCGGGCGGCATCAGGCTGGGGGTGCCGCCGCCAAAGAAGATGCTGGCCAGCCGGCGGCCGGGCAGGCGTTCCGCCTCATGCGCCAGATCGGCCAGCAACGCCGCGCGCCACGCCGACTGGTCCACGCTCTCGCGGACGTGGGAATTGAAGTCGCAATAGGGGCATTTGGTGACGCAGAACGGCCAGTGGACGTAGAGCGCGACGGGTGGGGGCTTGGTCATGCCCACCCCCAGCCCCTCCCGCGAGCGGGAGGGGAGTCGGTTGGGTCCGGCGCAATCTGCGCCCCTCCCGCATGCGGGAGGGGCAGGGGGTGGGCCTGCGTCACGCGGCGACCGGCGGCAGCAACGCCACCAGCTGCCGGAAGGCCCGCGCCCGGTGATTGTCGGCTTCCTTTTCGGCCCGGGTCATCTCGCCATAGGTTTGCGCCTGGCCGTCCATCAGGAATATCGGGTCATAGCCAAAGCCATTGTGCCCACGCGGCGGCCACACCAGCGTGCCATCCACCCGGCCTTCCACCACCTCGCTGTGGCCATCGGGCCAGGCGACGCACAGGGCGCAGATGAAATGGGCGGTGCGGGGCTGGTCGCCCAGTTCCTCGTTCACCCGCGCCATCGCCACCGCGAAGTCTTTCCCTGGCCCAGCCCAGCGCGCCGAATAGATGCCGGGCGCACCGCCGAGCGCATCGACGCACAGGCCGCTGTCATCGGCAATCGCCGGCAGGCCGCTCGCCGTGGCGGCGGCCAGCGCCTTCAGCCGGGCGTTGCCGATGAACGTCGTTTCCGTCTCGTCCGGCTCGGCCAAGCCGAGGTCGCCGGCTGACACCACGTCGAGCCCGTGCGGGTTCAGCAGTTCGGCCAGTTCCACCACCTTGCCGGGATTGTGCGTGGCCAGCACCAGCCGGCCCGGCTGCAGCTGCCTCACCGGCCCACCGCCTGCAGCTGGGCGGCGAACACCTGGTTGCAGCCGATGCGGGCGAGGCGCAGCAGGCGCAGCAGCGTTTCCTCGTCAAACGGCTCGCCTTCCGCCGTGCCCTGCACCTCGACGATGCCGGCCTTGTTGGTCAGCACGAAATTGGCATCGGTGCCGGCGGCGCTGTCCTCGGCATAATCCAGATCCAGCACCGGCGTGCCGTTGTAGACGCCGCAGCTGATCGCCGCGACCTGGGTGGCCAGCGGATCACCGGCCAGCGGGCTTGCCTTGTGGATGGCATCGATGGCCAGCCGCAGCGCCACCCAGGCGCCGGAAATGGCGGCGGTGCGGGTGCCGCCATCGGCCTGGATGACATCGCAATCCAGCGTGATCTGGCGTTCGCCCAACAGGGTGAGATCGGTGACAGCGCGCAGGGACCGGCCGATCAGGCGCTGGATTTCCTGGGTGCGGCCCGATTGCTTGCCCTTGGCCGCCTCGCGGCTGCCGCGGGTGTGGGTGGCGCGGGGCAGCATGCCATATTCGGCCGTCACCCAGCCCTTGCCCTGCCCACGCAGCCACGGCGGCAACCGCTCTTCCACGCTGGCCGTCACCAGCACATGGGTCTGGCCGAACTTCACCAGGCACGACCCTTCGGCGTGGGCCGAAAAACCGGGGATCATCTCGATCGATCGCATCTGATCGGGGGTGCGGCCGGATGGGCGCATGAAGACTGCCTTTCGTTTGACTGTTGCAGCTGGCCTTATGGCGTGGACCGCGCGAAGGGAAGCACCCATTGCGCAGCCGCCGCGCTGTGCATAAATTGACCTCATGCAGTCAGCCCCGTCGCTCACCGAACTGAACGACCGCGCGCGCGAGATTTTTCGCCAGATCGTCGATGCCTATCTGGCCTCCGGCGCGCCGGTGGGCAGCCGCACCTTGTCGAAAGGCGGCGGGCTCGGCCTGTCGCCGGCCTCGATCCGCAACGTCATGCAGGATCTGGAGGAGCTGGGCCTGCTCGCCGCGCCGCACACGTCGGCCGGGCGGCTGCCGACCGAGCTGGGCCTGCGCATGTTCGTCGATGGCATGATGCAGGCCGCCGAAGTGTCGGACGAAGATCGTGCCAAGCTCGAATCCGGCCTGGCGCCGGGCATGGCGATGGAAGAGGCGCTGGCCCGCACCACCGCTGCGCTGTCGGGCCTGTCCCACTGTGCTGGCCTGGTGCTGGTGCCGGCGCGCGAGCTCATCATCCGCCAGGTCAGCTTCGTGCCGCTGTCGCCCACCCGCGCGCTGGTGGTGCTGGTGGGTGCCGATGGCAGTGTCGAAAACCGCCTGCTCGATCTGCCGCCGGGCGTGCTGCCCACCACCCTGGAGGCCGCCGCCAACTATATCACCACCCGGCTGGCCGGGCTGACGCTGGCCGAAGCCGCGCAGCGCCTGTCCACCGAGATTGCCCGCGACCGCGCGGCGCTGGATGCCCTCACCGAAACGGCGGTGTCGGCCGGGCTCGCCGTCTGGTCATCCGATGCCGCCGCCCGCCCGGTGCTGATCGTGCGCGGCCAGGCCAATCTGGTGGAGGGCCACATGGACATGGAGCGCGTGCGTCAGCTGCTGGATGATCTGGAAGACAAGGCGGAACTGATCCGCCTGCTCGATGGCGCGCGCGGCGCGGAGGCCACCCGCATCTTCATCGGCGCCGAAAGCCGGCTGTTTTCCCTGTCCGGGTCCAGCGTGATTGCCGCACCCTATCGCGGCAATGATGGCAAGGTGATCGGCGTTGTGGGGGTTATCGGGCCGACGCGGTTGAACTATGCGCGTGTCATCCCCATGGTGGATTACACCGCCCGAACCCTGAGCAGATTGGTATCATGAGCGACACGCCCGACACCCCCGCAACCCCCGAAACGCCCGAAACGCCCGAAACCCCCGCCACGCCTGACAGCCCGGCCCTTGATCTGGCCGAAGCGCTGCTGGCCAAGGACCAGGAAATCGCCGAGCTGAAGGACCGCGTGATGCGCGCGCTGGCCGACGTGGAAAACACCCGCCGCCGGCTGGAGCGCGACAAGGCCGAGGCCATCCAATATGCCGTCACCGGCTTTGCCCGCGACATGCTGGCGGTGGCCGACAATCTGCGCCGCGCCGTGGCCGCGCTGCCGGCCGAAGGCTTTGACCAGGTGCGCACCGGCATCGAGGCGACCGAACGCGAGTTGCTGGCCATTTTTGGCCGCCAGGGCATTGCCCGGGTGGAGATCACCAGCGGCGAGCCGCTCGACCCCAACCGCCATCAGGCGATGATCGAGGTCGACAGCGAATTTGACGCCGGCACCGTGGTGGCCGAACTGGCCAGCGGCTGGACCATCCGCGACCGGCTGCTGCGCCCGGCCATGGTGAGTGTGGCGCGCGGCTGAGGCCGCGCTTGGGGTCAGCGTGGCGCGCGGCGGCAACTGATCGCCGCATCATAGCCGGCTGCTATCGTCTCCTTGCCTTGCCCTGTCACCCGGGGCTTGGCATCCATGGCGCATGTGGCTGCTTGACCGCCTGTTCACCCGTATCCTGCAGGATGGTGAGCTGCAGCTGATCGATCCGGCCGGGCGGGAACGGCGCTATGGCCGCCCGAATCCGGCCCGCGCCCCCGTGCGCATCCGCCTGGCCGACAACGCCACCGCCCGCGCCATCGCGCTCAACCCCGCGCTGGGCGCGGGCGAGGCGTTCATGGATGGCCGGCTGGTGATCGAGGAGGGCGATATCTTCGCCCTGCTCGATCTCGTCACCTGGAATCTGCGCTGGGAACGCAGCAACAGCGTGCGCTTTGCCCTGTGGCGGCAGGCGCGCATCGCGGCCTGGTGGGACGGGATCAATTTCGAGCGCCGGTCGCGGCGCAACGTCGCCCATCATTATGATCTCGACGACCGGCTCTATGATCTGTTCCTCGATCCGCACCGGCAATATAGCTGCGCCTATTGGGCACCGGGCATCACCAGCCTGGAGGCGGCGCAGGAGGCCAAGCTGGCCCATATTGCGGCCAAGCTGGATCTGAAACCGGGGCAGCGCGTGCTCGATATCGGCTGCGGCTGGGGCGGGCTGGCGCGCTATCTCCACAAGGTGTCGGGCGCCCATGTCACCGGCGTCACCCTGTCGGAAGAGCAGTTGAAATACGCCCGGGCCGAAACCGCGCGCCAGGGCCTGACCGGGGTGGAGTTCGAACTGGTCGATTATCGCGCCATCACCGGCCGGTTTGATCGCATCGTGTCGGTCGGCATGTTCGAACATGTCGGACTGCCGCATTACCGCTCGTTCTTCGAAACGGTGGAACGGCTGCTGACCGATGATGGCGTGGCCTTGCTGCACTCGATCGCGCGGGCCGACGGGCCAGGCGCCACCGATCCGTGGACGGCCAAATATATCTTTCCCGGCGGCTATTCCCCCGCCCTGTCCCAGATCGTGCCGGCGATCGAGCGGGCCTGGCTGTGGATCACCGATGTCGAGGTGCTGCGCCTGCATTATGCCCGCACCATCCGCGCCTGGTATGTCCGCTGCGCCGCCCAGGAAGCGGCGATCACCCGCCTGTATGACAGCCGCTTCTATCGCATGTGGATGTTCTACCTGGCCGCCGCCCACAGCGCCTTTGCCAATGATGGCCACATGAATGTGCAGATCCAGCTCAGCAAGCGGCGCGACACGCTGCCGATGAGCCGGGATTATATGCGGGAGCGGGAACAGGGCCTGCCCGGTGCGGCGCCGTGATGGGACCCGTCAAAGCGTCCAGCTCAGTTCCTTCTCCGCCGCCCGCTTGTCCAGCTCGGCGCGGCTGATCTTTTCGCTGGCCGATTTCAGCTGGCCGCAGGCGGCCATGATGTCGCGACCGCGCGGGGTGCGCACCGGGCAGGAAATGCCGGCCTTGAACACGATGTCGGAAAAGGCCCTGATCCGCTCCTCCGACGAACAGTCATAGAAACTGCCCGGCCAGGGGTTGAACGGGATCAGGTTGACCTTGGCCGGCAGGCGATATTTGCGGATCAGGCGCACCAGTTCGCGGGCATCCTCGTCGCTGTCATTCTTGCCGGCCAGCATGACATATTCAAAGGTGATGCGCCGCGCGTTGTTGGCGCCCGGATAGGCGGCGCAGGCCTCCAGCAGCTGCTCGATGCCATATTTGCGGTTGAGCGGCACGATCTCGTCGCGGATTTCCTTGGTAACGGCGTGCAGCGACACGGCGAGGTTCACCCCGATTTCCGCCCCGGCCCGCGCCATCATCGGCACCACGCCGCTGGTGGACAGGGTGATGCGCCGCTTGGACAGGCCCAGCCCTTCGCCATCCATGACGATCTGCAGCGCCTGTTTCACATTTTCGAAATTGTACAGCGGCTCGCCCATGCCCATCATCACGATGTTGGTCAGCATGCGGCCTTCCGGCGTGTAATTGTTGCCGGGGTTGTGGGCGCCGGGCACCCACACATCATCATCGTCGTCATCGGCGACGTCATTGGCCTGCGGGCGGACGATGGGCACCGGGGTGGCGCCCGGCCATTCGCCCAGCGCGTCGCGCGCCAGCATGACCTGGCCAACGATCTCGGCCGGGGTGAGATTGCGCACCAGCTTCATCGTGCCGGTGTGGCAGAAACGGCAGTTCAGGGTGCAGCCGACCTGGCTGGAGACACACAGGGTGCCGCGCGTGGCATCGGGGATGAACACGCATTCCGCCTCTTCGCCGTCGGCAAAGCGCAACAGCCATTTGCGGGTGCCGTCGCTGCTGGCCTGGGCGGTGACCACTTCCGGCCGGCCCACCACGAAATGCCGGGCGAACAGGGCGCGGTGATCCTTGGCGATGTTGGCCATCGCGGCAAAATCGGTGGCGCCGCGGTGATAGATCCAGTGCCACAGCTGGCGGCTGCGCAT
>CAZAWH010000147.1:0-7232 GCA_964488775.1 uncultured Sandarakinorhabdus sp. | reverse complement strand
GCACGTTGCAGGCGCCGCACTGGCTGGTGTCGCAGCCGATGTGGGTGCCGGTCAGGCCCAGCGTGTCGCGCAGCGCCTCCACCAGCAGGGTGGCAGCGGGCACATCCACGTCGTGCGGCTGGCCGTTGATGGTCAATTTCATCTGCATCGCAGCTCCCCCCCTCGTTCAGCCAGCCTATCAGCCTCAGGCCCGGGCCGCCATCATGGCTTTCAGCCCTGCGGCCTGTTCGGCCACGGCCTGCGCGCCCAGCGGGCTGGCCTTGGCGCGATCCCACCACGCGGCAAGGCCGGGGCGGGCGGCAATCAGGCCCCTGGTCGGCATCGGGCCATCCAGCGCGTCCAGGAAGAAGAACACCGGGATCATCGCGGCATCGGCCATGCTGAAGCTGTCGCCCACGGCACAGGCATCATCGGCGCTGCGATAATGTTCGATATAGCCCAGCGCCTCGCCCATGCCCTTCATCGCATCGGGCACGCCGGCCGGGTTTTCCCGGCCGCGGAACAGGCCGCCCAGGCTGGGCACCATATAGGTATCGACCAGCCGGGTGAGGAGCCGCACCATGGCGGCGCCACGCGCATCGGCCGGCACCATCGCCGGGCCGGGCAGCACCATGTCGAGATAGTCGGCGATCACCTGGCTTTCCGGCAGCGCCAGATCACCATCGACCAGCAGCGGCATCTTCCCGGTGGGGCAGAGCGCCAGATATTCCGGGCATTTGATGCCGCCTTCGAACATGGCCACCGTCACCTCTGCCCCCTTGGCGCGGCTGACCAGCAACGGGCGCATCACGAAGGGTGAGAGTTTGCCGCCATACAGGATCATGTCATTCTTCCCCGATCAGAGGCCGATGGCGGCCTTGTAGGTTTCCAGCAGGGCTTCGGCTTCCTGCCGGGCCTGGGTTTCCATCTTGCGCAGACGGACCAGCGTTTTCATCGTCTTGATGTCAAACCCGGTCGCCTTGGCTTCAGCATAGACATCCTTGATGTCGTCGGCGATGCCCTTCTTTTCCTCCTCCAGCGTCTCGATGCGCTCGATGAACAGGCGCAGCTGGCTGGCGGAGACATTTTCGTCGCTCATGTTTGTCCCTGAAAGTCTGGATGGTCTGGCTGCCGGTTACCGGACGGCGTCATTCTTCGCCAGCGATTCGGCCATGCGGTCCAGCTGTTCCTGGGTGGCCGGCTGCTGATGCCGCGCCTTCCATTCGGACTGGGTCATGCCATAGACATGGGTGCGGCCCTCGTCCTTCGACAGGGCGAGGCCGCGCTTCTCGGCTTCCTCGTGCAGCCAGTCGCCCAGGCAGTTGCGGCAGAAACCGCTCCAGCCCATCAGATCGATGTTCTGCACGTCGCTGCGCTGCCGAAGATGCAGCATCAGGCGGCGAAAGGCCGCCGCTTCAAGCTGTTCGCGCAGATTGTCATCGGCAAGGATTGTCATTTTCTCGTCGCTCTCCTGTGGCAATGCGCCGC
This sequence comes from uncultured Sandarakinorhabdus sp., assembly GCA_964488775.1. Taxonomy (GTDB): domain Bacteria; phylum Pseudomonadota; class Alphaproteobacteria; order Sphingomonadales; family Sphingomonadaceae; genus Sandarakinorhabdus. The sequence continues at coordinate 5,765 of CAZAWH010000147.1, read as the reverse complement.
ATGTCAGGCTATCACCTGCGAAACAGATGTTCACAGTCGCAGCCAAGCAAAGGCGTTTCCATGTCCCGTCATCTTGAGCCCCGTGGTCGCCGGGTCAAGGTTCTTGCCACGCTGGGCCCGGCGTCGGCCAGCGAGGCGATGATCGCCCGGCTGCACGAGGCCGGCGCCGATGCCTTTCGCGTCAACATGAGCCACGGCAGCCATGAGAGCCAAGCCGCGTTGATCCAGGCGGTGCGCGCCGTTGAAAAGGCCAATGGCCGGCCCATCGCGATTCTGGCGGACCTGCAGGGCCCCAAGCTGCGCGTCGGCCGCATCGCGGACGGCAGCGCCGAACTGGTGAAGGGCGCCGCCTTCCGGCTGGACCGGCACACGGCCCCGGGCGATGCGACGCGCGCCTGCCTGCCGCACAAGGAGATTTTCGCCGCGCTGCGCCCAGGTGCCCGCCTGTTGGTGGACGATGGCAAGATCGTGCTGCGCGCCACGGCGGTGTCGGACGAGGCGATTGATTGCCTGGTCGAGGTGCCGGGCATCATCAAGGACAACAAGGGCGTCAACGTGCCCGACGTGGTGGTGCCGCTGCCGGCGTTGACGGTGAAGGACCGTGCCGACCTTGCCTTTGCGCTGGATTGCGGGGTGGACTGGATCGCGTTGAGCTTTGTGCAGCGCCCCGAGGATGTGGCCGAGGCCCGGCGGCTGATCGGTGGCCGCGCCGCCCTGCTGGCCAAGATCGAAAAGCCGGCGGCGCTGGAGCGGCTGGACGAGATCTTGGAACTGGCCGACGCGGTGATGGTGGCGCGCGGCGATCTGGGCGTGGAACTGCCGCCGCAGGCGGTGCCGCCGGCGCAGAAGCGCATCGTTGCCACGGCCCGCATGATGGGCAAGCCGGTGGTGGTGGCGACCCAGATGTTGGAATCGATGATCACCGCCCCCACCCCGACCCGCGCCGAAGTGTCGGACGTGGCGACCGCCATCTATGACGGGGCCGACGCGGTGATGCTGTCGGCTGAGAGTGCCGCCGGGCAGTTCCCGGCTGAGGCGGTGGCGATGATGGACGCGATCGCCGCCGAGGTGGAGGCGGACCCCGGTTATCATGGCCGGGTGCATTTCACCGAAACCGCCACCGGGCGATCGACCGCTTCGGCGATCACCGCGGCCGCCGCCGACATCAGCCGCACCATCGGCGCCCGCGCCATCGTGTGCTTCACCATTTCGGGTTCCACCGCCGGCCGAGCCGCCCGCGAGCGCGCCGCCGTGCCGGTGCTGTGCCTCACCCCGGCGCTGGCGACCGCCCGGCGCATGGGCCTGGTGTGGGGTGTGCATGCCGTTGTCACCCGCGATGTCGGCAGTTTCGAGGAGATGGTGGCGAAATCCAAGCGCATGGCCCTGCGCGCCCATCTCGCTAAGGGTGGCGACCCGCTGGTGCTGATCGCCGGGGTGCCGTTTTCGACGCCGGGCACCACCAACGTGGTGCATGTGGTCCGCCTGACCGGGGACGAGCTGAAGAATTATTGAGGCAAGAGGCCCAGCGCCCGCAGTTCGGCGGCAAGGGTTGGCGCATCGCGGAACCTGTGGGCGACAAAGCCGTTGGCGGCGGCGGCCTCTGCATTGTCGTCCCGGTCGTCGATGAAGATCCCCTCCCCCGGTGCCAGGCCGAACCGGCGCAGCGCGAGCTGATAGATGGCGGGATCAGGCTTGGTCAGCTGCTCGGCGCCCGAGACGATGATATCGGCGAAATGGTCGAACAGCGGCCATTCGGCGCGGAACGGCGGCCAGAATTCGTGGGAAAAGTTGGTGATGCCGAAGATCGGCACGCCGCGGGCGGCCAGCGCCGCCACCAGTTCGGGCATGCCGGGGATGGGCCCCGTGATGGTTTCGTTGAAGCGCGGGCCGAACTGGCGGATGAGATCGGCTTCGGCCGGGAAGCGGGCAATGAGTTCGGCGCTGGTTTCGGCAAAGGGCCGGCCGGCATCATGCTGGAAATGCCAGGCCGGGGTGACGACATGGCCAAGGAACCAATCCAGCCGGGCCGGATCGGGGATCAGCGGCGCATAAAAGGCGCGGACATTCCAATCGACCAGCACGTTGCCGACATCGAAGACGACCGCACGGACCATCGGCTTCACCCCAAACAGCAAAACCCCCGCCGGCCGGCAGGGGTCTCACCACAGCGACCGGCGCGATGGCCGGTCTGCCCGCAATCAGCCCTGGCGGGCCTTGAAGCGACGGTTGGTCTTGTTGATCACATAGGTGCGGCCATGGCGGCGCACCACCTGGCAATCGCGATGACGGCCCTTGAGGCTCTTGAGGCTGTTGCGGATCTTCATGGTCGGTTCCGGTGTGAATCGGTGGCGTTGCGAAGGCCGCGAGCTAAGGGAGGGCGGGCGCTTTGTCAACCGCGCGGGCGGCGATTGCCAAGCGGCTGTCGCTGTGGAACGCTGTACGGCACGAGAGGCAACAAGGGAAGCGCCGCCATGGAACGCCGTGCCATCAATCCCACCCCCTGGCTGACCCATTTCAACATGAATCACGCCATCGAGGTGAAGGGCGGCAGCCGCACGCTCTATCTTTCGGGGCAGACATCGACAGCGGCGGACGGCAGCACCCTGCATCCAGACGACATGGTGGCCCAGTTCGCCACGGCCTGGGCCAATGTGAAGGATGCGCTGGCCGGGGCCGACATGGTACCAGGCGATGTGGTGCGGCTGAACATCTATACCACGGATGTGGACCAGTTCATGCTGCGGGCCGAACAGATCGTGCCGATCTTTGCCGCCGATGGCGTGCAGCCGGTGTGCACGCTGCTGGGGGTGGCGCGGCTGTTCGATCCGCTGGTGATGATCGAGCTTGAGGCCACTGCCGTTGCCTGAGCTTGCCTGACGGCGGCGGCTCTGCCAGCAACGGGCCGCAGCCTTTTGCGGAGCATGACCATTGATCAGCATCGATGCCGGCTTTGATTCCGGCAACATCAAGGTGGAGCGCATCGCCGGCCCGCACGAGATCGTGCTGTCGATCCGGCTGGACGCCCACAGCGAATTTTTCCAGTGGTTCCATTTCCGCCTGAGCGGCGGGCGCGGCCAGCGCTGCATCATCCGCATCATCGACCTGAATTTTTCGGCCTATCCCGATGGCTGGCCGGGTTATCGCGCCTGTGTGTCGGCCGATAGGCAGACGTGGCGGCGGGCGGAGACCAGCTTTGACCCGAAACAGGCCAATGGCACGTTGACGATCATCGTCACGCCAGAGGTGGACCAGCTGTGGCTGGCCTATTTCGCGCCCTACAGCCTGGAACGGCACCATGATCTGATCGCCCGCATGGCCGCCCGGCCGGGGGTGACCGCCGATGTGCTGGGCCGCAGCCTGGATGGCCGGCCGATCGACCGGCTGGTGCTGGGCACCGGGCCGAAGACGGTGTGGCTTTATGCCCGCCAGCACCCGGGTGAGAGCATGGCGGAATGGTGGATGGAGGGCGCGCTGGAGCGGCTGACCGATCCGGCCGATCCGGTGGCGCGCAAATTGCGGGCCCAGGCCACGTTTCACATCGTGCCCAACATGAACCCGGATGGCAGCGTGCGCGGCCATTTGCGCACCAATGCGGCCGGCGTGAACCTGAACCGGGAATGGCATGCGCCCTCGGCGGAAAAATCGCCGGAGGTGCTGCATGTGCTGGCGGCGATGGACCGGACCGGCTGTGACCTGGCCATGGATGTGCATGGCGACGAGGCAATCCCGCATGTGTTCATCGCCGGGTTCGAAGGCATTCCGTCGATCACCGACCGGCAGCTGAAGGCGCTGCACGATTACAAGGCGCGGCTGGCGCGGATCACGCCGGATTTCCAGACCGCCAGGGGCTATCCGGTGGCGCGGCCGGGCACGGCCAATCTGGCGATGAGCACCAACCAGCTGGCCGAGCGCTTCGGTTGCCTGGCCATGACGCTGGAAATGCCGTTCAAGGACAATGATGATCTGCCCTGCCCCGCCCAGGGCTGGTCGCCCGAGCGGTCGATGCAGCTGGGCCGCGATTGCCTGGCGGCGATCCTGGAGACGTTACCGGATCTTGGGCCGGACCTTGGCTGAATCATGGGGTGACGGGCCACAGGCACCCCCATATCGTGGCCGGCAAAGGGAGACCGATCATGGCCTATGAGCATATCCTGTTTGACGAAGCCGACGGCATTGCCACCATCACCATCAACCGGCCGCAGGCGCTGAACGCGCTGCACATCGGCGTGATTGCCGAGATGATCGACGCGGTTGACCGGGTGCGCGACGAGGGCACCGCCCGGGTGCTGGTGTTGACCGGCGCCGGCCGGGCCTTTTGTTCGGGGGCCGATCTGGCCGGCGGCGGCGCCGGCGGCGGCGGGGCGCGGCGGTCGGGCCCGCCCGATGCCGGCGCGGTGCTGGAAAGCCATTTCAACCCGCTGCTGGAACGGCTGTTCGCGTTGCCGGTGCCGTTCATCACCTCGGTCAACGGGCCGGCGGCGGGGGCCGGCTGTTCCTATGCCCTGGCCGGGGACATCGTGATCGCGGCCCGATCGGCCTATTTCCTGCAGGCGTTCGTCAACATCGGGCTGGTGCCCGATGTCGGCTCCACCTGGCTGTTGCCGCGGCTGGCCGGTCGGGCGCGGGCGCAGGCGATGATGATGCTGGGCGAGCGCATTTCGGCCGAAACCGCGCTGGATTGGGGCATGGTCTACAAGGTGGTGGACGATGCCGAGCTGGCCGCCGCCACCCGCACGGTCGCCGAGAAGCTGGCCAAGGGGCCGACCCGGTCCTACGCGCTGATCCGCCAGGGCATTCGCGAGTGCCTCGACAAGCCGCTTTCGGAAGGCCTGATGGTGGAACGGCGCAACCAGTTGCAGGCCGGGCGCACCGCCGATTTCGTCGAGGGCGTCAGCGCCTTTCTGCAGAAGCGGCCGGCGCAGTTCACGGGCAAATAGGGCCCGGAGGGGCGGCCGGGAACAGGCTGCCACCGCCCTCAGTGGGGGAGGATCTGTGTTTGCGCGTCACTCCATCAGCAGCACGGGCTTGACCGCCCGGCCGGCGGCCATGTCGGCCACGGCCTCGTTGATGCGGGCGAAATCATAGGTCTGCACCATCGGCGCGTGGTTGAAGCGGCCGGCGCGGTGACGGTCAATCAGCCAGGGGATGAAGGCCTGCGGGTCGGCATCGCCCTCCACCGCGCCGACCAGCCGGCGGCCGCCGAGCAGCGTGTTGGGATTGATGGTGATTTCGGTGCCCGGCGCGGTGACGGCGAGCAGGGCCATCTGGCCGCGGCTGGCCAGCCCTTCCAGCCCGCCGCGCACCACGGCCGAAACACCGGTGGTATCGACAATCCGGTCTATCCCGGTGGGCAGAATCGCGCGCAGGGCCAGCGCCAGATCGGCGGCGGCCATGCCGGTGGCATTGATGCCGTGGGTGGCCCCCATGCGGCGGGCCAGATCGAGCCGTTCGGCCACCCGGTCCACCGCGATGATGCTGTGGCAGCCGCGGTCCACCGCCGCCAGCATGGCGGCCAGGCCGACGCTGCCGGCGCCGATCACGGCAAAGCTGTGGCCCGCCTGCACATCCAGCGTGTTGTAGGCGGTGCCGGCGCCAGTCTGCAGGCCGCAGCCGAAGGGGGCGGCAAGGTTGAAGGGCACATCATCGGCAAGTTTCACCGTGTTGCGGGCATAGGCGAGGGCATGGCCGGCAAAGCTGGACTGGCCGAAGAAGCCGCCATAGACGGGCGCATCGCCCTGGTGCATCGGCACCGCGCCATCGGGCAG
>CAZAWH010000146.1:0-7432 GCA_964488775.1 uncultured Sandarakinorhabdus sp. | reverse complement strand
CAGGAATTTCGGGTGGCGCTCGTCGATCACGCCCTTGCCCAATTGCGTGGTCAGGAACGGGATGCCGGTCTTCTCGACGAACTCCAGCAGCATCTTCGATGTCATGGTGCGGTTGGCGCCCGCACCGATCACCAGGATCGGCGATTTCGCCGCCTCGATCGCCCTGACCGCGGCCAGGATCGACTTGGCGTCGGCCAGCGGCCGGCGGACATAGCTTGGCTTGAACGGCACCGCATCGGTCGGATCATGGGCGATGTCTTCCGGCAGCTCCAGATGGGTGGCGCCGGGCTTTTCCTCCTGCGCCAGCCGGAACGCCTCGCGGGTGCGCGCCGGGATATTGTCGGCGCTGGCCAGCTGGTGGGTATATTTGGTGATCGGCCGCATCATGTCGACCACGTCCAGGATCTGGAACCGGCCCTGCTTGCTCTTCTTGATCGGCTTCTGCCCGGTGATCATCAGCATCGGCATGCCGCCCAGAAAGGCATAGGCCGCCGCCGTCACGAAGTTGGTGGCCCCCGGCCCCAGCGTCGCCACACACACGCCTGCCTTGCCCGTGTGGCGGCCATAGGTGGCGGCCATGAAGCCGGCGCCCTGCTCGTGCCGGGTCAGGATCAGCTTGATCTTGGTCGATCGCTCGAGGCTGTCGAGGAAATCCAGATTCTCCTCCCCCGGCACACCGAACACATATTCACAGCCTTCTTCCTCAAGGCATTGCACCAACAGGTCAGATGCTTTGGTCATCGCGCGTTCCCCCGTTCATCAACTGCACCTGCCGGCGCCCGTCGGCGCGGGCCCTGGGGCCCACGGCATCATGGATGGTGCCGGCGCGGCCCAGGCCCCACGCCGGCATATTGTTGTAGACGCTTTCATATTCGCCGGGATTGACCAGATAGGTTTCATGCCAGATGCCAACATCGCCGTTGGACCCCACCGTCTGGTTGAACCGCTGCCAGGCCGGCAGGTGCAATTGGTCGCGGCCGGTGGCAAAGGCCTGCAGGGCGTCCAGGCTGCGCCAATATTGCACGAGCATGGTCGCCGGCACGCCAAAGTGGGTGCGGTTGTGCAACAGCCCCAATTCCGGCCGACGCGACAATTCGGCGATCATCGGCCCCATCGCACGGAACGTGGGCACCCAACTGTTCAGCTTCCACAACCGGTTGATGCGGATGCCGATCAGAAACAGCACAAACGGGCCCTCGATCTCGGCGCACACCCGCCGATCGATGATCCCGCTCATGGCAATTCTCCCGGCTTTGCGGCCTCACACCACCCCGAAGGCCAGCATGGCATCGGCGACCTTCTTGAAGCCGGCGATGTTGGCGCCCTTCACATAATCGGTATAGCCGCCGCCCTGGCCGCCATATTCAAGGCAACGGTCGTGGATGCCGCGCATGATGTCCTTCAACATCTCCTGCAGCTCCTCTTCCTTCCAGCTCATGCGGGCGCTGTTCTGGCTCATTTCCAGGCCGGAAACCGCCACGCCGCCGGCGTTGCTGGCCTTGCCGGGCGCATAAAGGATCTTCGCCGCCTTGAAGATGTGCACGCCATCCAGATCGGTCGGCATGTTGGCGCCTTCGGCCACCCCGATGCAGCCGTTCTTCAGCAGCGTCTTCGCCTCCTCCCCATTCAGCTCGTTCTGGGTGGCGCAGGGCAGCGCCAGATCGCAGGCCACGCCCCACGGCCGCGCCCCGCCGCCATGGAAGCTGGCACCCTTGAATTCCTTCACATATTCCGAAATGCGGCCGCGCCGCACATTCTTCAGATCCTTCACCCAGTCGATCTTGTCTTGGGTGATGCCATCCGGATCGTGGATGAAGCCTTCGGAATCCGACAGGGTGAGCACCTTGCCGCCCAGTTGGACGATCTTTTCGGCGGCATGGGTGGCAACATTGCCCGACCCGGAAATCACCGCCGTCTTGCCTGCCACGTCCATTCCTCGTGATTTCAGCATGTTCTGCAGGAAATACACCGCGCCATAGCCGGTCGCCTCGGTGCGGATCAGGCTGCCGCCCCATTCCAGGCCCTTGCCGGTCAACACGCCGGTGAAATGGTTGGTGATCCGCTTGTATTGGCCAAACATGAAGCCGATCTCGCGGCCACCAACGCCGATATCGCCGGCCGGCACGTCCACATCGGCGCCGATGTGACGATACAGCTCGGTCATGAAACTCTGGCAGAAGCGCATGATCTCATTGACGCTCTTGCCCTTGGGGTTGAAGTTCGATCCGCCCTTGCCGCCGCCCATCGGCAGGCCGGTCAAGGCGTTCTTGAACGTCTGTTCAAAGGCCAGGAACTTCAGCACGCTTTCGGTGACGCTGGGGTGAAAGCGGATGCCGCCCTTGTACGGCCCGATGGCATTGTTGTTCTGCACGCGCCAACCGCGCTGCACGCGGATATTGCCCCTGTCATCCTCCCAGCACACGCGAAAGCTCACCACGCGGTCCGGCTCGGCGATGCGGCGCAGGATCTGGGCTTCGTGATATTTGACCTTGTCGCCGATGAAATCGAAAATATCCTCTGCCACTTCGGTGACGGCCTGCACGAATTCATTCTGGCCCGGATTGCGGCGCTTCACGCCTTCAATGAAGCCATTCAGATCGACATGTTCATGAACGCCCATGGCGCATCCCCCCAAGGTTTTCGCCATGCGCCCCACGCGCCAAGGCGACAAACTTCAAGGCTGCGCCGGCCTCCCCACCGGTCTGTGCAGCCCCGACAAGGGAAGCCTATCAGAAATTCAAGCGCCGCAAAGGGCCATTCGCCGTGAAATTTCGGTGATTTCAGCCGGCCATCGACACGGGCGACAGGGCATCGGCATGGCGCGCCACCAACGCCCGATCATCATGATCCCACGGATGAAAACCGGGCCGCAGATAGGCCGCCCAGGCCCAGGCCACCTGGCGCAACACACCCGGCGATCCCAGCAGATACCACCACAGCCGCGCCTTCGCCTGCCAACCGGTGATGCCATCCTGCGCCAGCAGTTCCAGCGCGTCGCGCACCCGGTTGCGCACGAAATTCCGCGACACCCGCAGGAACACCAGGCTGCGGATTGCCCAGCGCCTCGCTGGCTTCAACCCGCGGGTGACGTGCATATAGGTGTCAAAGGCCACGGCCTTGTGCTCAATCTCCTCGATGGCGTGCCAGGTCCACATGGCGCGCGTGTCGGCACTCGCCCCGGCAAAGGCCGCGCCATCGCGGGCCAGCATGGCATGGGCAAAGATGGCGGTGAAATGCTCCAGGCTGACCGTGATCAGCAATTGCGCCACTGGGTGCGCCGCCCGGGCATCCACCAGGCTGTCGGCAATGCGCTGCTCGATGGCACTCGTGTCATATCCGGCGCCGCTCACCTGGTCGTTGAAGGCCACGTGCTCGCGGGTGTGATAGGCTTCCTGCCGCACGAAATCGTCAATCTGCGCGGCGAGGGCCGGCGGCACCTCCTTGCGGAAACGGCGCACGGTTTCGATGAAAAACCCCTCGCCCATCGGGAAACTGGCCGACAGCGCATTGTGCCAGGCGGTGGCGATCGGATCGCCGCCCAGCCACCAGCGGCCCCGCACCTCATTGCGGCCAAAGCGCAGGTTGCGCGGAACGATGGCCAGATCGGCAGGCACCCGGCTCGTCATCAGCGCACCGCCAGCAATTCGACTTCGAACAACAGCGTCGCCCCCGGCGGGATCGTCTCGCCGGCGCCATTTTCGCCATAACCGGCCTGCGGCGGCACGATCAGGGTGCGGGTGCCGCCCACCTTCATGCCCGCCACGCCTTCATCCCAGCCCAGAATCACCTCGCCTGCGCCCAGGGTGAAGACGAACGGCTGGCCGCCATCCCGCGAACTGTCAAACTTGCGGCCCTTCATGCCGTCGATGAACAGCCAGCCGGTGTAATGCACCGCCACCAGCTTGCCCGGCTCCGCCACCGTCCCGGTGCCGGCCCTGGTGTCCGTCACCCGCGTGCCGCCCGGCAGCACCTGCTGCGGTTGCGGTTGGGCGTTTGCGGTCGCGGCCGGGGCCAGCATCGCCAACGCCATTGCTGCCAGGATGCTGCGCACGCCATTCGTCCTCTTCAAACCCGTCATGGCCACCGGTTTGGCGGCAGACGCAGCCACAATCAAGAGGGCACCAGCCCAAGCCGCCTGCGAAAGAAATCGATCACGCGGGTTTCCGCCGCCTTGCCGGGGCCACTGTCGGGCAGGTGGATGGTCAACACCGAATGCGGCGTCATGCCGGTATCGGGCCGCGCATGTTCGGGTTCCAAAGTCACATCAATGAACCGGTCGCCCAGTTCGCGGGCATATCGGGCAAAGCGTTCATCCGGCACAAAGGGATCGCCGCGATAACGCAGCCCCATCACGGTCAGATCTTCCTTGTCCAGCCGGGCCCGCACACAGGCGATTTCGGCCGGGCTGGCATCGATGCTGCCGGCCTTCAGGCCCTTTATCGGCATGCTCGGCTGGCTCAGCACCGGGGCGATCACGCTGGGATCCGTCATCATCGCCAGTGCAAAGCCGCCGGTGAAGCACATCCCGATGGCGCCCACGCCGGGCCCGCCGCATTCGGCATGGGCATGGGCGGCCAGCGCCCGCAGCCAGTCGACAATCGGGCTGGACCGGCCATCGGCCCACACCGAAAACTCACGCCGGATGCAGATGTTGATCGCCATCTGCGCCAGCGCATAGGGCTTGGTCGCCGTCTTTCCCGGCGTGCCGAACAGGCTGGGGCAGAACACGGTCATCCCCGCCGCCACCAGCCGGTCGGCAAAATCGATCACCAACGGGTGCAGGCCGGGGATTTCATGGATCACCACCACCGCCGGGCCGGCGCCCCGGCGATAGACCGGCCGTGTCCACGGCCCGGCAGTGAAATCGGTCACGGCATAATCCGCCAGAGCCATGATGGCGCCCTCCCCCCTGAAGTCAGCCCACAGGCTATCGGCCCGCTCGCAGCGGCGCCAGTGCCAATTGCCAGCCCGCCGCCGCCTGGGGTACACCGGGATTGATGGAGCAATTGCTCGCCTTCTACAGCCGCGGCCTCAGCGGCAAGATCCTCGCGGTGATCGCGATCAGCCTGGCTGGCATGGCGCTGGCGCGGGCGCTGGGCAACCGCACGGCGCTGGGCAGCAATGCCTTTGCCAACGCCGGGGTCAGCCTGGGCATGTGGCTGATCAACCTGCTGGTGGCCCCCATCTTCGCCCTGCTCACCGCCGGCATCAACCAGTGGGTGGCCGTCATCGGCTGGCCGCATCTGCCGCCCGGCGTGCTGGATCGCCTGCCGTTCTGGGCGCAGGTGGCGCTGTTCATGATCCTTTATGATCTCACCGATTATTGGGTGCACCGGCTGCTCCACACCGGCCCCGGCTGGCCCGTGCATGCCATCCATCACAGCGACACCGATGTGAACGGCTTCACCACCGCCCGTGTCCACGCGCTTGAGCCCTGGTTTGCCCGCATCCTGATGCTGTTCACTCTGGGCTGGGCCGGCTTTCCGGCCGACGTTGTCGCCACGGGCCTGATGATCGGCGTGCTGCACAATTGCTATGTCCACATGGATCTGGACTGGGATCACGGGCCCTTCAACTGGCTGATCGCGTCGCCGCGCTTCCACCGGCTGCACCATCTGGATGTGGAGGCGGTGCACCATCGCAACCTGGCCAATATCCTGCCGATCTGGGACATCATGTTCGGCACCTGGGCCGGCACGGCCCGGATGCGCGGCGCCTATGGTGCGGCCATGGCCGGCGTGCCGGCGACCGATCTGGTGCAATTGTGGCTGTGGCCGTTCCGCGAATGGGCCAAGGCGCTGGCCAGCCGGGCGCGCAAACTGGCCTGAAACCGGGATGGTGGGTCCTCCGGGACTTGAACCCGGAACCTACCGCTTAAAAGGCGGGCGCTCTAACCGATTGAGCTAAGGACCCCCACAGGCCAGACACGGCGCAGGGTGCACACGCAAGGCGCGGGGCAGGCCCCACATCAGGTGCGGGGCAGGCCTTTACGGCGAAGCAGCCGCGCGCGCAACTGCCTTGCGGCAAGATTGTTGGCCGGATGCCGCCAATCGGGCGCCACCGTCACCAGCGGGTCCAGCACAAAGCGCCGCGCCGCCAGATGGGGGTGCGGCACCACCAGGCCCTTTGCCCGCAACCGCACCCGGCCAGCGGCCAATATGTCCAGATCCAGCACCCGGTCGCCCCAGCGCTGGCCCGCACGCCGGCCAAAGGCCCGTTCCATCGCCTTCAGCGCCGCCAGCAGGTCGGTCAGGCTGCCCGGCCAGTCGATGGCGGCGACGGCGTTGGCATAGCGCCGGCTGCCCGGCCCGATCGGCGCGGTGTCAAACATCGGCGATGCCCGCACCACCGGGGCCACGTCCGCCAGCGCCGCCAGCGCCGCGCGCACAACACCGGCCGGCCGGCCATGGCGGCCGTGACAGCGGTTGGAACCCAGCGCAACAAGGATGATTGCCATATGGCCACAAGCCCCTACAGGCTTGGCCCATGACTGACGAGAGCCTCCATCCAGGAACCCCGCCCCAGGATTGCGCGCTGTGCCCGCGCCTGGCCGCCTATCGCGCCGAACAGATCGCCCGTCACCCCGGCTGGTGGAACGCCCCGGTGCCGCCACTGGGCACGGCAAGCGCCTGGATGGCCATCGTTGGCCTGGCCCCCGGCCTCAAGGGCGCCAACCGCACGGGCAAGCCGTTCCACGGGGACGAGGCCGGCCGCATGCTGTTCGGCACGCTGGCCGAATTGGGGCTTGCCACCGAAACGCCCGACGGGTGGGACGCACCCGGCCTGTTCATCACCAACGCGGTGGCCTGCGCCCCGCCCGGCAATCTGCCCGAAACCGCCGAAAAACACGCCTGCCGGCCGTTCCTCGCCGCACAGCTCGCTGCCCTGCCGGCCTTGCGGGTCGTCGTCGCGCTCGGCGAAACCGCGCACCAGGCCAGCGTCAAGGCCATTGGCGGCAAGCTGCCCAAATATCGCTTTGCCCATGGCGCCGTCCACAAGCTGCCCTCCGGCGTGCTGCTGCTGGACAGTTATCACTGCAGCCGCCTCAACCTGAACACCGGGGTGTTGACGGCCGACATGTTCCGGACGGCCCTGGCCAGCGCCCTCGCCTTCAGGTCCTGAACCGCCGTTCCAGCCAGTCCACGGCGAAATCAGTCATCGCCGCGGCCGGCACCAGCACGCAATCGGCATCGCCCACCCGGCCCCGGCGACCATGCCCGGCGGCCAGAAATTCGCCCACGATGTCGGCAAAATAATCGTCGGCCAGCCCATCCACCACCGGATCGGCCGTGTCATATTCGATCATCGCCTGCCAGATGACGCCGGCCGGCGTGTGGAGCGGCACTTCCAGCCGGCGCACATGCTTGCCCGGAATGTCGGCCAGATGCTCGGCATGGTGCAGCAGGCTCATCGTGTCCCACGGCGCGCCCAG
>CAZAWH010000145.1:0-7450 GCA_964488775.1 uncultured Sandarakinorhabdus sp. | reverse complement strand
CTCCGCCTCGCTGCACTCGGCACCTCCCCCAGAGGGGGAGGATGGTGATCAGGCCACCTGCATCCATTCGGCCAGATCAGCCCGCGCCCGTGCCACCAGGGCCGGCTTGCGCTGATCCTTCTTCACCGTTTGCGCCAGCGGCGGGAACAGGCCGAAATTGACGTTCATCGGCTGGAAGGTCTCGGCCACGGCGCCGCCGGTGATGTGGGAGAGGAGCGCGCCCAGCGCCGTGGTGGGCGGCGGCGGCACCGGCACGCGGCCCTGGCGTTCGGCAATGACAAAGCGCGCCGCCATCAGGCCGACAGCGGCGGATTCGACATAGCCTTCGCAGCCGGTGATTTGCCCGGCGAAGCGCAACGAGGGCATCGCCTTCAGCCGCAGCGTTGCATCCAGCAGGCGCGGCGCGTTGATGAAGCTGTTGCGGTGCAGGCCGCCCAGCCGGGCGAATTGCGCGTTCTCGAGGCCGGGAATGGTGCGGAACACCCGCACCTGTTCGGCATGTTTCATCTTGGTCTGGAAGCCGACCATGTTCCACAGCGTGCCCAGCGCATTGTCTTGCCGCAATTGCACCACCGCCCAGGCACGGCGGCCGGTGGCGGGGTTGGTCAGCCCCACCGGCTTCATCGGGCCAAAGCGCGGCGTGTCGCGGCCGCGTTCGGCCATCACCTCGATCGGCATGCAGCCATCGAAATAGGGGGTGTTGGCCTCCCACTCCTTGAAGCTGGTCTTCTCGGCGGCGAGCAGGGCGTCGATGAACGCCTCATACTGGTCCCGGTCCAGCGGGCAGTTGAGATAGTCTTTCGCCCCACCCTTGTCCCACCGGCTCTGGAACCAGGCGACATCAAGGTTGATCGAGTCGAAGTGGATGACCGGCGCGATGGCGTCGAAAAAGGCCAGACTGTCTTCGCCGGTCAGGCCGCGGATGGCTTCAGCCAGCGGCGCGGCGGTCAAGGGCCCGGTGGCGATGATCGTCTGCCCCCAATCGGCCGGCGGCAGGCCGGGGACGAGCTCGCGCACGATCGTCACATTGGGATGATTGGCGAGGCGGGCAGTGACGCCATCGGAAAACTGGTCCCGGTCCACCGCCAGCGCCGATCCGGCCGGCACGCGCGCCTTGTCGGCCTCGGCCATGATGATGCTGGCCAGGGCACGCATTTCCTGGTGGATCAGGCCGACGGCATTGTTGTCGGGATCATCGCTGCGGAAGCTGTTGGAACAGACGAGTTCGGCGAGGCCATCGGTCTTGTGCGCTTCGGTGGGGTGAAGCCCGCGCATTTCGTGGATGACAACGGGGATGCCGGCCGAAGCGATCTGCCAGGCGGCTTCGGAACCGGCGAGGCCGCCACCGACGATATGGACAGGGTTGATCATTGGCCGGCTATAGGCTTGAAAGGGCAGGCTTCCAAGCATTTCGCGCCCTCTGCCGCAGTGCGGGAAGCGCCTCAAACAGGCCCGGAAAAATACGAAAGCGCGGCAGAATGTCGCTGTTTTGCCTTCCCATGCCTGATGGGCCTCGCTATACCCAATCCGGCCTGTCGCCTTTCGTCGGGCCGTCCAACTGGAAGAGTTTCTATGCACGTGCGGCCATCATGCGGCCGGGGCCATCAGCCAGGTGTTGAACAATGCCAAAACTGACGGTTGATGGAATCGAAGTGGAGGTGCCGGGCGGCGCCACCGTGTTGCAGGCCTGTGAAGCGGCCGGCGCCGAAATCCCGCGCTTTTGCTATCACGAGCGACTGTCGATTGCCGGCAATTGCCGCATGTGCCTGGTGGAAATGGAAAAATCGCCCAAGCCGGTGGCCAGCTGCGCCATGCCGGCGGCCGATGGCCAGGTGATCCACACCAAGTCGGAAAAGGTGAAGAAGGCCCGCGAGGGGGTGATGGAGTTTCTGCTCATCAACCACCCGCTGGATTGCCCGATCTGCGATCAGGGCGGCGAATGCGATCTGCAGGATCAGGCCATGGCCTATGGCCGGGGCGCCAACCGCTATGAGGAAAACAAGCGGGCGGTGACCGAGAAATATATGGGCCCGCTGATCAAGACGGTGATGACGCGGTGCATTCACTGCACCCGCTGCGTGCGCTTTGCCGAGGAAGTGGCCGGGGTCGAGGAAATCGGCGCCATCGGCCGGGGCGAATCGATGCAGATCACCTCCTATCTGGAAAAGGCCGTCACTTCTGAAGTGTCGGGCAATGTGATCGATCTGTGCCCGGTCGGGGCGCTGACGTCGAAGCCCTATGCCTTCCAGGCGCGGCCGTGGGAGTTGAAGAAGACTGATTCGATCGACGTGATGGACGCGATCGGCAGCAACATCGTGGTCGGCAGCCGCGGGGCGGCCGTGCTGCGCGTGACGCCGCGCATCAATGACGACGTCAACGAGGAGTGGCTGGCCGACAAGAGCCGCTTTGCCATCGATGGCCTCAGCGAACGCCGGCTCGACACGCCGTGGGTGCGCGTGGGCGGCAAGCTGCAAAAGGCGAGCTGGGCCGAGGCGTTCCAGGCGATTGCCGCCGGGCTGAAGGGCCTTTCGGGTGGCGAGATTGCGGGCGTGGTGGGTGACCTCAACGCGGTTGAGGACATGGTGGCCTTCAAGGACCTTCTGGCAGGCCTCGGCGCGACACGGATCGAGTGCCGGCAGGACGGCGCATTGTTTGATGCGGGCGAACCGGCCGGCTGGCTGTTCGGCACGGGCCTCGCGGCGGCCGAAACCGCCGATGCGATCCTGCTGATTGGCACCAATCCCCGCCAGGAAGCCGCGCTGCTCAATGTGCGGCTGAGGAAAGCGGTGAAGAAGGGCGGCGCCAAGGCGTTCAGCATCGGGCCGGATGTCGATCTGTCCTTCCCGCTGACCCAGCTGGGCGATGATGCCGCGCTGCTGGCCGATCTGCCGGCGGCGGTCGTGGAGGCCTTTGCGAGCGCGCAGCGGCCGATGATCCTGGTGGGCATGGGCGCGCTGAAGACGCCGGGCCTGTATGAGGCCGCCCGTGCGGCGGCGGCGCAGCTGAATGTGGTGCGCGACGGCTGGAACGGCTTCAACCTGGTGCACACCGCGGCTGCCCGCGCCGGGGCATTGCGGCTGGGCCTGGCGGTGGATGGCGGCATCAACGCGCTGATGGGGGACACGGGCGTCAAGGCGCTGTTCCTCCTGGGCGCTGATGACGTCAATGTGCAGGCCGGTCGCTTCACCGTCTATATCGGCAGCCATGGCGATCGCGGCGTTGCACATGCCGATGTGATCCTGCCGGCGGCGGCCTACACCGAAAAGGCCGGCATCTATGTCAACATGGAAGGCCGGGTGCAGCGGGCGCTGAAGGCGACCCAGCCGCCCGGCGACGCGCGCGAGGATTGGACGATCATGCGCGCCCTGTCCTCCGTGCTGGGGGTGAAGCTGCCCTATGATGATCTGGTTGCCCTGCGCGCCCGCATCGCCGGCGAATGGCCCGATCTGGCCCGCGATGGCCTGATCGCGCGGGCGGCAATGCTGGATGCGGTGGCGCCGGCGAAGGTGGCTGGACCGCTGCACCATGCGTTCAGCAATTATCAGCTCACCAACCCGATTGCCCGGGCCAGCGCCACCATGGCGGCCTGCGTGTCATCCCTGCTGGCGCCGGAAAGCCGGGAGGCCGCGGAATGACCTACACCGGCTGGTTCGTGGAGCAGTTCGGGGCCGGCCCCGGCTGGTTCCTCGCCAATCTCACCCTCATCCTCGCCATTGCCTTCCCGGTGATGGTGGGCGTGGCGCTGGCGGTCTATGCTGATCGCAAGATCTGGGCGGCGATGCAGATGCGGCGCGGGCCCAACGTGGTCGGCCCGTTTGGCATCCTGCAGACCTTTGCCGATGCGGCGAAGCTGTTCCTGAAGGAAACCATCATCCCGGCCGGCGCCTCGACCGGCGTGTTCCTGCTGGCTCCGATGATCAGCTTCACGCTGGCGCTGGTGGTGTGGGCGGTGATGCCGTTCGATGCCGGCCTGGTGCTGGCCGACCTGAACGTCGGCCTGCTCTATATCTTCGCCGTCTCCTCGATGGGCGTCTATGGCATCATCATGTCGGGTTGGGCGTCCAACTCCAAATATGCCTTTCTGGGCGGCCTGCGCTCGGCGGCGCAGATGGTGTCCTATGAAGTGTCGATGGGCTTCATCCTCGTCGCGGTGATGATGTACGCCCAGAGCCTCAACCTGTCTGACATCGTCATGTCCCAGAAGGGCAATGTGCTGGGCGTGCTGAACGGCAATATCTTCAACCCCTTGCTGTTCCCGATGGCGATCATGTTCTTCATCACGGCGCTGGCCGAAACCAACCGGCCGCCGTTCGATCTGCCCGAGGCCGAGGCCGAGCTGGTTGCCGGCTACCAGGTCGAATATTCGTCGATGAGCTTCGCGCTCTTCTTCCTTGGCGAATATGCCAACATCCTGTTCATGTGCGCGCTGATCCCCACCCTGTTCTTGGGGGGATGGCTGCCGCCGCTGGATCTGCCCTTCCTCTATGCCATTCCGGGCTTTGTCTGGTTCCTGGGCAAGATGGCCTTCATCTTCTTCGTCTTTGCCTGGGTGAAGGCCACCGTGCCGCGCTACCGCTATGACCAGCTGATGCGGCTGGGCTGGAAGATATTCCTGCCGCTGAGCCTGTTCTGGGTGGTGGTGGTGTCGGGCTGGCTGATGTTCACCGGCCATTTCGCCGCCGCGCCGGGAGTGATGTGATGACCGCGCTGCTCCGCTCCGCCAAGTCGCTGCTGCTGCTGGAATTTGTCTCCGGCCTGTGGCTGACGCTGCGCTATGTGTTCCGGCCCAAGGCGACGCTGAACTATCCCTATGAAAAGGGCCCGGTGTCCCCTCGTTTCCGCGGCGAGCATGCGCTGCGCCGCTATCCCAATGGCGAAGAACGCTGCATTGCCTGCAAGCTGTGCGAAGCCGTGTGCCCGGCCCAGGCCATCACCATCGAGGCCGAACCGCGCGCCGACGGCAGCCGCCGCACCACCCGCTATGACATCGACATGACCAAGTGCATCTATTGCGGCCTGTGCCAGGAGGCCTGCCCGGTGGATGCCATCGTGGAAACGCCGAACTTCGAATTCTCGGTCGAGACGCGCGAGGAGCTGATCTACACCAAGGACAAGCTGCTGGCGAACGGCGAGAAGTGGGAACGCGCCATCGCCGCCAACATCGCGGCCGACGCGGAGTATCGCTGATGGCCGCCTTTGCCTTCTATCTGTTTGCCGGGCTGCTGCTCACCAGCGGCCTGATGGTGATCACCGCGAGGAACCCGGTGCATTCGGTGCTGTGGCTGATCCTGGCCTTCTTCAACGCGGCCGGCCTGTTCATCCTGTTGGGCGCCGAGTTTCTCGCGATGCTGCTGGTCATCGTCTATGTCGGCGCGGTCGCGGTGCTGTTCCTGTTTGTCGTCATGATGCTCGACATTGATTTCAAGGCCTTGCAGCGCGGCGCCTTGCAGAATCTGCCGCTGGGCCTCGCCGTGTCGGGGGTGATCCTGGCCGAGGTGCTGCTGGTCGCCAGTGGCTGGACCGGGGCCCAAGGCGTCATCGTGCACGACGCGCTGGCTGGGCCGCCGCCGGGGATGACCAACACCCAGTGGATCGGCAGCCAGCTTTACACCCGTTATTTCTTCGTCTTTTCCATGTCGGGCCTGATCCTGCTCGCCGCCATGGTCGGCGCCATCGTGCTGACCCACCGTCGCCGTGTGGGCATCAGGAAGCAGAGCATCGCGGCCCAGAATGCGCGCACGCCGGGCGGCACTGTCGCGGTGGGCAAGGCGGCTGTGGGCCAGGGGGTGGAACTGTGATCGGGCTCACCCACTATCTGGCGGTCTCGGCCGCGCTGTTCGTGCTGGGCGTGTTCGGGATTTTCCTCAACCGTCGCAACATCATCATCATCCTGATGGCGCTCGAACTGATCCTCCTCAGCGTCAACATCAACCTCGTCGCCTTCTCGGCCTATCTGCACCAGGTGCATGGCCAGATCTTCGCGATGTTCGTGCTGACCGTGGCGGCCGGGGAAGCGGCCATCGGTCTGGCCATCCTGGTGATCTATTTCCGCAACCGGGGCACGGTGGCGGTGGATCAAGCCGATCTGATGAAGGGATGAGCGTGATCACCCTGCTTGTCTTCCTGCCGCTGTTGACCGCGCTTGTCGCGGGCCTGGGCGGCCGTGTCATCGGCCACACCGCCGCCAAGGCGCTGACCACCGGCGGCCTGTTTGTTTCGGCCGCGCTGGCCTGGGTGACGTTCGTCGGCTTCTGGCTGAACGGGGCCGAGGCGAGCGTTGTGCCGGTGCTGGACTGGATCGAAAGCGGCGCGCTGTCGGTGCAATGGGCGCTGAAGGTCGATACGCTGACCGCCGTGATGCTGGTGGTGGTAACCAGCGTGTCGGCCCTCGTTCATCTCTACAGCTGGGGCTATATGGCGGAGGACCCGTCGCAGAGCCGCTTCTTTGCCTATCTGTCGCTGTTCACCTTTGCCATGCTGATGCTGGTGACGGCGGACAATCTGGTGCAGATGTTCTTCGGCTGGGAAGGCGTCGGCCTCGCCTCCTATCTGCTGATCGGTTTCTGGTACACCAAGCCGTCGGCCAATGCCGCTGCGATCAAGGCCTTCGTGGTCAACCGGGTCGGTGATTTCGGCTTTTCGCTCGGCATCTTCGCCACCTTCATGGTGTTTGGCACCGTCTCCATCGATGCCATCCTGGCCGCCGTGCCGCAGCACAGCGGCCAGACGTTCAGCTTCCTGGGCGGGCAGGTCGATGTGATGACCTGCCTGTGCCTGCTGCTGTTCGTCGGCGCCTGTGGCAAGTCGGCCCAGCTCGGCCTGCACACCTGGCTGCCCGATGCGATGGAAGGCCCGACGCCGGTTTCGGCCCTGATCCACGCCGCCACCATGGTGACGGCCGGCGTCTTCATGGTGTGCCGCCTGTCGCCGATGTTCGAAGCCAGTGACACGGCGCAGGCCGTGGTCTGCGTGCTGGGCGCCTGCACCGCGCTGTTCGCCGCCACGGTGGGCATGGTGCAGAACGACATCAAGCGGGTGATCGCCTATTCCACCTGCTCGCAGCTCGGTTACATGTTCTTTGCCGCCGGCGCCGGGGCCTATGGCGCGGCGATGTTCCACCTGTTCACCCACGCCTTCTTCAAGGCGCTGCTGTTCCTGGGCGCCGGCTCGGTGATCCACGCCATGCATCACGAGCAGGACATGCGCTTCTATGGCGGCCTGCGTCGCCACATTCCCATCACCTTCTGGATGATGACGATCGGCACGCTGGCGCTGACCGGCTTCTTCTTCACCGCCGGCTATTATTCCAAGGATGCCATTTTGGAAGCGGCGTTCGCCAGCGGCACCAGCCACGGCATGTTCGCCTTCTTCGTCGGCGCCATCGTGGCGCTGCTCACCAGCTTCTATTCGTGGCGGCTGGTGTTCCTGACCTTCTTTGGCCAGCCGCGCT
>CAZAWH010000144.1:0-7486 GCA_964488775.1 uncultured Sandarakinorhabdus sp. | reverse complement strand
ACCGGCCGGATTATGCCGCCCTGGAAGTGGGCGTGCTGTGGAGCAGCATCGGCATATTGTGCTTCGTGCTCTGGCGCTTCTCGCGCACGGCCGCCGCCCTGCTCCTGCCCTATTGGGCCTGGGTCAGCTTCGCCGCCATGCTCAACCGCGCCATCGTGGAGCTGAACGGGCCGTTCTAGCCGCCGTCGGGTGTGCGGATAGCGCCTGGCGCTATCCACCGACACCGACAAGGCCGGCCGGCGGGATCAGGCCCTGGTCTTCAGATAGGCGATCACATCCGCACGGTCCTGCGGCTTCTTCAGGCCGGCAAAGGCCATGCGCGTGCCGGGCATGAACTTCTGCGGCGCCTCGAGATAGGTGAACAGCACCTCCTCGGTCCAGGTCACGCCGCTGCCCTTGTTGGCCTTGCTGTAATTGAAGCCGGCGATGCTGCCGGCGGTGCGGCCGACCACGCCGTGCAGCGACGGGCCCACGCGGTTCACGCCCGGCTCCGCGACATGGCAGGCCTTGCACTGGGCAAAGATTTTTTCGCCCTTGGCGGCATCACCGGTCAGGCTGGCATAGCTGGCACCGGCGGCCGGCACGATCGCCGCCGCGCCCGAAGGCATGGCCGGCGGCGCGGCTTCGGCCGGCGGCGGCACCGGGGCGACATCGGTGAAGGTCGCATTCGGGTTGGCCGGTTCCTGGATGGCCGGCGCTTCGGCCGATTTGTCGCCGCCACCGCAGGCGGCGGTCAACAGGGCGGCGCCGATCAGGCTGGCAACAGGCACAAGACGCATGGCAAGGGCTCCTCCGGAACAGGTTCGCCTTCCATTAACACAATGTCATCTTGACCGGCAATGAACCGGCGTCATTCCGGTTTCAACGCCGCCGCCGCCGCAAACGGCCCCACCGCCAGCGCCACCAGGCTGGCCGCGCCCAGCAGGCGGAACGCGCCGGCCACATCACTGCCCACCCCAAAGATCAGCACCGGCAACGCCAGCGGCAGCACGATCAGGCCGGCCAGCGCGCCGCCGCCCTTCAACCCCGCCGTCAGCGCGGCCGCCACCACCGCCAGGCTGGCCAGCGCCGGCGTGCCGAGCAGCAGCGCCAGCCCCAGCCGCAGGCCCGTCGCCGCATCCAGGCCCAGCAGCACGCCGGCCACCGGCAACGCCGCCAGCAACGGCACGGCAAAGCCCAGCCAGTGCGCGGCAATGCGGGCGGCGCACACCAGCTCCAGCGCGATGCCGCGCGCGATCAGCTGGTCGATCGTGCCGTCCTCCTGATCGGGGGCCAGCAGGGTTTCCACCGGCAACAGGCTGGCGAGCAGTGCCGCCACCCAGATGATCCCCGGCGCGATGCGCGCCAAAAGCCGGGCATCCGGCCCCACCGCAAAGGGAAACAGCGCGGCAACCAGCACGAAGAACATCACCGGCAGCCAGATCGCCGGCGACCGCGCGATCATCCCGACATCGCGGCGGAACAGCGCCCAGATCATCCGCCCAGCCTCAGGGTGGCGGCACCATCCAGGCCGATATCGCCATGCACGGCGGCCACCACGATGCCGCCCGCCGCCCGGTGCGCCGCCATCGCCCGCGCCAGCAACCCGGCCGACGCCGCATCCAGCCCCGCCGTCGGTTCGTCCAGCAGCCACAGATCGGCCCCGGTGGCGATCACCCGGGCAATCGCCGCCCGGCGTTTCTGCCCCGATGACAACATGCGACAGGGCACATCGACAAGCCCGGCCAGGTTCATCGCGTCAAGCGCCGGCGGCAGCCGCGCCAGGCCGCCATCCAGCCGCGCCCAGTGCGCCAGCTCCGCCCCCAGGGTCTGGCGCGGCTTCAACGCCACCTCGTGCCCGGCAAAGGCGCGGCGGCCGGCAAAGGCCACACGGCCGGCCGCCGCCGGCAACAGCCCGGCCAGCAGCCGCAGCAGCGAGGATTTTCCGGTGCCGTTGGGCCCCACCAGCATCAGGGCGCCCCCCGGCGCCACCCGCGCCGAAAGCCCTTCAAACAACATCCGCCCGCCCCGCCGGCAGGCCAGATCCACGATGTCCAGCGCTTCGCTCACAAAGCCCGGCTTAACCGCCCCCCAAGCCGCCGGCAACTGGCGAAGCCCGGCGAATCCGGCTATGGCGCGGCCATGCCCCCCAAAGATCGCCCGCAACTGTCCGCCACCAGCAATCTGGCCGTGAATTTCGGCCCGTTGCTGCTGTTCTTTGCCGCCAGCAAGGCCGGCAAGGCGCTGTTTGAACGGGGGCAGCTGCCGGCCCTGCGCGATGCCGACATGGCAAGCGCGATGATCGGCACCGGGGTGTTCATCATCGCCAGCCTGGTGGCCGCGCTGTGGCACTGGGCGAAAACCCGCCATCTGCCGCCGGCGATGATCTTCACCACGGTGATCGTCGTGCTGTTTGGCGGCCTGACCATCTGGCTGCAGGACAAGGCGTTCATCCAGCTGAAGCCCAGCATCATCTATGGCGTGTTCGCCGGCCTGCTGTTCGGCGGCCTGCTCACCGGCCGGCCCACCCTGCAACTGGTGATGGGCGATGCGCTGCCCGGCCTGACGGATCGCGGCTGGCGCCTGCTCACCCGCAACTGGGCGCTGTTCTTCCTCACCCTGCTCGCCGCCAACGAAGCCGTCCGGCGCTTCCTGTCCTATGATGATTGGCTCAGCTTCAAGGTCTGGGGCGTCACGGTTGCCATCTTCGCTTTCACCATCGCCCAGACCCCGCTGCTGACCCGGCACGGCCTCAAGCTGGATTGAGCGCTTGGCTCCCCTCCCGCTTGCGGGAGGGGCTGGGGGTGGGAAAATTCACTCCCCCATCAGCCCATGTCGCTTCAGGGCATGGCGCAACTGGTCATAACTCAGGCCCAGCGCCGCCGCCGTCCGCCGCTGGTTGTGGCGGTTGCGCTCCAGCGCGGCTTCCAGCAACTGCTTCTCATAGGCCAGCACCGCCGCGCGCAGATCATGCACCGCCTCGGCGGGCGCAGCCACCGGTGCGGCGGTGGCCGGCGTCGCCACCGCCGCAGGTGCTGCGGCGGCCGCCGCGCTGCCGGGCATCGCTGCCGGCCGCCACGGCGATTCGAACGGGTCGATCACCAGCTGCCCCACCGGCCGCTCGGCATCGCCCCAGCGATAGAGCGCGCGCTCCACCACATTCTTCAATTCGCGCACATTGCCGGGCCAGTGCCAGCCTTGCAGCTGTTCCAGCACGCGGGGCGAAAAGCCGGGAAAGCGCGGCCAGCTCAGTTCCGCCGCCATGCGCCGGGCGAAATGGGTGGCGAGCAGTTCGATATCCTCCGCCCGTTCGCGCAAGGGCGGCAGGGTGATGACCTCGAAACTCAACCGGTCGAGCAGGTCGGCGCGGAACCGGCCGCGCGCCACCAGCGCCGGCAGATCCTCGTTGGTGGCGCCCACCAGGCGCACATCCACCTTCACCGTCTTGTTCGATCCCAGCCGGGACAGTTCGCCATATTCCACCACGCGCAGCAGCCGTTCCTGCGCCTGGGACGACAGCGTGCCGATCTCGTCGAGGAACAGCGTGCCGCCATCGGCATCCTCGAACCGCCCGGCGCGCGCCCGCTGCGCCCCGGTGAAGGCGCCGGGTTCATACCCGAACAATTCGGCGTCGATCAGATTTTCCGGCAGGGCCGCGCAATTGAGGGAGACCAGCGGCTGCGACCAGCGGGGCGACAGACGGTGGAGTCGATCAGCGATCAATTCCTTGCCGGTGCCACGCTCGCCAATCACCAGCACCGGCCGGTTCAGGGCCGCCGCCGCCGACGCCTGCTCGACCGCGTCGAGGAAGCTGAACGAGGAGCCAATCATCTGGGCGGGTGCGGCCATGCGATGAATTGGCCATTTTTCCCAATATTTGGCAAGCCATTCGCCAAACAATTTCGCGTTTGAATTTTTTCCGCTTCATTTTCAACATGTTGCATCAGAACGGCCAGTTGGCACGCCCCATGCAATACATCTGGCATGAGCGGCACCCCCCGCCGCCCACCAGATGCAACGGAGAATGACGATGACCACCAACTTCACCCAGATCGGCCGCACCATCACGGCCCTGTTTGCCGCTCTGCTGATCGGCACCACCTTCATCGCCGCCGCCACCGGCCCTGCCATGGTGACGCCGGCCGCGAACAGCGATATCGTGGCGTGAGCCCCGATACGGTGGCCGGGAGCCTGGTACCGATGATCCGCCCCCTTCATCCGGAACCGGCCCCGGCCACCGCCATCGCTGCCCCGACCACGACGACGTTTGAGTTTCTGGAGATTCGACCGATGGGCATTTTCTCGCGAACCCGCGATATCATCGCTGCCAACGTGACCGACCTTCTCGACCGGGCCGAAGACCCGGCCAAGATGATCCGCATGATCATCATGGAGATGGAGGAAACGCTGGTGGAGGTGCGCGCGTCCGCGGCCCGGACCATCGCCGACCAGAAGGAAATGAAGCGCGCCATCATCAAGGCCGAACAGGCCGTGCAGGATTGGCAGGACAAGGCCGAACTCGCCCTTTCGAAGGGCCGCGAGGATCTGGCCAAGGCCGCGCTCGTCGAAAAGAACAAGGCCAAGGCCTTCATCGACACCACCCAGGCCGAGGTTGACCTGCTGAACGAGACCCTCGCCCTGAACGAGGCCGACATCGCCAAGCTGGAAAGCAAGCTGCGCGAAGCCCGCAGCCGGCAGAACGCCCTGTTGAACCGCATCGAAAGCGCCACCCAGCGCTCCAAGCTGCGCGACATGATCCGCGGCCCCCGCGTGGAGGAAGCCTTCAGCCGGTTCGAGGTGCTGGAACGCCGCGCCGACATGGCCGAAGGCCGCGCCGATGCCCTGGGCCTCGCCGGCCCCGGCGGCACCCGCAGCCTGGCCGATGAATTCGCCGCCCTTCAGGGCAATGATGAAGTGGATGCCGAGCTCGCCGCCATGAAGGCGCGTCTCGGCCGGTCGGAAGGTTGATCGCCATGGAAGACGTCATCGTTCCGATCGCCATTGTCGGCATGTTGTTCATCGGCCTGCCCGGCCTGGTGCTGCACTATCTCACCAAGTGGAAAAGCCAGACCGGGATCAGCCGCCAGGACGAAGCCCTGCTCGATGAACTGCACGATCTCGCCCGCCGGCTGGATCAGCGCATCGAAACCGTGGAGCGCATCGTCGCCGCCGACAATCCCAACTGGAAAGACAATCGCATCACCGATCTGTCCGAACAGCGCCGGCAACTGCGCTGAACCCGGCCCCGAAGGAGGCCAATGACATGAGCCGCCAATTCCTCGTCCGCAAGTCCGAAGGCAAGATCATGGGCGTCTGCGCCGGGATCGCCAACTACATGGGCTGGGATGTCAGCCTGGTGCGCGTCGCCTTTGTCGCCGCTGCGGTGTTCGGCGTGGGTTCGCCCATTCTGATCTACCTGCTCATCGGCCTGATCGCCCCCTCCACCTATTGAACCCATCATCTGCCGGGCCGGCCTCGTCTCCGGCCCTGGCCAACAGGGATCACTGCAATGTCTGACAGCCGCACCCGCTTCTATCTCGACAAGCGCAACGGCAAGATCATGGGCGTGTGCGCCGGCATCGCCGATTATTTCGGCTGGGATGTCACGCTTGTCCGCATCGGCTTCGCGCTTGGCACCATCGCCGGCGGCGGCTCCACCGTGCTGGCCTATCTGGTCATCGGCTGGATCGCCAACCAGAAGCCCACGGCGCTCTATGAAGAGGCGCCGGAACGGGTGGAATTCTGGCGCGATGTGCGCGTGCAGCCCAAGCGCACGCTGCGCGATGTCAACGCCCAGTTCCGCGATGCCGATCGCCGCCTGCGCGACCTGGAATTCCACCTGACCAGCGAAAGCCGCCAGCTGGCGGACGAAATCGAAAAGCTGCGCTGAAGGGGCCGGGATCATGACCGATCCGCAGAAATATATCCTGGGCTGGAGCCTGACCGGGATGCTGATCATCGGCTTTCCCTTCTGGCTGCGCCAGTTGCGGGCCGCCCTGCGCGGCGCCGGCACCACCCCTGCGGTGGCCACCGGCGAGACAGCGGCGCTGCGGTCGGAAAACAGCGAGCTGAAGGCGCATGTCCGCACGCTGGAGGATCGCTTGCAGGTGCTGGAACGCATCGCCACCGATGCGCCGGCCCGGCTGACCGCCGAAATCGAAGGCCTGCGCTGATGTCGCCGCTGCTCATCCCGATCCTGGGGGTGTCCATCCCCATCATCGCCATCCTGGCCGGCGTGTTTTCGAAATGGCTGAAGCTGAAGGAACGCCAGCTCGAACTCACCGCGACCCAGACCGCCGAACAGGCCGCCCAATATGCCAACCGCATCGCGGTGCTGGAGGAACGGGTGGCCGTGTTGAACCGCATCGTCACCGATCGCAACGAAGGTCTGGCCGTCCAGATCGAGGCGTTGCGCGACGAACCCAAGAAATTGAACTGAAAGGCTTTCTCCCATGGCCGTCGACCCCCAGACCTTTTCGATCTTCGCCAATGAATTCGCCCCCGTCATCGGCGGCGTCGGCTTTGCCGGCGTGGTCGGCTGGGTGATCACCACCTGGCTCAAGATCAAGAACGGCTATCCGCTCGAAAGCAGCTGGGGCAAGCCGCTGCACCCCAATGGCGGCGGCGAGGCGATGGAGCGCATCAAGCTCATCTCCCAGGAAAACGCCCAGCTGCGCGCCGAACTGGGCAGCCTGAAGGACCGCATGGCCGTGCTGGAACGCATCGCCACCGATCAACCCAGCCGGCTGGCCGCCGAAATCGACAGCCTTGCCACCAAACAATTGAACTGATGACCGCCGGCCCGCCCCCGGCCGGTGATGGGAGGGACCAACAATGAATCCATTCGAGATGGTGGTGATGATCGTGGCGATTGTCACCATCGGCAAGGTTCTGTCAGGCCGCATGGGTGATCGCGCCAACCGCCGCCGCACCACGCTGGCCGACGGCAACCAGGGCGGCGACACGGCCGAGAACCTGCGCCTGCAGGCCGAAGTCGCCCGCCTGAACGATCGCATCCGGGTGCTGGAACGCCTGGCCACCGATCCGGCCAAGCGCCTGGCCGACGAAATCGAATCCCTCAAAGACAAATAAGCCCCGACCACCAACGCCAAACCAAGGAGACTGAAGATGCCCCCATCAGTGCCTCCCGCTGACAGCCTGATGATCCTGTCGACCGCCTCGCTCATCGGGCTCGCGATGATCGGCAGCCTGGCCGCCTGGGCCTGGTCCGGCTGGCTCAAGCTGAAGACCCGCGAACTGGAAGCCCGCCCGGCCGCCAGCAACCCCGATCTGCCGGCCATCGGCCAGCGCATCGATCTGGCCGACCTCAAGGAACGCATCCGCAAGCTGGAAGCCATCGCCGCGGGCGTTGATATCTGACTTGACCGCAGCCCGTGCCAGCCCCCAAGGGCTGCGGCCATGACCATCACCACTTTCGATGATGTCGAGGCGGAATTCGAAGCCTTCGACGATTGGGACGACAAATATCGCCTGATCATTGCGCTGG
>CAZAWH010000143.1:0-7513 GCA_964488775.1 uncultured Sandarakinorhabdus sp. | reverse complement strand
TGCATCTCGTTGCCTTCATCCTCGGCCTCCAGCCCGAAATCGAGGATGGCGGAAATCAGGACGACGCCGTTCAACGCCACATCATTATAGCCCTTGTTGAGTTCATGGGCGACGGCGGCGGAACGGGTGGTGCCATAGGATTCGCCGCCCAGGAACTTGGGCGCGTTCCAGCGGTTGTGCTCGTTCAGCCACAGCCGGATGAACTCGGCGACCGAGCGCGCATCGCTGTTGACGCCCCAGAATTCCTTGGGATCGGTCTTGCCCAGGGCATGGCTCCAGCCGGTGCCAACCGGATCGATGAACACCAGATCGGCGACATCGAGCAGCGATTCGGGGTTGTCGCTGATGTCATAGGGCGGGGCGCCATCATCCTTGGCATCGGGGATGTTCACCCGCTTCGGGCCAAAGGCACCCATGTGCAGCCACAGCGAGCCCGAGCCGGGGCCGCCGTTGAACAGGAAGAACACCGGGCGGTTCGGCTCGGGATTGTCCTTCAGATAGGTGGTGGAAAAGATCGCGGCGGTGGGCTTGCCGTCCTTGTCCTTCAGGAAGGTTTCGCCGGCAATCGCCGTGTAGTTCATCTTGACGCCGCCAAAAGTGCCGCTGCGCTTGGCGACGACGCGGTTGGGGGCGGGGATGGCGCTTTCGGCCTTCTCGGCCGGCTTGTCGGCGGTCTGGGCCGCAGCCGGCAGCGCCAGTGCCGCCGAAAGGGCCAACAGCGAAACGAAACGCAGCATCTTCATCCTCCCCAAATTGCTGCCGTGATTAGCCGGCCGGCGGGAGGCGCGCAATCAATAGACGTCGGGCGCAGTTGCCCAGGCAATCGGCGGCGGCGTGACAATGGGGGCGCGGGCCGGCTTGGGCTGCACCACCGGCGCGGCGGCGACCGGGGCCGACCGGGCCAGTTGCCCCACGCCCCAGGCCCCGACCGCCATCGCGGCGAGGCCCAGCGGCGACACGCGGCGCAGCGCGAACGGCAGGGCCACGGCGGCAACATTGCCGATGGGGCCGAGATCGGCGCCCTTCACCCGGGCGGCAATCTGGCGGCTGGCCGCGGCAGCAGCGGCACGAACGGCAAGGCGGGCAAGCGGATTGGCCATGAGTCGGCTCCTTTGGATGCAGGATGGTAGCACAGATGGGTGCAGCGCGCCGGCCTTCAAGCCTCGCGCCGGGCGGGCTGTCGCGCTATGCCAACCCCATGCCGCACCCGCGCCCCTCCGTGCCCGATGCCCTGCTGCGCCTGTGGATGGCCGCCGAAATCGCCCTGGCGGGCCTTTATGCCTGGCTGGCCCACGCCATGCGGGATTGGCCGGCCGATCTGCCCGGGCCGCAGCGCCTGCAATCGGTGGCGATCACCGAATTCATGTACCTGTTTGTCTTCGTGCCGGCGGCGATTGTGGTGGCGATGCGCTGGCGGGCGACGCGGGACGGGTGGCTCGCTGGGTTGGCGCTGGCCTATGGGGCGCTTGCCCTTTGGTCGTTCATCGCCTGGGATATCGCCTACGAAGATGGTGCGGCACTGGCTGGC
Source organism: uncultured Sandarakinorhabdus sp. (assembly GCA_964488775.1). Taxonomy (GTDB): domain Bacteria; phylum Pseudomonadota; class Alphaproteobacteria; order Sphingomonadales; family Sphingomonadaceae; genus Sandarakinorhabdus. The sequence goes on along the minus strand of CAZAWH010000143.1, from coordinate 5,985 downwards.
GAGATGCGCCGGCTTTTGATCGCCGACGCCCTGATTTCACTGGCTGGCGTCCCCGTGGCGGCCCGGGCGCTCAAACTCAGGGGCTGATCTGCGCGGCGCTGGTGGCGCCCGAAAGCGTGTCCATCGCCGTCACCCAACTGGCCCCCGCCGGCACTGCAGCGGCGAACCGCCCGGTCTGCCCGGCCCACTTCATCGGCACGGCATTGCCGCCCACCCAGGCGTTCACCCGGAAACGGCTTTCATCCCACAAGGTGCCGGGCGCGATCGGGCAACCGCACAGCATCGACACATCGGCCACCACCTGCCCACCTTCGCGCCGCGCCGTCAGCGCCAGGCCGCGCAGTTCCAGCACCCAGCCGTCACCCGCCACCGGCTGGCCGGGGATCAGCCAGTGGGTGGCACTGGCCGTGACCGCCACCCCGGCCGGCTTGAACGGCCCCTTGACCGTGACCAGCACCGCCCGCGGTTCCTTGATGTCGATCACCGCATCGAATTTCGCGGTCTTGTCATCGGCCTGGGGCGTGCCGCGGGGGGCACCGGGCATGATCCTGGCGGTGTCGCCGGTGCCGCCCTCGATGCGTCCCTTGGCCAGCGGGGCGCCGGTGGCGGCGTCGGTCAATTCGACGTCAACCCCGCCCATGCCGGTGCCGATGAACTTGGCGCCCTGGCTGATCACCCGCACCGTCACCGGGGTGGGCACGGCCAGGGCCGGGGCGGCGGCGACAGCGACCATCGGCAGGGCGAGCAGTGGCAACAGGCGGTTCATGGTCATTCTCCTTGCAGGCGGGCGGCGGCGGCCCGCATTTCGGCGTCACGGTGGCTCAGCCGCTCGGCAATCATGGTCTTCAGCGGCGCCAGGATGTCAGGCCGGGCACTGGCCGGGGTGCCGCCGGCGTGACTTTCGGGATCATATTCGAGGGCCAGCCGGATGGTCGCGGCCACATCCTCGCCGTGGAGATGCGCGACAACGCGAAAGGCAAAATCAATGCCGCTGGTGACGCCGCCGGCCGTGATGATGTTGCCGTCGAACACGGTGCGCTGCTCCACCCAGTGCGCCCCGAACAGCGGCAGATACTGGCCCCAGGCCCAGTGGCAGCCGGCCTTGCGCCCCTTGAGCAACCCGGCGGCAGCGAGGATCAACGATCCGGTGCAGACGCTGGTGAGCCATTGCAGCCCCGGCGCCTGGGCGCGCAGCCAGGCCAGGATCTCGGCATCATTCATTGCGGCGGAACAGCCATAGCCGCCGGGCACGCACAGCAGGTCGAGCTGCCCGACATCAGCCAGGGTTGCGGTCGGCATCAGCGCCAGCCGGCAATCGCTCATCACCGGGTCCAGCGTCTTGGCGACATAGTCGACCTGCGCGCCCGGCATGCGGCTCAACACCTGGGCCGGGCCGGTCATGTCCAGCTGGGTGAGCTGGTCATAGAGCAGAAAACCGATGCGCATGGCGCCTCTCCTTCCCCGCCAGCCATAGCGGTTTGGCATGGCTGGGGCCAGCGGCTGCCGCATTGCAGCATTGGCAGAGCCATGCTAATCGCCGCCGCCTGTTCAACGGGTGGACATTTTTGCATGTCAAACCAGGGTGCGTCACCGGATGCGTCCGCTCATGCTGATCACCACGGCCACAACCAATCGCTGCTGAAGCTGGCGCTGGGCGCCGTTGGTGTGGTGTTTGGCGATATCGGCACAAGCCCGCTTTACGCATTCAAGGAAACCTTTGCGGGCCACCACCCGCTCGCCCTTGATCCAACCTCGATCTATGGCGTCATCTCGCTGATCTTCTGGACGATGATGCTGGTGGTGACGGTGAAATATGTCTCCGTCATCATGCGGGCGGACAACCGCGGCGAAGGCGGATCGCTGGCGCTGATCGCGCTGATCTCGCGCCTGTCGCCGGGGGATACGCGATCGGCGCAGCTGGTGCTGCTGGGGGTCATGGCCACGGCGCTGTTCTTTGGCGATGCGATCATCACGCCGGCGATGTCGGTGCTGTCGGCGGTGGAAGGCATCACCGTGGTGGAAGCGCGCATGGCGCCGCTGGTGCTGCCGATCGCCATCGCCATCCTGCTGGCGCTGTTCCTGCTGCAAAGCCGCGGCACCGCCCGGGTGGGTGCCATCTTTGGCCCGATCGTGCTGGTCTATTTCGCCACGCTGGCGGTGCTGGGCGTGGTCAACATCCTGGCCAACCCGGCCATTCTCCACGCGCTCAATCCGATCTTTGCCTTCAAGTTCATCGCCGCGATGCCGCTGGCGGCGTTCCTGGCGCTGGGCAGTGTCGTGCTGTCGGTCACGGGGGCAGAGGCGCTCTATGCCGACATGGGGCATTTCGGCCGCAACCCGATTCGGCTGGCCTGGTTCGCGCTGGTGCTGCCGGCCTTGATGATCAACTATCTGGGCCAGGGCGCGCTGCTGACCGCCCATCCCGAAGCGGTGGCCAACCCGTTCTTCCTGATGGCGCCGGAATGGGCGCGGCTGCCGCTGGTGGTGCTGGCCACGCTGGCCACCATCATCGCCAGCCAGGCGGTGATCTCGGGTGCCTTTTCCGTGACACAGCAGGCCATCCAGCTCGGCTTCCTGCCGCGGATGAAGATTGTCCACACCTCCGCCTCGGCCTTTGGCCAGATCTATATCCCGGCGGTGAACTGGACCCTGCTGGTGCTGGTGATGTTCCTGGTGCTGGGCTTCCAGTCCTCTTCCAACCTGGCGGCGGCCTATGGCATCGCGGTCACCGGCACCATGTTGATCGACACGGTGCTGGTGGGCGTGCTGGTGCTCACCATCTGGCGCTGGCCGGCGTGGTGGGCCGCGCCGCTGCTCGCCATCTTCCTGGCGGTGGATTTCGCCTATTTCGCCTCCAACCTCACCAAGGTGCCGGATGGCGGCTGGTTCCCGCTGGTCATTGGCCTCATTGGCTTCACCGGGCTCACCACCTGGTCGCGCGGCCGGTCGCTGATGCAGGAACGGCTGCGCGATTCGTCCATGCCGATGGATGTGTTCATCAAATCGGCCGCCAGCGCCGCCACCCGCGTGCCCGGCACCGCGGTGTTCATGACCACCTCGCCCGTGGGGGTGCCGCAGGCGCTGCTGCACAATCTGAAACACAACAAGGTGCTGCACGAACGGATCATGATCCTGACGGTGGTGATCGACGAAGTGCCGTTCGTGTCGGACGAGGACCGGATCGGCGTGCGCGAACTGGGCGGCGGCTTCTATCGCATCCTCATCCGTTATGGCTTCATGCAGGAAATCGACATTCCGGCCGTGCTGAAGAAGGTCGAAAACTGCGGTCCGCGGCTGAAGATGATGGAAACCAGCTTCTTCCTGTCGCGCCAGACCCTGCTGGCCAGCGACAAGCCCGGCATGGCGATCTGGCGCGAGCATCTGTTCGCCTGGATGATGCGCAACGCCGAAAGCGCGATGGACTTCTTCAAGCTGCCGACCAACCGTGTGGTCGAACTGGGATCGCAAGTGGAGATATGATCCTTCCCCTCCCGCTTGCGGGAGGGGCCAGGGGTGGGCAGGTCCGCTAGGCTTTGGCTTTGAAGGAGCTTTGCCCAATGACCATGTCGCGCGAAATCCGCCTTGCCAGCCGCCCGGTCGGCGTGCCCGCCGCTGCCAATTTCGAGCTGGCCAGCCGGGAGCTGCCGGCCCCCGGCCCCGGCGAGGTGCTGGTGGAAAACAAATGGATGTCGGTCGATCCCTATATGCGGGGCCGCATGTATGACCGGCCGTCCTATGTTCCGCCCTTTGCGATCGGTGAGGCGCTGCAGGGCGGCGCCATCGGGGTGGTGACGGCCAGCAACAGTGATGCGCTGAAGGTCGGTGATGTCGTCTCCTCCATGTTTGGTTGGCGGGAGGCGTTCGTGGCCCCGGCCGGCGCGGTGCAGAAACTTGATGTGCCAGCCGGCGTCCCGTTGCAGGCGTTCCTGGGCGTGCTGGGCATGCCCGGTCTCACCGCCTGGGCCGGCCTCACCCAGATCGGCAAGCCCAAGCCGGGTGACACGGTGTTCGTTTCGGGTGCGGCCGGCGCCGTGGGCAGCATCGTGGCCCAGGTCGCCAAACTGAAGGGCTGCACCGTGGTGGCCAGCGCCGGCAGCGATGAAAAATGCGATTGGCTGCGCGGCCTCGGCATCGATCATGTCATCAACTATCGGACCTGCGGCAACCTGCTGGCCGCCGTGCAGGCCGCCGCACCCAAGGGCATCGACGTCTATTTCGACAATGTCGGCGGCGAACATCTGGAAGTGGCCATCGAAGTGGCCCGGCCGTTCGCCCGCCTGGTCGAATGCGGCATGATCGCCAGCTATAACGACACCGAGCCGACGCCCGGCCCGCGCAACATCATCCAGGTGGTGGGCAAATCGCTGACCATGCGCGGCTTCATCGTGATCGAATTCCAGGGCCTGCAGGCCGAATTTGCCGCCGAAGTGGGCGGCTGGATCGCTTCCGGCCAGTTGCAGTGGCAGGACACGGTGATGGAAGGGATCGAAAATGCGCCCGCCGCCTTCATCGGCCTGTTTGAAGGCAAGAACACCGGCAAGATGGTGGTGAAGCTGTAAGGAGTGGTCCTCCCCAAACTTGTTTGGGGAGGGGGACCGCGCGCAGCGTGGTGGAGGGGTGGGTGAAGCCAGCGCCCCTCCGTCAGCCTTCGGCTGCCACCTCCCCAAACAAGCTTGGGGAGGATCTATCCCACCGGCCGCCGGGCGTTCAGCGCCAGCGCCAGCGTGCCTTCGTCCAGATAATCCAGCTCGCCGCCCATCGGCAGGCCCTGGGCCAATTGGCTGACCTTCACGCCGGTGGGGCGCAGCGCGTCGGCAACATAGTGCATGGTCGCCTGCCCCTCCATCGTGGCCGACAGCGCCAGCACCACCTCACGCACCAGCCCGTCACTGGCCCGGGCCACCAACGCCGGGATGGCCAGATCCTCCGGCCCGATGCCATCCAGCGCGGAAAGCCGGCCGCCCAGCACATGATAGCGACCGGAAAACAGATGCTTGCCATCCAGCGCCCACAGATCGGCAACATCGGCCACCACGCACAGCAGCCCGGCATCGCGGCGGGGGTCGCGGCAGATGGCGCACGGGTCACTGGTTTCAACATTGCCGCAGGTGGAACAGACGACCAGATTGGCGGCAACGGCCTGCAACGCGTCCAGCAACGGGAACAGCGCCACCTCCCGCCGCTTGATCAGGTGCAGCACGGCCCGCCGGGCCGAACGGGGACCAAGGCCCGGCAGCCGGGCCAGCGCCTGGGTGAGCGCTTCGATTTCGGGTGACGCCATGACCCCTTATCGGTGAAGCCTTTTACCCGCGCAACCTGTGCGGGCTTTGACACGAATTGCGGGCCATACGGGCTTTTCGCGCTGCACCATCTGGGCTAGACCAAGGGTGCGACATATTGTCAAAAAACACGCACAAGCTGGAGACCGGACATGACCGCCATCGGGCAGGACAGCCTCAACACCCGCCGCACCCTGACGGCGGCCGGCAAGCACTATGCCTATTACAGCCTGGACGCTGCGGCCGCCACGCTGGGCGATGTCTCCCGCCTGCCCTATTCGATGAAGGTGCTGCTGGAAAATCTGCTGCGGTTTGAAGATGGCAGCACTGTCACCACCGCTGATGTGCAGGCCGTCGTCGATTGGCAGACCACCCGCACCTCCACCCACGAAATCAACTATCGCCCGGCGCGCGTGCTGATGCAGGATTTCACCGGCGTGCCCTGCGTGGTCGATCTCGCTGCCATGCGTGACGCCATCACCAAACTGGGCGGCGATCCGATGAAGATCAACCCGCTGGTGCCGGTGGATCTGGTGATCGATCACAGTGTGATGGTGGATGAATTTGGCAACGCCACCGCCTTTGAAGACAATATGGCGCTGGAATATGCCCGCAACCTGGAGCGGTATGAATTCCTGCGCTGGGGTTCGAAATCGCTGCGCAACTTCCGCGTGGTGCCGCCCGGCACCGGCATCTGCCACCAGGT
>CAZAWH010000142.1:0-7559 GCA_964488775.1 uncultured Sandarakinorhabdus sp. | reverse complement strand
GCCTTGGCGATGGCGACCAGTTCGGGCAGCGGCGCGATGTCGCCCAGCATCGAATAGACGCCTTCCAGCACCACCAGCTTGCCGGCTTCGGCGGGCAGGCGCTTCAGCCGCTTTTCCAGATCGGCAGCATCATTGTGGCGGAAGCGCACGATGTCGGCATTCGACATCTTGCAGCCATCATAGATGGAGGCGTGGCTGTCGGCATCGAGGATGATGAAATCGCCCTTGCCGGCCAGCGTGGAGACCATGCCGAGATTGGCCTGGTAGCCGGTGGAGAACACCATGGCATGGGACATGCCATAGAAGTCCTTCAGCGCCGCCTCGCACTCCTTGTGGGTCTGGTAGGTGCCGTTCAGCACGCGGCTGCCGGTGGTGCCGGCGCCATAATCGCGGATCGCGGCCTGGCCGGCGGCGACGACATCGGGATCGAAGGTCATCCCCATATAGTTGTAGGTGCCGAGCAGGATGGTGTGCTGGCCCTTGATGATGGCTTCGGTGGGGGAGAGCACCTTGTCCATCACGATCCCGAACGGATCGCGGATCCCGGCCGACAGCAGGCCGGCATGTTCGGCGATCAGCGGATCATATTTGGCGAGAAGATCAACGGTCATGGCGTCAGCCCTTCTTGGCCACCAGGCCGGCGACCGCATCGGCGACCTGGCCGATGGTTTCCAGATCGGGGAGCATGTTCAAGGGGATCATGATGTCCCACTCGTCCTCCATGCTGGCGACCAGATCCATCACGGTGAGCGAGTCCATCTCCATGTCGCCGGCAAAGGTCGTGGTTTCGGCGAGCGGCACCTTCTTGGTGTTCAGCGGCTCGATCAGTTCGATGATGCGGGCATAGACCCCGGCACGGTCAGTCATGATGGCTCCATCCTGTGGTGTTGCAGGCCCTTTGCCTTCACATCATGGCCAAATTGCGGAACCGCGCATCCGGTGCCATCATGCCGCGCATGGGGGACGTGACCGACATCAGCCTGGACGCCGCCGCAGACCATGGTCCCGGCGGGACGGCGGGGGCGTCGCACCCCAATGCGATCCACCTGATCCGCACCATGCAGGCGCACCATGTCACCCTGTCGGCCATGGCCGATCAGAAGGCCAACATCATCATCGGCGTCAATTCGGTAATCTTTGCACTGGTGGTGAAGGAAGCGGCGCAAAACCCGGCGCTGCTGGTGCTGGCGGCCAGTTCTGGGCTGGCCGCGGTGTTGTGCATGCTGGCGGTGCTGCCGGCGATCGGCGGCGGCAAGCGCCGGCCCGGGGGGCCGGCACCGCAGCCCAACCTGCTGTTTTTCGCCGGCTTCACCCAGTTGAGTGAAGAAGAGTGGACCGCGTGGCTGGAGCGCACCAACAGCGATGACGCGGCGATCCAGGCGGCGATGGCGCATGATGTCTATCAGCTGGGCCAGGTGCTGGCGCACAAGAAGTACAAATATCTGGCCTGGGGCTATCGCGTGTTCATCGGCGGCCTGATCGCCACCTTCGCGGTGTTCCTGGCGCAGACGCTGCTGGGGCTATAGCCAGCCGCGTTCGCGGTAATCGCGCACCGTGTCGGCCATGCCGTCATCCAGGCTGATCCTTGGCTGCCAGAGCGGGTGGAGGCGCGCGTTGCCGCCGCGCGCCACCCAGTCGGGATGGGCCAGATAGCGGGCGCGGTCGCGGCTGAGCTTGGGCAACTGGCCCTGCATCCGGGCGATGGCGGTGGCGATGCCGGCGGCGCGATTGAGCAGGCCATTGCCGATGGGGATCATGCGGACGCGGGAGCGGCCCAGCGCGCGGCCGATGGCGGCGGCGTGATCGGCGTGGGCGTAACCGCCGGACCCATCATCGATTTCCAGGATTTCGCCGGACGGCCCGCCGCTGGTCAGGGCCAGCAGGGCGCGGGCCAGATCATCGACATGGATGAGGCTGATGCGCGCCGCCGGCCCGCCGGGGGCCAGGCCCAGGCCCAGCCGGGCCAGGCCGAACAGATCGCGCATTTCGGCATCGCCGGGGCCATAGACGCCGGGCGGGCGCACGATCACCCAATCGCCCCGCCGCTGCTGCACCAGCGCATCGCCCGCCGCCTTGGACGCGCCATAGAGCGACAGGCCCGGTTCCCGTGCGGCCAGGCTGGAGACATGGACGAAGCGCGGCACGCCGGCGGCCGCGGCCAGCATATTGGCGGTGCCGGTGACATTGCCGGCGTGGAAACCGGCGGCATCGGGCGCGTTCACCACCCCGGCAATGTGCAGCACGGCCGCCGCCCCGTCGCACAGCCGGGCCAGGGCGTGGGCATCGGTGAGATCGCCCAGCACCCATTCGACGCCGGGCTGCGGCGGCTGCGGCCGGCGGGTGAGCGCGCGCACCGGGCCGGTGGCGAGCGCCAGCACGCGCCGGCCGACAAAGCCGGTGGCGCCGGTGAGGGCGATGGGGGGATGGTCAGCGGTCATGAAATTCGAAGGTGGTCCGGGTCGCGGCAAAGCCGCGCCCTGACGTCAGACGGGTTCCGGTTGGCGGCTGCGGCCGCCGCCCGGCCCCGCTGGCCGCGCTTGCGCCTGTCGGCGCGCGGCACGCGCGCACGCGGCGCTGCGCGTCACGCCGCAATCTCGAACGGCTGAATCTCGCCCGACAGATATTGCAGCCGCGCCTTGGAGCGCGAGAGCTTGCCCGACGAGGTGCGCGGCAGGGTGCGCGGCGGCACCAGTTCGACAACGCAGCTCATGCCGGTGATGGCCTTCACCTTGGTCCGAATCGCGTCGCGCAGCTTGAGGCGCTCATCATTGTCCGACGTGCGGCACTGCACCAGCACGGCCGGGGCTTCCTCGCCCGACGGGGTGGTGATCGAGAAGGCGGCAATGTCGCCGGCCTTGAAGCCGGGCAGCTGCTCGATCGCCCATTCGATATCCTGCGGCCAGTGATTCTTGCCGTTGATTATGATCATGTCCTTGGCGCGGCCGACGATGAAGATGGAACCATCCTTCATGTAGGCCATGTCGCCGGTGTCGAGCCAGCCTTCGGGGGACAGGGCGGCGGCGGTGGCATCCGGATCGCGGAAATAGCCGGCCATCACGCCCAGGCCGCGCACGAAGACGCGGCCGATCTTGCGGTCGGGCAGCACGCGGCCGGCCTCGTCACGCACCTCGATGTCCATGCCGGGCACGGCCTTGCCGCAGTTGACGATGGCGCGATAGCGGGTGGGCAGGCGATGATCGGTCTTGGCATCGCCACCGGCGCCCGACAGGGTGCGTTCGTCGATCAGGTCGCACTGGATGCCGTCACCCGGCGGCATGATGGTCACGGCCAGGGTGGCTTCAGCCAGGCCATAGCTGGGCAGGAAGGCGCTGGCCTTGAACCCGGCGGGGGCAAAGGCATCGACAAAGGCCTGCATCACTTCCGGACGGATCATGTCTGCCCCGTTGCCGGCCACGCGCCAGCGCGACAGGTCATAACGTTCGGCCACCGGGATCGAATGGGAAATGCGGCGGGCGCAGATGTCATAGCCGAAGGTGGGCGAATAGCTGAGCGTCGCATCCTGGTTGCGGCTGATCAGCGTGAGCCAGGACAGCGGCCGGCGGGCGAAATCCTCGGTCGCGATATAGTCGACCGACAGCTGGTTCGCCAGCGGCGAGAGCATGCAGCCCACCAGGCCCATGTCGTGATACCAGGGCAGCCAGCTGACCACGCGGTCACCCCGGCCGACATGCATCATGAAGGCATGGCCGGCGAGATTGGCCAGCAGCGCCTCGTGCGTGACGGCAACGCCGTGCGGGAAGCGGGTGGAACCCGAGCTGTATTGCAGATAGGCGATGTCGGTCGGCTTTGCCTGCGGCAGGGCGACGACCGGGGCATCGGCGGTGAACCACAGGCTCCAGTCATGGGCGGCGCACTTGCCGGCGGCGGCTTCGGCCACCATCGGGAACAGGCCGGGCGGCGACAGCACCATCACCGGATCGCAGCTGTTCAGCTGCACCCGGATCTGATCGACATAGGCATCGCGGCCGCCAAAGCTGGTCGGCAGCGGCAGCGGCACCGGCAGCGCGCCGGCATAGACGGCTCCAAAGAAGGCGGCGGCGAATCCCGCGCCGGTTTCGGCGATCATGGCGATGCGGTCACCCGGCTGCACGCCTTCGGCAATGAAGTGCATGGCATGGCGGCGGGCATCGGCGGCCAGTTCGGCATAGGGATAGGGGCGCACCAGATCGGCGCGGGCATCGTGGAAATTGAAGCCCTTTTGACCCTGGGCGGCATAATCCAGCGCTTCGACCAGCGTGCCGAAATCGGACTGGCGCATCGGCCGGTCATCATCGGTGGGGGTGGGGCGCAGCGTTGCCGCGGGTGCCGTGTCAGCCATGGTCTTCTCCCTTCCGCCCTGCCCGACGCGACCCGTGTGGCAGGGGGCGATATTCTTCTCCATTCTGCCCCCTCGCACGGCGGGGCGTTCAAAATCCGGCCCGATCATGGCAGGAAAGTGGCATGAACGACGAAATGCGCCCGCCCCAGGCCTCGGCCCGCCGTGTTGCCCCGCCGCTGGATGCGGCGACGCTGCGCGATCTGGCGCTGCATTATGCCGCCCGCTTTGCCACCACGCGCGTGCGGCTGGAACGGTATCTGGCGCGCAAGCTGAAGGAACGGGGCTGGGCCGGGGCGGAGCCGCCCGACGTGGCGGGGCTGATCGGCCGGCTGGCGGAGCTGCGCTATGTTGACGACGCGGCCTATGCCGGGATGAAGGCGCGGGCGATGGCGGCGCGCGGGCTGGGGCCGCGGCGGGTGGCGGCGCAGCTGGCCGCCGATGGCGTGGACGCCGATGATCGCGGCGCGGCGCCGGATGATGCGGCCGCGCTGGCGGTGGCCATCGCCTTTGCCCGGCGGCGGCGGCTGGGCCCGTTCGGGCCGCCACCGGCTGACCGGGCGGCACGGCAGAAGCAATTGGCGGCAATGCTGCGCGCCGGGCATGGCATGACGGTGGCGCGACGCGTGCTGGCCGCGCGGTCAAGCAATGATCTGGACGATCTGGATCAGTTCAGCAGCTGACGCGCGCCGCCGGACCAGCTGATCACCAGGCCCATGGCCTTGCCCATGATCTCGCCGGTGAGCGCAAAGCGTTGCGGGCGGGGATCGCCGGCATCTTCAAAGGCCAGGGTCAGGCGCGGTTCGGCGGCGACGATGGCCGCCACCACCAGCATCAGCACCCCCAGCCGTTCCATCACCATGCGTCCCATGGCACCTGTCCTGCGATTCGTGTTCCGTCCTGCCGCTCATGCCCCGCAGGGCCTGAGCGGCAGATGAACGGGCCCGGTTCAGGCTTCTTCGGTGGGGGCCGGCAGCGCCTTGGGCGCCCGCCGCGCCTTCAGCTTCTTGATCGCCGGCACGATTTCGAACGACAGATCATCGTCGCGCACGTGCACGCGCACCTCACCGCCATTCACCAGCTTGCCGAACAGCAGTTCCTCGGCCAGCGGCTGCTTGATCTTCTCCTGGATCAGGCGGCCCATCGGGCGGGCGCCATAGAGCCGGTCATAGCCGCGGTTGATCAGCCAGGCCTTGGCCTCTTCGGTCAGGCTGATGTGCACCTCGCGGTCGGCCAGCTGCATTTCCAGGCCCAGCACGAACTTGTCGATCACCATGGCGACCACGGCCGGCGGCAGATAGCCGAACGGCACGGTGGCATCGAGGCGGTTGCGGAATTCCGGGCTGAACAGCTTCTTGATGGCTTCCTCATCCTCGCCGACGCGGGTGGTGGCGCCAAAGCCGATGCCTTCGCGCGCCATGTCGGCGGCGCCGGCATTGGTGGTCATGATCAGGATGATGTTGCGGAAATCCACCGTCTTGCCGTGGTGATCGGTCAGCTTGCCGTTGTCCATCACCTGCAGCAGGATGTTGAACAGATCGGGGTGGGCCTTCTCGATCTCGTCCAGCAGCAGGACCGAATGCGGCTGTTGATCGACCGCATCGGTGAGCAGGCCGCCCTGATCGAAGCCGACATAGCCGGGAGGCGCGCCGATCAGCCGGCTGACCGAATGGCGTTCCATATATTCCGACATGTCGAACCGGGTCAGCGGGATGCCGAGGATGGTGGCCAGTTGCTTGGCCACTTCGGTCTTGCCGACGCCGGTCGGGCCGCTGAACAGATAGCAGCCGATCGGCTTGTTGGGTTCGCGCAGGCCTGCGCGGGCCAGCTTGATGGCGCTGGCCAGTTTCTCGATGGCGGCATCCTGGCCGAACACCACGCGCTTCAGATCGGCTTCCAGCGTGGCGAGCTGGGCCTTATCGTCGGTCGACACGCTTTTCGGCGGGATGCGGGCCATGGTGGCGATCACCGCCTCCACCTCCTTCACGCCGATGGTCTTCTTGCGCTTGTGTTCCGGCAGCAGCATCTGCGACGCGCCGGTTTCATCGATCACATCGATCGCCTTGTCGGGCAGCTTGCGATCGTTGATGTAACGGGCCGAAAGCTCCACCGCCGCCTTGATCGCATCGGGCGTGTATTTCAGCTTGTGATGCTCCTCATAGCTGGCGCGCAGGCCCATGAGGATCTTCACCGCATCCTCGACGGTGGGTTCGTTCACGTCGATCTTCTGGAACCGGCGGAGCAGCGCGCGGTCCTTCTCGAAATGATTGCGGAATTCCTTGTAGGTGGTCGAACCGATGCAGCGGATCGCGCCGGAGGACAGCGCAGGCTTGAGCAGGTTGGAGGCGTCCATCGCGCCGCCGCTGGTGGCGCCGGCACCGATCACCGTGTGGATCTCGTCGATGAACAGCACCGCATCCGGCAGCTTTTCCAGTTCGGAGACGACATTCTTCAGCCGCTCCTCGAAATCGCCGCGATAGCGGGTGCCGGCGAGCAGCGCGCCCATGTCGAGGCTGTAGATCACCGCCGGCTTCAGCACGTCGGGCACCTGGCCTTCGATGATCTTGCGGGCCAGGCCTTCGGCGATGGCGGTCTTGCCGACGCCGGGATCGCCGACATAGAGCGGGTTGTTCTTGGTGCGGCGGCACAGGATCTGGATGGTGCGGTCCACTTCGGCGGCGCGGCCGATCAGCGGGTCGACCTTGCCGTTCTTCGCCTTCTCGTTGAGGTTGACGGTGAACTGCTTGAGGGCACTTTCGCTGCCCTTCTTCTCGGTCTTTTCGGCCTTGGCGGGCTTTTCCTCCGGCTCGTCCTTGTCGGCCGCGCCCCCGTTCGTGCCTTTTGGCGGCTTGGTTTCGGACTGGCCGGACTTGGCGATGCCGTGGCTGATGAAGGACACGGCATCCAGCCGCGTCATGTCCTGCTGCTGCAGGAAGAACACCGCGTGGCTTTCGCGTTCGGAAAACAGCGCGACCAGCACATTGGCCCCGGTCACTTCCTCGCGGCCCGATGACTGCACGTGCAGGATCGCCCGCTGCACCACGCGCTGGAACCCGGCGGTGGGCGACGGATCGATGCTGGCATCGGCCTTCAGCGCCGAAAGTTCGGTGTCGAGATAGCGGATCAGCTGGCCCTGCAGCTCTTCCAGATCGACATTGCAGGCCTTCATCACCTGGGCGGCGTGCGTGTCGGTGGTCAGCGCCAGCAGCAGATGCTCCAGCGT
>CAZAWH010000141.1:0-7569 GCA_964488775.1 uncultured Sandarakinorhabdus sp. | reverse complement strand
CCGGCTGGGAATCGATCAGCGCCGAAAGCGTGGCGCGCATGCGCCTGCAGAACCGCTTCCAGACCGGGCTGGACATCGCCCGTTACACCGCCGCGATCATGCGCCGCGACATGGCCGCCTATGATGCCGATCCGGGCAAATACACCCAGTCGCTCGGCTGCTGGCACGGCTTCATCGGCCAGCAGAAGCTGATTTCGATCAAGAAGCATTTCGGCACCACCGACAAGCGCTATCTCTACCTGTCGGGCTGGATGGTCGCGGCGCTGCGCAGCGAGTTCGGTCCGCTGCCCGACCAGTCGATGCACGAGAAAACCAGCGTGCCGGCCTTGATCGAGGAGCTGTACACCTTCCTGCGCCAGGCCGATGCCCGCGAACTGGGCGGCCTGTTCCGCGATCTGGATGCCGCCCGCGCCGCCGGTGACGATGTGAAGGCCAAGGCCATCCTCAACCAGATCGACAATTTCCAGACCCATGTGGTGCCGATCATCGCCGACATCGATGCCGGCTTCGGCAATGCCGAGGCGACCTATCTTCTGGCCAAGAAGATGATCGAGGCCGGCGCCTGCGCCCTGCAGATCGAAAACCAGGTGTCGGACGAAAAGCAGTGTGGCCACCAGGACGGCAAGGTGACCGTGCCGCACGAGGATTTCCTCGCGAAGATCCGCGCCATCCGCTACGCCTTCCTGGAACTGGGCGTGGAAGACGGGATCATCGTCGCCCGCACCGACAGCCTGGGCGCAGGCCTGACCAAGCAGATCGCCTACAGCCGCGCGCCGGGCGACATTGGCGACCAGTACAACTCCTATCTCGATTGCGACGAGATCGACGTGTCGCAGGTCGGCAATGGCGATGTGGTAATTTCGCGCAACGGCAAGCTGCTGCGGCCGAAGCGGCTGCCGTCCAACCTGTTCCAGTTCCGCGCCGGTTCGGGCGAAGACCGCTGCGTGCTGGATTGCATCAACAGCCTGCAGAACGGCGCCGATCTGCTGTGGATCGAAACGGAAAAGCCCCACATCGGCCAGATCGCCGGCATGGTGGACCGCATCCGCGAGGTCGTGCCCAATGCCAAGCTGGTCTATAACAACTCGCCCAGCTTCAACTGGACGCTGAATTTCCGCCAGCAGGTCTATGATGCGTGGGTCGCCGCCGGCAAGGACGTGAGCGCCTATGACCGCGCCAAGCTGATGAGCGTCGATTATGACGGCAGCGATCTCGCCGCCGAAGCCGACGAACGCATCCGCACCTTCCAGCGCGATGCCGCCGCCCGCGCCGGCATCTTCCACCACCTGATCACCCTGCCGACCTATCACACCGCGGCCTTGTCCACCGACAATCTGGCCAAGGAATATTTCGGCGATGCCGGCATGCTGGGCTATGTGAAGAATGTGCAGCGCGCCGAAATCCGCCAGGGCATCGCCTGCGTGAAGCATCAGAACATGTCGGGTTCCGACATTGGCGATGACCACAAGGAATATTTCGCCGGTGAAGCCGCGTTGAAGGCGGGTGGCGTGCATAATACGATGAATCAGTTTGCGGCGTAGTGCGGCCAGAAAATAGCGGAGCTATTTTCGGACTCGCACAAGCCCGGACGGCGAGCAAAAAAGGGCGGCCCCAACAGGCCGCCCTTTCTTTGACTCGTCCGACGGCGCGGCTCTGCCGCGCCCCTACTTCCTTCCTTGCTCTTGCCCCCAAGCAGACTCGGCGGCTCCGCCGCCGGCTGCGCCCACCAGCGCCCGCTATCGACGCCCAGCGCCGCCCCCTCCGCCCTTCGGGCACCACCCCCAGAGGGGGAGGATCAAACCCTACCGCGTGTTCGACCGCCAGCGGGCAATCACCCGGTCCAGCATGTCGGCATCGTCGCCGGTCTTCACCCACAGCTGGCTGAACACCGGATCATCGCTGGCCGGGCGCTTGCCGGCCTCCAGTTCGTCGAGCCGAACCCGGATCGGCGCGGCCACGCCTTCGCCCGAAATCACGCATTCGCGGTTGCGCAGCGCCGGGATGGCATCCAGCAGGCTGCGGCCGCCTTCGGGCAGGGCGTTGCGGACAAAGGCCTGATCGCGTTCGTTGTTCAACCGCAGCGAGATGATGGTGCCGCATTGCGACAGCGCCCCTTCGGCCAGATCGGACGGGCGCTGGGTAACGAGGCCCAGCGACACGCCATATTTGCGGCCTTCCTTGGCGATGCGTTCCAGCACGTCGCGCACCGGGCTCTGTTTCGAAATGTTGCGCGACGGGATGTAACGATGCGCCTCCTCGCACACCAGCACCACCGGCCGGCGCTGTTCCCCGCGCGACCAGACGGCGAAATCGAACACGATGCGGCTGAGCACCGACACCACGGCGGTGACGACGGCGGTGGGCACGCCCGACAGGTCGATCACCGAAATCGGCTTGCCGGCCACCGGCAGGCGCAGGATGCGGCGCATGAAATCGGCCATGTTGTCGTTGGAATAGCGCCGGTCAAACATGAACTGGTGGCGCGGATCGCGCATGATCTGTTCCAGCTTGGCGCGGATGCGCATGTAATTGGGCGCGTTCTGGGTTTCGGAAATGCGGCCCATTTCCGATGCCAGCGTGTCCATCAGCACCGACAGGAGATAGGGGATGGGCGTGTCGGTGGTGACGCTGGCCAGCCCTTGCGCAAACACCGATTTCTGCCGCGCGATCTGCAGGCAACGGGCCAGGATGTCGCGATCCATTTCGCGCGCGGCGCCCTCGCTGGTCAACAGCACCTCGCAATGTTCCTCGAAGTTCAGCAGCCAATAGGGCAGTTCGAGATTGTCGACATTGAACACCATGCCGGTGCTGGCAAAGGCCCGGGCATATTCGCCATGCGGATCGATCATCACCACATGGCCCTCGGGCGCCTGTTCGATGATCCGGTGCAGGATCAGCGCCGTGGCCGTGGACTTGCCGGTGCCGGTGGAGCCGACAATGGCGAAATTCTTGGACAGGAAGGCATCGAAATAAACGGCGGCGCGCACCTGGCCGGTGGGATAGACGATGCCGATCTGGATGTGCGGCCGGTCATCGCCGGAAAACACCCGCGCGGTTTCCTCGCCATCCATCGGCCAGGCGCGGTCACCGGCGCGCGGATAGGTGCCGACACCGCGGCGAAAGCCGGTGATGCGGCCGCTGCCGTCGATCTCCGCCTCGCCCAGCAGGTCGATCAGGCCGATGCTGCGGCCGTCCTTTTGCTCGATCACCCGCAGGGTGCCGATCACCCACAGATCCTGGGTGTTCACCTTGACCAGGCTGCCCAGCATCCCGGCCGCGGCGAGCACGCCATCGGGATCGGATCTCAGCCGATCGGTGGCGGCGACATCAATCGCCAACTCCATCTGCCCGGCGGAAACCGCCACCACTTGGCCGATGATCCTGTCTGCCTGCATCGCGCGCTCCCGAAGGCCTGAGGCTGGATGTGCACGCAGATTGGTTAACAAATTGCTGCCGCCCGCGCCGCTGCGAACAACCGCCCCAACACTGCCGAATGTGGCGATTGCCAGCCGGGCGCACCCGCGCCACCATGGGCAAAACATCGGGGAGGATGCAGCATGACGGAATACTATCCGCACGAGATCGTGGCCGAAGGCCTGGGCTTTCCGGAAGGGCCGGTGGCGATGGCCGATGGCAGCGTGCTGGTGGTGGAAATCCGCCCGGGCCGCATCACCCGCATCCACCCCGATGGCCGCACGGAAACGGTGGCCGAACCGGGCGGCGGCCCCAACGGCATGGCGGTGGGGCCGGATGGCGCGCTCTATGTCTGCAACAACGGCGGCTTCGAATGGTATGAGCAGGATGGCATACTGCTGCCGGGCAATGCCGCGAAGGATTACACCACCGGCCGGATCGAGCGGATCGACATCGCCACCGGTGCGGTGACACGCCTGTATGACAGTTGCGACGGCGTGCGCCTATCAGGGCCCAACGACATCGTGTTTGATGCCCATGGCGGCTTTTATTTCACCGATCTGGGCAAGCATTTCGATCACCACACTGATGCCGGCGGCCTGTTCTATGCCCTGCCCGATGGGTCGAAGATCACCCGGCTGATCCACGGGCCCGATCTGAACGGCGTCGGCCTCAGCCCGGATGGCAAAACCGTCTATGCCGCCTCCACCAGCCGCCGCGTCGTGCTGGCCTTTGACATCCTGGCCCCCGGCGTGCTGGCGCCGGAACCGCTGCCGGCGGTGCCCGGCCGTTTTGTCACCACCTGGGCCAACAAGACCTATCTCGATTCGCTTGCCGTGGAGGCCAATGGCAACATCGCCCAGGCGACCCTGATCGAAAATGCCGGCGTGACCAGCATCGATCCGGTGACGGGCGCACAGGAGTTTTTCGCCTTCCCCGATCTGCTCACCACCAACATCTGCTTTGGCGGCGATGACATGATGGATGCGTGGGTGTGCCTGTCCACCACCGGCAAGCTCGCCAAGTGCCGCTGGCCGCGGCCGGGCCTCAAATTAAATTACAACGCGTGATCCTGCAGGCCAACGGGCTGGACTTCGCCTGCGATGTCGCCGGCGCAGGCGACGACGTGGCGCTGTGCCTGCATGGCTTTCCCGAATCGCGCTTTTCCTGGCGGCACCAGTTGCCGGTGCTGGCCGATGCCGGCTGGCGGGCGGTGGCGCCGGATCTGCGCGGCTATGGCGGGTCGAGCCGGCCGGTTGGGAAGGCGGCCTATCACATCGATCATCTGGTTGATGATGTGGTGGGGATGTTCGACGCGCTCCAGCCCCGGCGGCGCTTGCTGGTCGCGCATGATTGGGGCGCGGTGATCGCCTGGGTGGTGGCGATGCGCCGCGCCGTGCCGCTCGATGGCCTGATCATCATGAACGTGCCGCACCCGACGGTGTTTCGCGATCTCATCCGCCATTATTGGCCGCAGCGGCTGAAGAGCTGGTATGTCGCCTTCTTCCAGATCCCCTGGCTGCCGGAAGTGCTGCTGCGCCAGCGCCGGGCGCAAGGCATCGCCAAGGCCTTCTGGAACATGGCGGTGGACAAAAGCGCCTTCCCGCCCGACGTGCTAGAGCATTATCGCCAGAACGCACTCGCGCCCGGCGCGCTCACCGCGATGATCAATTATTACCGGGCCAATCTGGAGATCCTCGACGAGACGAGTGCGCCGATTGAAGTCCCGACCTTGATGCTGTGGGGCGAAGAGGACACGGCGCTCGATGTGAAGCTGACCGAGGGCTATGGCCCCCATGTGCAGGATTTCACGCTGCGGCGCTTCCCGAACGTGTCACACTGGGTGCAGCAGGAAGCGCCGGGGCCGGTGAACGCAGCGATGCTGGACTGGCTGCGGAGGAAGGGGTTGGGCTGAGGTTGGTGCATGTGGCGCGACCCACCCCCGACCCCTCCCGCAGGCGGGAGGGGAGACAGCATCAACAGGCGCACACGGCTCCCCTCCCGCTTGCGGGAGGGGCTGGGGGTGGGCAAATCAGTGCGCATCCCCCCACGACACGCCCTGGCCAATCTCCACCCCCAGCGGCACGGACAGGTCCACCAGCGGCCGGTGCGCATTCTCCATCACCGCGCGGATCACCGGCGTGGCCGCCTCCACCTCGGCGTCCGGCACTTCGAACACCAGTTCGTCGTGCACCTGCAGCAGCATCTTCGTGCCCGATAGCCCCGCCGCCGCCAGCGCGCCCGGCATCTGCACCATGGCGCGCTTGATGATGTCGGCCGCGGTGCCCTGCACCCGGGCGTTGACCACGGCACGCTCGGCAAACTGGCGCTCGCCCTGGTTCTTGGACAGGATCAGCGGCGCGTGGCATTTGCGGCCAAACAGCGTCGTCACGAAACCGCTGTCCTTCGCAAAGGCAATCGTCTCGGCCATGTAATTGCGGATGCCGGGGAAGCGGCTGAAATAAAGCTCGATATAGCGCGCCGCCTCGCCGCGATCGATGCCCAGCCGCTGCGCCAGACCAAAGGCGGAAATGCCGTAGATGATGGAGAAGTTGATCGTCTTCGCCCGCGCGCGGGTGTCGCGGTCAACATGCCCGAACACCTCCCGCGCGGTGAGCGCATGGACATCCTCGCCGGCGGCATAGACCGCCTTCAATTCCGGCACATCGGCGATATGGGCGACCAGCCGCAATTCGATCTGGTTATAGTCCGCCGCCATGATCACGTTGCCCGGCGCCGCCACAAAGGCATGGCGGATGCGCCGGCCCAGTTCGGTGCGGATCGGGATGTTCTGAAGATTGGGATCGTTGGACGAAAGCCGCCCGGTGGACGTCGCCGCCAGATGGAAATTGGTGTGCACCCGGTCGGTCTCGGGGTTGATCTGCGCCTGCAGCGCATCGGTGTAGGTGGATTTCAGCTTTGAATGCTGCCGCCAGTCGAGCACGCGCTGGGCGATCGGCGCGCCCTCTTCCGCCAGCCGCTCCAGCTCGCTGGCGTCCGTCGTCCACGCCCCGGTCTTGCCCTTCTTGCCGCCCTTGTATCCCAGCTTGTCGAACAATATCTCGCCCAGCTGCTTGGGGCTGCCGATGGTGAAGGGCGTGCCGGCCAGCTCGTGGATCTCGCCCTCCAGCCGGTTGATCTCCGCCTCATACAGGGCGGACAGCCGGGCCAGCTCGCCGCGGTCCACCTTGATGCCGGCCATTTCCATCTGCGCGATCACCGGCAACAGCGGCCGGTCCACCGTCTCATGGATCGTCGTCACCTGTTCCTTCCACAGCCGGCGGCGGAAGCCCTGCCACAGCCGCAGCGTCACATCGGCATCCTCGGCGGCATAGTCGGTCGCCTTCCTCAGATCGACTTCGGCAAAGCTTTTCAGCCCCTTGGCGACATCCTTGTAGGCAATCGGCGTGTGGCCCAGATGGCGGGACGACAGATCATCCATGCCATGGTTCCAGCGCCCGGCATCGAGCGCGTAGCTCAACAGCATCGTGTCGTCATAGGGGGCGAGGCATCCCACGCCGTGGCGCTTGAGCACGATCAGATCATATTTCAGATTGTGGCCCACCTTCAGCAGCGACGGATCGGCAAGCAGCGGGTTCAACCGCGCAATCACGTCCGCGATTCCCAGCTGCGGCGGGCGCTGCGCAAACATGCCGTCGCCGCTGCCGTGGGCGACCGGGATGTAACAGGCCTTGCCGGGGGCATAGGCCAAGCTGATGCCCACCAGGTCGGCGCGCATCTGATCGGTGCTGGTGGTCTCGGTATCGATGGCAAAGGCCCCGGCCGCCGCGCACTGCGCCAGCCACCAATCCAGCCGCGCCAGCTCGGTCACGCACTCATAATCGGCGTGGATGAAGGCCACATCATCCTCCGGCACCGCCGCGGTTGATGGCCGGTGCGTGTCCGGCGCCGGCCCGCCCGACCCGGTGCTGCCCAGCTTGGCCAGCATGGCGCGAAAGCCATGCTTCTTCAAAAAGGCCGCCAGCGGCTCGTGCGGCGGCTCCTTCAGGGTGAGTTCGTCCAGTGGGGCCGGCAGCGGCAGATCATCCTTCAACCGCACCAGCTCGCGGCTCAGCCGCGCCATCTCCACCGATGCGGCGAGCGTCTCCTTCAGCTTGGGCTTCCTGATCGCCTCGATATTGGCGATCACGCCTT
>CAZAWH010000140.1:0-7575 GCA_964488775.1 uncultured Sandarakinorhabdus sp. | reverse complement strand
CCCTACAAGGACACCGCCGGCCCGGCCGTGAACCCGATGATCAAGATCACCAACATCGTGGCGCTGCTGCTGCTCGCCGCGCTGGCTGGGGGTTGATCCCGATCCTCCCCATGCTCTGCATGGGGAGGGGGACCGCCGCAGGCGGTGGAGGGGCCTGAGTCACACCACCAACCTCACACCACCAATTTCACAAGGGGCGGCCCACCAGCCGCCCCTTTTTCATGTCTCCCAGGCCCAACTCAACGCATCCCCAGCCCGCCAAAGGGCCGCAAACACCCGCCACCGCCGGCCAGTTTTTCCACTTTTTCCGCATCCCACCCGATTTTGACGCCATCCGGCTTCATTTGACACAATTGACGAAAATTCCGGGATTCCAGATTTTTTCGCTTGGTTATCAAGGCCCAAATCCAACAGCCACGCCGCGATGATAACCGGTTTGGCCCGTGTAGGACAGAGAACCAAGCAAGAAGCCTCCGGCGGGCAGGGGCGCGGCCCCTGCACCCGCTTTCGTTGGCATTGTGCAGATTGGGCGATAGAATCCCGACTTAGGGAGAATTGCTATGGCCGACGGAAGCGCAATTGAATGGACCGACGCAACTTGGAACCCCGTTACAGGTTGCACCAAGATCACCGCCGGGTGTGACAATTGCTATGCTGAGCGCTTCGCGGAAAGGTGGAGAGGCACACCAAATCACCCGTTCGAAAACGGTTTTGATCTTACCCTGCGCCCCGAGCGACTGGACCAACCAGTCAAATGGAAACGCGGTCGGATGATTTTCGTGAACTCAATGAGCGATCTTTTTCATAAAGATGTTCCAAAAGATTTTGTTGATGCAATTTTTGATACAATGGAGCACGCTAATTGGCATGTATACCAAGTTCTGACAAAGCGCAGCTCCCGCATGAGGGATTATCTGTCCGTTAGGTACAGTGATCGTTCGCCACCCAAACATATCTGGCTGGGAGTGTCGGTCGAAGATGCAAGTGGAAAGGCGCGGATTGAGCATTTGCGCTCGACTCCTGCAGCAGTTCGGTTCCTGTCCATTGAACCACTTCTCGGTCCGGTCGGATCTGTCGATCTAAGTGGTATTCATTGGGTGATTGCCGGAGGTGAGAGTGGCCCCGGTGCGCGTGTGATGCATATTGATTGGGCTCGCCAAATAAGAGATGAGTGTGCGCGACAATCGGTATCGTTCTTTTTCAAGCAATGGGGCGGCCCAAGACCAAAGAGCGGTGGTCGTGATCTTGACGGTCGAGTTTGGGATGAATTCCCAGTGGCTACAAAGGTGGGTTAATGGCAATCGATTTTGCTAATTACATTGGGCGGGAGCAGGCCTACGTAAAGCATACGTTTCTGGATAAATACATACCTGCACTCGTCGGGCGAATTGGCTCAATATATGATGAGTTTGTCTATGTAGACGGATTTGCAGGCCCTTGGCAGTCCGTAGCTGGCGAAACGTTTGAAGACACCTCGTTTGGGATTGCTCTTCGGCACATGTCAGAACAGAAGGAGTTTTGGTTGCGTCGTGGTAGAAAAGTCCGAATGCGAGCCTTCCTGGTCGAGAAAGATAATTTAGCATACAAACAACTTGTTCAATCAGTAGAAAGGTTTCCGTTGATTGAGATAAAGGCGCTTCATGGCAGAATGGAGGATCACGTAGATCAGATTGTATCTTTGATACCGACAAACTCTTTTTCATTTTCACTTATTGACCCAAAAGGATTTCCTGAAATTAATTTGCTTCGTAATTTGATTTCTCGGAAAAATTCCGAGACGCTGGTCAATTTCATGTTTGATTTTGCAAATAGGTTTGCGGGTACTGATCTCATTGCCGCCCTCACAAATTGGCTTTCTACGACAACGGGAGATACTCGCTGGCAATCGGAAATTGCCACGCTCACTGGGATCGCGCGCGAGGAAAAGATTGAGTGGCTCGCCGCTGAAAGTCTGCGGTTAAGTGGAAACTATAAATATGCGCCAGTTATCTCTGTCGACAAGGTCGATCAGGACAGAGTTCTGTATAAATTGATTTTTCTTTCTCGGCACGTGAGGGGTCTCGAGGTATTTCGTGACAGTCAGTACCGTACTTTAGAAGCGCAAGCCGCAGCCCGTTCAGTCGTAAAAGCTCGAAAGAGATCGGAAACGACTTATACGCATGACCTTTTTTCGTCTGGCGAAGACGCCGTTCCAAATGATCGTAGTTCGATGATGATTTCTAAAGGTAGCACGTATGCGAAGAAGGAACTTATTGAAGCACTCAAATCGGCAGGGCAATCTGGTCTTTGCTGGCAGGATGTTTGGCCTAGAGTACTGAATTCATGCGTCATTACGAGGTCTAAATTGGGGCGTATCGCTAACGAATTGAGAAAAGATGGTCGGATATTGGCTCCCGATTGGCCAAGCGAAAGGCACCAAATTCCGAGCGATAGCCAAACGTTGATCTGGGTTGAATAACTCAGCCTCTACGAATTCCACAGCCTGTTTCCGAATTCCTGACTGATCGTCCGCTGATAACCGCCGCGGGCAATCATTCATACTCAAAGAAGCTGATTGCAGCTTCGGCGTTCATTTGGCGCGCAAGGCAGCCTTTTGACGCAGAAAGGCCACCCCCAACAACCGGGTGCAGGGTCTGCGACCCTGCCCGCCGGAGGCTTCCCCTTACTGCTCCAAATCCTCTAACCCGTCGCGTTTGAGCGGTTCGCGGATGAGGATGTCGGTGTAGCGGCGTTGGCGTGCCTCGTCAGGCTCGCCCTTCGACAGGCTCGGCATGAGCGGGCTTTGGTGGGGTTGGCGTGCCAGCCTTGGCGGTTGGAGTCAGGGACTGTGGGACGGCGGGTTGCAGATTGGCGGCCTGGGTGATGTTGGCGGTGTCTTGGCGTGGCGGTTGAACTGTAATACATTGTGGCATCATCTGGAGCACTCACCCATGGCACAACGGGAAGGCCTTGCCAGCGTCAATCTGGGTTCCACCCGCGCCATTGGGCAGCGGTTGGTGGCGGAGGGGCGGTTCGAGAATTTGTCGGATGCCTGCCGGGCTGGTTTGCGGCGGCTGGAGGAGGATGCGCGGGTGGTGGATCGGCTGGTGGCTCTGGGGGAAGAGGGCATGGCCAGCGGGATTGATGATGGTTTTGATATTGATGCGTTTGTGGATGCGGTGAAGCCGGGCCTGTGAGGCTGGCCTGGTCGAACCTGGCGCGGGCGGAGTTGGAGGCGCTGCGGCGTTATTCCATCGACAACTGGGGCGCGGTGGTTGCCCGGCAATATCTGGAGGATATCCGTGATGCGGCGCGGCTGGTGGCGGCGCAGCGGGAGCGGGCCCGGCCGCTGCGGGGGCCGTTTCGCATCTTCAGGGTGCGGTCGCATTATCTGATCGTGCATGTGGATGGCGACCGGCTGACGGTTGCGCGCGTTCTGCACAGCCGGATGGATATTGAGCGGCACTTGCCACCAGAGTGAGCCGCCCCGAATGAGTGCAGACAGGCTACTCCAACCCGCCCACACAAGTCCGGGGTGACGTGCTTCCCCTTACTCCTCCAGATCCTCCAGCCCGCCGCGTTTGAGCAGCTGGCGGGTGAGCAGGCCGGTGTAGCGGCGTTGGCGGCGGCGGGCCTTGGCGAGGTTGGCGCGCCAGCCTTCGCGTTTGTCGTGAACGGCGTGTTGCAGGTCGTCGGCCTGGGTGATGTCGTCGGCGTCGTGGGGGGAGGTGCGTTTGGGCATTTGCTGTCCGTGGGTGGGTGTGGGCCCCCTCCGCCTCCCTGCGGTCGGCACCTCCCCCAGAGGGGGAGGATCTATCAACGCGCCCAGAGGGGGAGGGGCTGTCACCTCCTCCAGCGGGGGGAGGATCGATGGGTCAGGCGAGGGTGGCGAGGAAGTGGGCGGCCTGGGTGCGGATGCGTTGCTGTTCATCGGGCGCGAAGCGGCGCCAGCCGTCGTACATGCGCCAGAGGCGCTGGTTGTTCTTGAGGGCGTCTTCGTGGCGGGCGAGGAAATCCCAGTAGAGGCTGTTCAGGGGGCAGGCCTTGGGGCCGGTGCGTTGCTTGACGTCATAACGGCAGCTTTTGCAGTGGTCGCTCATGCGGTTCACATAGGCGCCGCCGGCGGCATAGGGTTTGGTGGCCATCAGGCCGCCATCGGCGAATTGGGACATGCCGATGACGTTGGGCGCCTCCACCCATTCGATGGCGTCGGCATAGACGGCAAGATACCAGCGGTGCACCTCGGCCGGATCGGTGCCGGTGAGCATGGCGAAATTGCCGAGGATCATCAGGCGCTGGATATGGTGGGCCATGGCGTTGCGGCCGGTGGCGCCGACGGCTTCGGCCAGGCATTTCAAGTCGGTGGGCGCGCCCCAGAACAGGGCGGGCAGCGGGCGCGTGGCGGCGAGGTGGTTGCGCAGCGTATAGTCTGGCCCGGCGAACCAGTAGAGGCCGCGGACATATTCGCGCCAGC
The DNA here is from genome assembly GCA_964488775.1 of uncultured Sandarakinorhabdus sp. GTDB lineage: Bacteria > Pseudomonadota > Alphaproteobacteria > Sphingomonadales > Sphingomonadaceae > Sandarakinorhabdus. The sequence goes on along the minus strand of CAZAWH010000140.1, from coordinate 3,122 downwards.
CGATGATCTGGCGGATGAAGCCTTCGACGGCGTTCAGGGGGGCGCGGCCGGCGTGGTAGGTGGCTTGCGCGGCCTCGCAGACCTCGAGCGGGCCGAGCAGGCCGAGGTTGAGGGCGGGGGAGAGCAGGCTGTGGTTGAGCACATCCTCGCCGGTGACCATCGCATCCTGATAATCGCCAAACCCCGCCAGGCGGTGGGTGATGAAGTCTTCGAGCGCGGCGAGGGCCTGGGTGCGGGTGACCGGCCAGGCGAAGCTGGCGGTGGTGCCGAAATGATTGTGGAAGCGGGCGTTGACGAGGGCGAGCACCTCGGCGGTGATGGCATCGGGGGCGAAGCGGACCGGGGGTGTGAAGCGCTGGCCCTTGGGCACGGACTTGCGGTTTTCGGTGTCGAAGTTCCATTGGCCGCCGATGGGCTGGTCTGCGTCCATGAGAAGGCCGGTCTGGCGGCGCATGATGCGGTAGAAATCCTCCATGATGAGGCGTTTGCGCGAGGCGGCCCAGGCGGCGAACTGGTCGATGCTGCACAGGAAGCGATCGTCTTCGAGCAGGGTGATGTTGGGCCATGATTGCTGTGCATGGAGCACGCGCCATTCGCCGGCCTTCACCGCCAGGGTGCGGGTGGCGCCATGCCGGGCGGCGGCGCGGGTGACTTCACCCGAAAGGCTGCCGGTGTTGGCGGGATCGTCGAGGCGGACATAATCGACCTGCCAGCCCGCGCCCCGCAGTTCCTCGGCGAAGTGGCGCATCGCGCTGAAGAACAGGGCGATTTTCTGCGGGTGGTGGGGGACGTAGGTGGCTTCCTCGGTCACCTCCATCATCAGGATGACGGTGTCGGATTTCGGCACGGCGCGCAAGGCCGCGAGGCTGTGGCTGAGTTGATCGCCGAGGATGGGGACGAGGGTGGGCATGGCTGTGCTGTCAGGCCATGGCGGCCGGGCGGCAACCGGGCGTGGTGTCGCGCGCTGTTCAAGCTGGTGGCCCTTTGCTAGGTGTTGAGCATTGCTTGAGGGGTCGGGCGACATTCGGGGGAATGGTGATGCAAGGCGGCGGGGCACGTGCCTGATATCTTCTTGTCGTACAGCCGGCAGGATGAAGCGGTGGCGGGCGCATTGGCGGCGGCGTTGCAGGCGGCTGGCCATGATGTGTGGTGGGATCGCGCCATCCGGGCTGGCGATGTGTATGACCGGGTGATCGAGGCGGCGCTGCGCGAGGCGCGGTTGGTGCTGGTGCTGTGGTCCCCCACCGCGGTGGCGTCGGATTGGGTGCGATCGGAAGCCAGCGTGGCGCAGCAGCGCGGCGTGCTGTTGCCGGTGACGATCGCGGCCTGCCAGCGGCCGGTGATGTTCGAATTGCTGCAATCGCTGGATCTGACGGGGTGGGCCGGGAATGACCGCGATCCGCGCCTTTTTGTGCTGATGGCTGAGGTGGCGCGGCGGCTGGGCACGGCGGCGCCTGCCGTCGTGATGCCCGCACCCGTTGGCCCGAGCCGGCGATTGTTGATCGGCGGCGCGGCCGGTGTGGCGGCGCTGGCGGCGGGCGGGCTTGGCTGGCGGCAAATGGCCAGAACGGCGGCGGGCCCCGGCACCACCAGCATCGCCGTGTTGCCCTTTGCCAATCTGTCGGGCGATCCCGCCCAGGCCTATTTCGCCGATGGCATTGCCGAGGAATTGCGATCGGCGCTGGCCACCATTGCGGGCCTGCGGGTGGCGGCGCGCACATCGTCGGAACTCGTGCGCAATGTCGAGATCAAGGAAGCCGCCACCAAGCTCGGTGTCGCCCATATCTTGACCGGCAGCGTGCGCCGCGGCGAGGGCAAGATCAGGGTGACCGCACAATTGCTGGATGGCGAGACCGGACTGGAAAGCTGGAGCCAAGCCTATGACCGGACTGAGGGTGATGTGCTGGATGTGCAGACCGGCATTGCGCAGAGCGTCGCCAACGCACTGAGCCTGCAGTTCGGCCGGGCTGCGTCACTCGCCGGCGGCACCCGGAACCCGGTTGCCTATGATGCCTATTTGCGGGCAACGGCCAACCAGCTGGTTGGACTGCCCGGCTATCGCGCTGCACTGGCCGATATCGACATCGCCCTTGCAGCCGATCCGGAATTCGCGCTGGCGCACGCGTTTCGCGGTCTGGTCCTGATCAACATAGTCGGCTTGGGTCAGGATTGGGGCCTGTTGAATGAGTCAATCGCGGCCGCCAAAAAGGCGATTTCGCTGTTGCCGCAGTTGCGGCTGGCCCATGCCACGATCGGCCGCGCCCACCAGTTCCTGCTGGATTTTGCCGCGGCAGAGATCGCCTTTGCCAAGGCGGCAACCCTCCCGCCCGGCACGGGCCGTGGAATCATTCTGGAAGCGAACTACCATTCCGCCATGCGGCGGCCAGCCCGCGCGCTGGCACTGGCAGACCTGGCGATCAGCCTTGACCCGCTCAATCAGGTGCCGGTGCGCAACCGGGCGGGCATCTTGCTCGATGATCGCAAGGTCACTGCCGGACTGGCGCTGATCGAAGGGTGGGACAGGGCCAATCCGGACAACCCGATCTACCCGCGATTCCGGGTTCGCGCACTGCTGATGGCAGGGCGGCCGCGCGAGGCGCTGGCAGCAGCGCAAGCCAGCCCGGTTGAAGCGGAACGGCTGTTCGGCACTGCAGTTGCGCAAGCCAAGCTGGGCAACCGCGCCGCATCGGACAGCGCGCTGGCCGCCTTGCAGTCTGGCAATCCGGAGGGGCTTCGACCCTACCGCTTGGCGCTGATCCGAGCGGCGCAGGGCGAAGCCGAGCTCGCGTTGCGGGCGTTGTCATTGGCGCTTGAGAGGCGCGATGGCGGCCTGTCGTCCTTGCGTGTGGATGAGCTGTTCGACCCGTTGCGGCGCGATCCGCGCTTCATGGCCATCGAGAGGCAGTTAGGCTTCCCGCCGGCATGAACGGAAAAGGGCCGGGCTTGGATAGCCCGGCCCCCTCCGCCCTGCAGGCACCTCCCCCAGCGGGGGAGGATTTACGCGGCCAGCGTGAGGTTTTCGTAGCGCGACAGGTGGAAATCCACGCTGCCGAACTGGTTCTCGATCAGGGTGGCGCGCTTGAAATAATGGCCGACGGCCAGTTCCTGGGTGATGCCGATGC
>CAZAWH010000139.1:0-7633 GCA_964488775.1 uncultured Sandarakinorhabdus sp. | reverse complement strand
CCGGATCGAAGTTGAAGTTCACCGCGGCGCGCATGTCGTCCATGCGCGGGCGGGCCAGCTGGCGGGCGACGCCGAGGCGGATCACCAGATCATCCGGCATGCGCAGCGACAAGTTGGCCGACGGCAGCACATCGGTGTATTTCGCGCCATCGGTGCGCAGTGTCGAGATCACGCCGGTGCCGCTGCCCGAGGAGACCAGCGCGGTCGAGCTTTGATCGACGTTGACCACCTGCAGACCGATGTTGCCGGTCAGCTTGGCGTTGCCGATGTCGGCATTCAGCTTGCCCATCAGCCAGCCGGTGATCACCTTTTCGCGGACGGTCCAGCCCTTGGTGTTCACATCGGCGTTGGGGTTGCGCACCCGGTTGTAGACGCCGCTGTTCAGCATCGCCAGCGGATCATAGCTGACCATCGGACCGAGGCCCAGGAAGCCGAGGTTGGTCGTGCCCTGGCGCAGTTCGGTCGGGATGGCGACGCTGGTCAGGCCATCGGTGTTGCCGCGCAGGCCCAGGAAGAATTCATCCGGGGTCAGGCTCTTTTCGCGGTTGGTGTAGTTGACGCCGGCCTGGATGGCGCTGAGCGCGCCATCAAGCTTGCGTTCGACCTGGGCACGGAAGGCATAGAGTTCGTCGCTGATCTGGCGATCGTTGTAATAGCCATCCTGGCCGTTGCGGATCGGCTGGCCGCCCGGGTTGGCGACATCGCCGCCCCAGCCCTGCGGGCTGGTGAGGCGGATCAGGTTGTAATCGCCATAGTTGAGCGAGGGGCGGAAGGTGGCGCCGCGATCGGTCATGGTGAAGCCGAGATTGTCGGTGGCGCCGAGCGCGTTGCGGCCGGTGCCGGCATAGGTTTCCAGCACCAGTTCCGAGCGGTCGATGCCGCTGTAGCTGGCATCGCCGATCACCTCCCACTCGTCATTTTCCCACTTCAGGTTGATGCCACCCGAGTAGAGATCGGCTTCCTTCTTGTTGAGATCGTTGCGGACCACGCCCTTCACACCGTTGAAGGTGCCGTTGGTGACCAGGCCATTGGCGGTCTGGAAGCCGGAGGCGAGCTGGGCGGCGGACCAGAACAGCGGCAGTTCGATGCCGCGCAGGATCTGGTCTTCCTTGAACTTGCTGTAATAGCCGTCGAACGCGATGGTGAGATCTTCGGTCGGCTTGAATTCGAGGGCGCCGGTGACGCCGGTGCGTTGCAGCCGGACGCTGTCGACATAGGATTTGGAGCCGCCGATCACCACGTTGGACGCGTTGGCGTTGGGATAGCCCCAGGCGTTGAAGCGTTCGGTCTGCGTGGGCGAGTCGATGTGGCTGATGCCGAGCAGCACGCCAACCTTGCCATCGGCAAACTGGTCGACATAGAGCGCCGAGCCGCGCCAGCCGAACTGCTTGGAACCGACGTTCAGGCGGCCATTGTCGGTATATTCATAGCGGGCGCCGACCGAGATGACCTGCTTGCCATAGGACAGCGGGCGGATGGTCTGCAGATCGACGGTGCCCGACAGCCCCTGCGCGATCAGGCTGGCATCCGGCGTCTTGTAGACCAGCACCTGGTTGATGACTTCGGCCGGATATTGATCGAATTCCACCGAGCGGTTGTCGCCGTTGGTGACCTGTTCGCGGCCGTTGAGCAGCGTGGAGGAGAAATCGGGGGCGAAGCCGCGGATGGAGATGACCTGCGAACGGCCGTTTAGGCGCTGCGTGGTCAGGCCGGGCAGGCGGGCGATGGCATCGGCGATCGAGTTGTCGGGCAGGCGGCCGATGTCTTCGGCGCTGACCGATTCAACGATGCGGTCGCTGTTGAGCTTGTTGGACAGCGCCACCTGCAGCGAGCGGCGGTACCCGGTGACCACCAGTTCCTCGGCATCGGTGTCGGCCTTGGCGGCCACCGGTTCGGCAGCGGTTTGCGCCTGGGCTGCGCCGGCAATCAGAAGCAACGGGCTGGCCGCCCCGGCCAGCAAGGTTGCGCGCACAAAATCGGTTCGCATTGGTTTCATCCCCCCAAAAGCGCCGCACTGGCCCTTCAGGGGCCCTGTTTGTCATGCGGTGTTTCAGCCCCTGCTTTGTGACGTGCGGGCAACAATCGGCGCAATATCGCCGCATGGCCGGGCATACGTATTCACGTGGCAATTTTGTCACGCTAAGCTTTGTCCAACAAAAGCATACGTATGCAGTTGCATCCGCAAGCCTGTGGGGAGGGTGGCCGGGCCGATGGCACGGGTGACCAGTTTCGATATTGCCGCTCTGGCCGGGGTGTCACAGCCCACGGTGTCGCGCGCCCTGTCGGGCAGCCCGGCCGTATCGGACGAGACCCGCGCCAAGGTGTTCGCGGCGGCGGCGGCGCTCAATTACAAGGTGGACAAGAACGCATCGAACCTGCGGCGGCAGGCGACGCGCACCCTGGCGCTGTTGTTTTTCGAGGATCCTTCGCCGGGGGAAACCCAGATCAACCCGTTTTTCCTGTCGATGCTGGGCGCCATCACCAAGCGTTGTGCCACGGCCGGATATGATCTGCTGATCAGTTTCCAGCAGCTTTCGGGCAATTGGCACGTGGATTATGAGGATGCGCGCCGGGCCGACGGGCTGATCCTGCTCGGCTATGGCGATTATCTGGAATATCGGCCGCGGCTGGAACAGCTGGTGCGGCAGGGCACGCATTTCGTGCGCTGGGGCAGTGTGCAGCCCGACCAGCTGGGCTGCACCGTGGGCAGTGACAATGTGGGCGGCGGGCTGGCGGCGACCCGGCATCTGATCACGCGCGGGTATCGCCGCATCGCCTTCATCGGCACCGCCAGCGCCGGATCGCCGGAGTTTCTGGACCGCTGCGACGGCTGGCGCGCCGCGCTGGCCGAAGCCGGGCTGGCGGCTGATGCCGCGTTGATGCGCGATGCCACCAGTTGCGAAGAGGACGGCTTTGCCGCCGCGCAGAGCCTGATCATGGCCGACCGGCCCTTTGATGCGATCTTCTGTGCCAGCGACCTGATTGCCATTGGCGCGATGCGCGCGCTGGCCGATGCCGGGCGGCGGGTGCCGCAGGATGTGGCGGTGGTGGGCTTTGACGATCAGCCCGCCGCCAGCCTGACCAGCCCGCCGCTGACCACCGTGGCCCAGGACGCGCGCCGGGCCGGCGAGATGCTGGTGGACACGCTGTTGGCGCAATTGCGTGGGCAGGCGCCAGCGCCGGTGGCCCTGCCGGCGCGGCTGGTGGTGCGGGGATCGAGCTGACAAGCGCCTGCCCAAACAGGTTTGGGCAGGATCAGTTTGCCGCGCAATGGCGGGCGATGAAGGCGGCGTGGGTTGGCATTTCGGCGGCCGCCTCGCGCATCACCCGGGCCAGGCCCGCCAGCAGGCGCGGGGCATCGACATCGGGGCCACGGGCATCGGCAAGCGGATCATAGCGTTGGGGCAGGTTGAACTGGCCGACATGCACGGCCAGCCAGCTGGCATTGAGGAAGAGTTCGGGGCCATCGGACACCAGCCGGCCGTGGCTGGCGAAATGGGCGATCCTGTTGGCCAGCGTGTCAGGGATGGGCATGGCGGCGCAGTGGCGCCACAGCGGCTCGTCGCGGCTGTTCAAGTGATAATGGAGGATGAGGAAATCGCGGATGCGTTCCCATTCGGTGGCCGACATGCGGTTGAACTCGTCCCGCACATGCGCCTCCATCGCCCCGGTGGGCCACAGGGCGAGCAGGCGCATCAGGCCGGATTGAACAAGGTGCAGCGAGGTGGATTCCAGCGGCTCCATGAAGCCGGCGGCAAGCCCGATGGCGACGACATTGTGGGCCCAGGTCTGGGCCCGGCGGCCGGTGGTGAACTTGAGCAGGCGGGGATCGGCCAGGGCGGGGCCGTCGAGATTGGCCATCAATATGGCGGCGGCTTCATCCTCGGCCATGAAGGCGGAGGAAAAGACATGGCCGTTGCCGATGCGGTGTTGCAGCGGGATGCGCCATTGCCAGCCCGCCGCGTGCGCGGTGGAGCGGGTGTAGGGCGTGAAGCCGGCGCCATCGGTGCCGCCCGCGTGCGCGCAGGGCACGGCGATGGCGCGATCGCAGGGCAGCCAGTGCGTCCAGTCGATGAAGGGGGTTGCGAGGGTTTCGGCAATCAGCAGGCCGCGGAAGCCCGAGCAATCGAGCCAGAATTCGGCCGCCATCGTGCGGCCATCGGCGAGCGTGATCGCGGTGATGTCGCCGGTTTCGCCGTCGCGGGCGACGCCGGTGATGCGGCCTTCGTGGCGGATGACGCCCAGCCCTTCGGCCAGTGCGCGCAGGGCGCGGGCATAGAGGCCGGCATCGAAATGATAGGCATAGTCGAAGGTGGATTGCACCAGCCGGCGATCCTGGGCCGGCGGGGCGAAGCGGTTGGCGCGGGCGGCGACCCAGGCCATGGAATAATCGTCAAGCGGGGTGGGATCGCCGGCCAGGCGCTGCCGGTTCCACCAATGGTGCAGGGCCACGCTGTCGAAATCGGCGCCAAACGTGCCGAACGGGTGGAAATAGCGGTGGCCGGCGCGGCCCCAGCCGACAAATTCGATGCCAAGCTTGAAGCTGCCTTGCGTGGCGCGGACGAAATCGGCTTCCTTGAGGCCGAGCATCTGGTTGAACAGCTTGATCGGCGGGATGGTGGCCTCGCCCACGCCGACGGTGCCGATCTCTTCGGATTCAACCAGGTGGATGGCCACGCCGTGGGGCAGGTTGCGGGCCAGCGCGGCGGCTGCCATCCAGCCGGCCGAACCGCCACCGACGATGCAGACGCTGCGGATATTGTCGTCCCTCATGCTTCCACCCCCACCGGGATGACATGGCCGGTTTTCGGCAGCAGCCATTTCAGCAGCGGCCCGGTCATGATCGTGGTGACCACCGCCATCACCACCAGCATGGTGAAGACATTGGGCGGGATGACGCCGAGATCACGGCCGATGTTGAGCACGATCAATTCCATCAGGGCGCGGGTGTTCATCAGGCTGCCGAGCACGGCGGATTCGGGCCGCGTGTAGCCGCTGGCCCGCGCCGCGCCATAGACGGGCAGGAGCTTGGCCCCGATGGCCAGCGCGAGAATCAGCGCCAGCCAGACCAGATCGCCGGCGCCAAGGCCGAGCAGATTGGTGCGCAGGCCGGTGTAGGTGAAGAAGACCGGCAGGAAGAAGACCAGCACGAAGCCGCCGACCTGGCCTTTCCACGCCGCCACGAAGCCGGTGTGCCGGTGCATGATCAGGCCGCCGAGAAATCCGCCGAAGATGGCGAAGATGCCCAGCTTGTAGGTGCAGATGGCCAGGCCGAACACCAGCGCCAGCATGGCGGCCATCAGCGTGGGATCGATGCGCCCCCCCACCGGCGGGAAGGCCGCGACCAGCCGGCTGGCCAGCGGGGCCAGCACCAGCCGCGCCAGGATCAGCAGCGTGCCGATGCCAGCGAGTTGCAGGGCGAGATCGAGCCCGGAAAAGCGCGCCGCCGCCAGCGCCGAAATGCTGGCCAGCATCACCCAGCCGGCGACATCGTTCACCGCGGCCGCGGCGATGGCCACCACGCCCATCGGCCGATCGGTGAGGCCGAATTGCGCCAGGATGCGGCCCAGGATGGGCAGAGCGGTGATCGCCATCGCGTTGCCGCAGAACAGGGCATAGAGCGTCGGATCGATGCCGGGGGCGAGCGTGCCGGCGCTGAACCAGCCAAAGCCGAGGCCAGCCAGCAGCGGCACCGCCACCGACGCGCTGGCGATGAACAGCGCCCCCCGGCGGTGCTGCGGGGTTTCCAGATGGCCAAATTCAAACTCGCTGCCGATCTGGAACATCAGCAGCGTGAGGCCAATCTGGCTGATGATGGTGATGGCCGGTGCCGGCGAGGCGCCGAACAGCTGCACCGAAAGGGCCGGCGCCAGTGCGCCCAGCAGCGAGGGGCCGAGCATCAGCCCGGCGACAATTTCGCCCACCGCGCCGGGCTGGCCCAGGCGGCGGGCGACGATGTTCATCGCGCGGGCGGCGCCGATCATGATGATCAGCTGCACCAGGACGCTGAACAACAGATCTTCGTTGCTGTGGACGCTGCTTGCCATTGCCGTGGTGTAATGGCGGATCAGGCGAAGCGCCAGACGATGACAAATGTCGCAGCCAGCAGCGCGATGGCCAGCACGCGATAATTGGCCCAGATCGGCGTGTTGGCGAGGCTGATGGTTTCGGCATCGAAGAAGCCGCGGTTCCACAACAGGCCTTCGGTTTTTTCCGGCGGCGGCGGCGGGGCGGACAGCGAGCCGACCACCATCGCCAGCGCCGATCCGGCGAGCAGGATGGGCGCCACGTGCAGGAAATGGATCTGCACGCTGCCGGTGACATTGATCGCCAGGAACAGGCCGATGCCGATCACCAGCCCGGCGATGATCGCCCAGGCCGCGCCGCGGGCATTGGCGCGCGGCCAGAACAGGCCGATCAGGAACACCGCGACGATCGGCGGCGCGGTGTAGCTGAGCGCGCCTTGCAGATATTGCCACACGCTGCCGAAGCGTTCGATCTGCGGCGCGACCACAACGGCGATGGCAAGGAACACCAGCGTCGCCAGCCGGCCGGTGAGCACCAGGCGCTTGCCATCGAGATCCGGGTTCCAGTGGCGGGCGAAATCCATGGTGAACAAGGTGGCGGCCGAATTGAAGGTGGAGGCGGTTGCCGACATGATGGCGGCGAGGAAGCCGGCGACCACCAGGCCCAAGAGGCCGGTGGGCAACAGATCGAACATCAGGGTGGGATAGACGAGATCGGGCGTTTTCAGCGCCGGATAGAGCAGGATGGCGCAGGTGCCGGGCAGCACCATCAGCCACAGCACCGGCAGCTTCAACAGGCCGGCGAACAGGCTGCCCCAGCGGCCATGATCGATGTTGCGGGCCGACAGCACGCGCTGCACCATGAACTGGTTGGTGCACCAGAAATAGAAGCCGAGGATGGGCACGCCGGTGAGGAGGCCGGTCCACGGCACGGACGGATCGTCCATCGGGCGGATCAGCGACAGCTTGGCCGCCGGCACGCTGGCGACGATGCGATCCCAGCCGCCGACCGCATCAAAGGCCGCGAACGACAGCACCACGGCGGCGCCGAGCAGGATCACCGCCTGCAACACCTCGGTATAGAGCACCGCCTTCAGGCCGCCGATGATGGTGTAGATGCCGGCCAGCACGGCCAGGGCCATGATCATCTGCCACAGCGGCACGCCGGGGAAGATCAGGGAGAGCATCAGCGCGCCGCCATAGAGGGTGGCGGCCTTGTCCACGAAGACGCTGAGGAAGATGGTGAGGCCGGAGAAATAGGCGCGGGTGCCGCGGCTGAAGCGGCGTTCGAGGAACTCCGGCATGGTATAGACCTGGGCGCGGATGATGAACGGCAGGAAGAAGATGCAGAAGAACACCAGGATGACGCTGGCCATCCATTCATAATTGTAGACGGCGATGCCGTTGGCATAGGCCGCCCCGGCCAGCCCGATCAGCGTGGCCGACGAGATGTTGGAGGCGAGCAGCGACAGGCCGATCACCGGCCAGGAGCTGTCACGGCTGGCGAGGAAGAAATCGGTGCCGCTGGCCTGTTTGCGCCCGGCCCACAGGCCCAGCCCGATCACCACCAGCGCATAGGCGGCAACCACGGCCCAATCCAGCCCGGC
>CAZAWH010000138.1:0-7721 GCA_964488775.1 uncultured Sandarakinorhabdus sp. | reverse complement strand
TCGATCACCAGCACCGCCAGGATGCCAAACACCGCCAGCGCGATGATCGGCCCCAGCCCGCCAAAGCTGCGCGCCGCCGTTTCCGCTTCGCCGCCAATGTCAAAGCGATAGCCTTCGGGCAGCTTCACCTTCTGGATGGCCTCCACCACCGCCTTGTTCACCTTGGCGGTCAGAAAGCCTTCGGCAATCTGGGCATCGACATAGACGATGCGGCTCTGGCGGTCGCGGTTGATGCGCGGCGGCGCCGAATCCAGGAACGGCGCCGCAATCTCGCGCAGCGGCACCGCCCCGCGGCTGCCCGGCACATAGATGTCATCCAGCACCCGCACATCATGGCGCTCCGCCAGCGGCAGGCGCACCACCACATTGTAACTGTCACCCTCCACATCGCGGAAGCGGCCGGCATTCTCCCCGGCCAGCGCCAGCCGCAGCGCCCGGCGCGGTGCCCCCGGCGCCACCCCCAACAAGGAGGCCTTGTCATTGTCCAGCCCCAGGTTCAGGCGCGGCTGGTCCACCGCCACGGCGTTGCGCACATCGCGGGTGCCCGGCACGGCGCGCATCACCTGCTCCACCTCGCCCGCCAGCCGCTTCAACACCGGCAATTCCGGCCCGACGATCCGCACCTGGATCGGCGCATCGATGGGCGGGCCGTTCTGGAAGATCTTCACCACATATTGCGCGTTGGGATCGGCCGCCAGCCGGGCGCGCAGCCGCTCCACCAGGGCCGGGCTGCCCTCGTCCCACTGCTTCAGCACCACCAGCACCTCGCCGATGTTGCTGCGCTGGTCAAAATTGCGCTGGTTATAAAAGATCTGCGGGTTGCCGCGGCCCACATTGCTCATCACCGCGGCCACATCGGCCTCGTCCTTCAGCGCGGCTTCCACCGCCTGCACCGCCCGGTCGGTGCCGGGAATGGCGGTGCCCTCGCTCGCCGTCACCTGCACCAGGAAATAGGGGGTTTCGGCCGGCGGAAACAGGCTCGATCCGATCAACGGCACCAGGCCAAAGCCCGAGATGATCAGCGCGGTTGCCGCGATCATCGCCCGGCGCGGGTGCGTCAGCCCCCAGTGCAGCACCGGTTGATAGAAACGGTGGATGCCCGTGTTGACCGCCTGCAGGAACCGGTTGCCATGCTCGCTTTCGGTGCGCGGCAGGATGCGGCTGGCCAGGAACGGCACGATGGTGAGCGACACCAGCAGCGAGGCCGCCACCGTGCCCAGCACCGCCACCGGCAGGCTGCGGGTGAACTTGCCGGCGCCTTCCGGCAACTGCGTCAACGGCAGGAAGGCAAACAGCAACACGAAGGTGCAGCCGATCACCGCCACCGCAATCTGGCTGGTGCCATCGATGGCCGCCGTCTCGCGCGCCTTGCCCATGCGCAGGTGGCGGGCGATATTCTCCGTCACCACGATGCTGTCGTCCACCAACAGGCCCAGCGCGATGATGAAGCCCGAAATCGCCAGCTGGTTCAGCGTGAAGCCGCTCCACGCCAGCACCGCCACGCCCATGGCGAGCGACAGCGGCACCGAAATCATCACCACCAGGCTGGCGCGGAACCCCAGCGGCAACAGGGTGATCAGCACCAGGCCCAGCGCGATGGCGAAATCCCGGCCCAACTGGCTCAGCTTGCGGGCAATGTCGTCGCTCTGGTCAAAGCCAACCACCATCTGCACATCCGGCGGCAACAGCGGGCGATAGGCTTCGGCCGCCTTGACCGCCGCATTGCGGATGTCCAGCACGTTGAGCCCGTCCTTCTGGGTCAGGGTCACCCACACCGCGCGTTTGCCGTTGTACCGCGCGAAATGCGGCTGCTCCTCATAAGCCCAGCCGACGGTGGCGATATCCTTCACCCGCACGATGCGGCCATCCTGCGCCCGCACCGGCTCGTCCGCCAGTTCGGCCACCGATTTGTAGGCGCCGCCGGCCTGCACGTTCAACCGCGCCTCGCCCGATTGCACCGCGCCCGGCGGCAGATCCTGGCCGCCGCCCCGCAACGCATCGGTCACCGCGGTCGCCGGAATGCCCAGCTGCGCCATGCGGCCGGTGTCCAGCGCCACGCGCATTTCCGGCGTCGGCAGCGCCCACACCCGGGTGGCGCGCACGCCGGGCACCCGGATCAACCGCTCGCGCAGATCCTTGGCGATCTTCTCCAGCCGCCGATAACTCGCCGTGTCCGACACCAGGGCGAATTGCAGCACGGCCGCCTCGGTGGTGCGGGTCTTCTGGAAATCCAGCCGGGTCAGCGCCGATGGCAGCTGCTGGCGGATGGCATTCACCTCGCGCACCACCTCGTCATAATTTTTCTCGGGGTCCCCATCCCAACTGAACTCGGCGGTGATCACCGCCGTGCTGTCGGTTGACCGGGATTGCACGCGCACGATCCCGTCCAGCCCCTGCACCACATCCTCGATCGGCTTGGCGATGGTCGATTCCATGTCGGCCGGCTCGGCCCCGGGCACGGTGGCAACGATGTTGATGAACGGCGACGGGAAATGCGGGTCCACCGATCGCGGGATCGACAGAAAGGCCGAAACCCCCAGCGCCAGCAGCGCCAGGAACACCACCAGCGTGATCTGCCAACGCTGGATGGCAAAGCGGATGATGCCGTTCATTTGGCGGCGACCTGTACCGCCTGGCCATCGCGCAACCGGTCGGCGCCGGTGGCCACCACCTGCTCGCCAGGCGCCAGGCCGGCGGTGATCACCACACCGTCACTGCCCACCGGGCCCAGCTGCACCAGCCGGCTGCGCACCCGGCGTCCGCCCGGTTCAAACACATAGACAAAGCCCTCGTCGGCCCGCGCCCCGAACACGGCGGTGGCCGGAACCCGGATCGGCGCGCCCGGCAGCGCCGCGCCCAGCACCAGCCGCGCCCGGCCGATCTGGCCCGATGCCAGCCGGCTGTCGGCCGGCAATTTCACCTCGATGCGGAAGGTGCCGGTGCCATCATCGCCGCGCGCGCCCACCTCGCTCACCACGCCCGTCAACGGCTGGTTGCCCAGCGCCGGGATGGTCACGTCGGCGGCCTGGCCCGGCTTCACCCGTGCCGCATCGCGATCCGCCAGCGGCAGGCGCAGCACAAAGCCCTGGTTCAATTCGCCCAGCGTCAACACCGGCGCGCCGGGCTGGGCGATCTGCCCCGGCTCGCCCGGCCGGGCCAGCACCACGCCCGCCGATGGCGCCACCAGCGCCGCCAATTGCACATCAAAACCGGCCGCCCGCGCCCGCGCCGCCGCTGCCGCCATGGTCGCCCGCGCCTGCTCCACCCGCGCCGCCGTCACCCAGCCCTTGGCAAACAGCTCCTCGGCCCGGCGAAGGTCGGCCTCGGCCCGCACCACCTCGGCCCGGGCCGAAGCGACATTGGCGCCCAGCGCCGTGGTGTCCAGCCGCGCCAGCACCTGGCCGGCGCGCACCCGGTCACCCTCTCGCACCAAAATCGCGGCAATCCGGCCGGGCGTGTTGAAACTGAGCGGGGTTTCGCGCTTCAGGCGCACCGTGCCCGAAACCTCCAGCCGGGCGCTGGCATCGGCCGGCGCCGCCACCACCAGGCGCACCGGCACAGCCGGCTCCGGCGCCGGCTTTGGCGCCGCCGTCTCGCCGCAGGCGGCCAGCGCCAGCGCGGCCGCCATCACCGGCAGCAACGGCCACCCGGCAGACACACGAACTCGATCTGATTGACTGGCCATGCGTTGCGCCCGCTTTCCGGTCGGTTCCGCCGGTCAGCCAGGATCGGCCGCCAGCTTTTGATTCCGACTCAACTTTATCGGCAGCGGCGCCCGCACGCAAGACTTTTGAGCGATGCTCAACTAACCCGGCTGGCGCCCCCTCCGGCGCCAGGGTCCGGCCGGTGCCCCGGCTTACTCGTTGATCACCAGGGCATTCAGGGTCAGGGCCACGCCGTCATCATCGGCGGTGCCCGGTTCCACCACCAGCTCGGCCAGGATATGGCCGGGGATGATGATCTCGGCCTCGGGCAATTCGGCCCGCACCAGCGCCAGCGCCGCCGCGGCCCCCGCCCCATCCAGCCGCAGGTCCAGCTCGTGGCGCCCGCCGGTCAGGGTCAGGCTGGCCCAGTCGCGGCAGCGCAGCTCCTCGATCACCACCCGCACGCCCAGCGGCAGCACCAGCGCGCTCAGCGCCCGGATGATGGCGGCCTGCGCCCGATCAGCGCGCATTCGCATGGCGCACCTCCATCATGCTGGCGGCTGGGGCCGCCGGGCTGGCGGCGGCGATATGGGCCAGCACCCGGGCCCGGGTGGCGGCCCGCGGTTCGCGGCCGCGGCGCAGATCAAACACGAATCGCGGATCACCCGTGGCAATGCGGCCAAAGCGCGAGGGGGCCAATTGGTGGGTGCGCAAATATTTCTCCACGACAGGCAACAGGCTCATGTCGTCAACTCCCTACAGAAATGGACGTTTTTCCAGACGACCCCTCGCGATTCGGCTGGTATCCCTATTTATCAAAGTTAGAATCCTACTAGTCTAGGAAAAAAACTACTGATATTGGTCCATCACGGACCAGGAGAGGAGGTCCGTGGGTCATGGACAGCATCGCCATCCGGCAACGGCTGGACGCGCTGATCACGTCACGCGGCGAGGATTATGCCTCGCTTTCGCGGCGGCTCGGGCGCAACGCCAGCTATATCCAGCAATTCATCAAACGCGGCGTCCCCCGCCGCCTGTCCGAAAGTGACCGGCGCATCCTCGCCCAGCATTTCGGCATCGCCGAACATCTGCTCGGCGGCCCCCAGGAAACCGGCCGCGCCCTGCTGCCCCGCCCCGGCCTCGCCCGCGCCGCCGAAGACTATGTCCTCATCCCCCAATATCAGGTCCGCGCCTCCGCCGGCCCCGGCGCCCTGCCCGACAGCGAAACCCCCGCCGCCGCCATCGCCTTCCAGGCCGGCTTCATCCGCGACATCGCCCCCAACCCCGCCGAACATCTCGCCATCCTCACCGTCGATGGCGACTCCATGTTCCCCACCCTCGCCAACGGCGACCAGATCCTCATCGACACCGCCGACCGCATGCGCCTGCGCGACGGCATCTACGTCCTGCGCGTCGACGATGCCCTCATGGTCAAACGCCTCTCCCTCAACCCCGCCACCCGCCGCCTCACCATCCGCTCCGACAACGAAGCCTACCCCTCCTGGCCCGATTGCGACCCCACCGCCGTCCACATCATCGGCCGCGTCGTCTGGGTCGGCCGCAAACTCGGCTAGGATTTTGCCTATTCCCTCACCTCTCCCCTTGGGGGAGAGGTCGAGAGACGCCGCAGGCGGCCCGGGTGAGGGGTGGCTGCAAGAAAGCCTCCGGCGGCCAGGGGCGAGGCCCCTGGACCCGTTCGTTTTCACGCGCACCCGCCCAACGCAGATCCTCCCCAAACTCGTTTGGGGAGGGGGACCGCCGGAACGGCGGTGGAGGGGCCATACCCAAAACCTGCCACCAACACCCCAATCGCGGTCACCACCACCGCCAGGCTGCTGTCACCAACCCGGCATCCGCGGTCACCGCCACCCCCAAATCGGTCACCATCCGCCCCAGTTTCGCCACGCCACCCCACCGACGAATCCCAACACCACACCCACCGGGCCCGTCCACCAACCGAAAATCACAACCAAACCAAACAGATAACCCCACCCCTGTCCTACACCACCCCAAAATGCGACACTTCCCCCCGCTCTTTGAAAATCAGCCGAGAAAAAAGTTCCCTCCCCAAACGCCTTTGGGGAGGCGGCGCGACAAGCGGCGGAGGGGCCGCGGACAACCCAACACCGACCCCCTTGATACCCAGGAAAAAACGCCTCCGGCGGCCAGGGTCGCAGACCCTGGACCCATCCACGTTCACGCGCCCCCGCCCAACCACAGATCCTCCCCAAACTCGTTTGGGGAGGTGGCAGCCCCGGCGAAGGCCGGGGCTGACGGAGGGGCCCGGCAATGCTGCAGCCCAACGGTGGATAATTGATCCTCCCCAGCCGCAGGTTGGGGAGGTGGCGCGACAAGCGACGGAGGGGCCCGGCGCAGCCGAACCCGCACATCATGTATCAATAGCCGCTGATCAACATGTCGAGCGCATTCAGGATAGCGACATCCTCATGCGCCAATGTCCCCACAATCGGCCCACAGTCCCGCAACTGCAACACCGCAGCATATTGGGTAACCATCACATAGCGGGCGCCATCGAGTTCAAATTCGGGGTTGAGCCGGCGCGCCGGCACGGGGGCGACGACAGGTGGCTGCAATGGCACAACGAAGCGTGTGTTCAGGCGGCTCAACAGATCGGATTGGCAATCAAGCAGCAGCGTGCCGTCGCCAACCCCGCGATACACATCGAACCGCGCCATCAGAACTGGCGAAACCGCGCCAACGGCAAGCCATTTGCCTCAACATAGGCATTGGACGACTCAATCGCAGCACGACTTTCATCCAGCCAACGCTCGGCCCGCTGCTTCGCCACCTGCTGGGCGATGCCCTGCTCGCACGCCTGCGAAATGTTGATGCCCAGCGCCCGGGCCTCTTCCACCAACGCCCGGTCAAGGGACACATTGGTCGGCTTCCGCACCGTCACTGCCGTCGCCATCCAAGCCTCCATGCGCATAGTTCATGCGCGTTATATCGCACCGGACCCGCCACAACAACCATGGGCCCACCCAAACAAACGGGTGCAGGGACTGCGTCCCTGCCCGCCGGAGGCCCCTTTTCCTGCCTTACTCCGCAGCCACGCCCAGCAGCCCGCCCTGGCGGTCATCCGTGTTGGCCGGTACCGCTTCGCTGGCGGCCTTGGCGGCCTTGCGGGCGTCGAAGGCGGACCAGACTTCGTTCCAGTCGCCCTTGGTGGCGGCCTTCGAATATTCCGTGGCGCGGGCTTCGAAGAAGTTGGCGTGTTCGACACCGTTGAGCAGCGGCGTCAGCCACGGCAGCGGGTGTTCCTCGATCATGTAGATCGGCTGCAGGCCGAGCTGCTTCAGGCGCCAATCGGCGATGAAGCGGACATATTTCTTGATGTCCTTCGGCGTCATGCCAGACACCGGGCCCATTTCGAAGGCCAGATCGATGAAGGCGTCTTCCAGGCGCACGGTGCGCTGGCACACATCGGCGATATCGTCGCGGATGCGGTTGGTCAGCACGCCGGTTTCGGCGCAGAAGGTGTGGAACAGCTTGATGATGCCTTCGCAGTGCAGCGATTCATCGCGCACCGACCAGGAGACGATCTGGCCCATGCCCTTCATCTTGTTGAAGCGCGGGAAGTTCATCAGCATGGCGAAGGAGGCGAACAGCTGCAGGCCTTCGGTGAAGCCGCCAAACATCGCCAGCGTCTTGGCGATATCCTCGTTGGAGGAGACGCCAAACGTGTTCATGTAATCATGCTTGTCGCGCATCTCCTTGTAATTCAGGAACGCGCTATACTCGCTTTCGGGCATGCCGATCGTGTCGAGCAGGTGGCTGTAGGCCGCGATGTGGATCGTCTCCATGTTGGAGAACGAGGTCAGCATCATCTTCACTTCGGTCGGCTTGAACACGCTGCCATATTTGTCGTGATAGCAATCCTGCACCTCGACATCGGCCTGGGTGAAGAAGCGGAAGATCTGGGTGAGCAGGTTGCGCTCATGATCGGTCAGCTTCTGGGCCCAGTCGCGGCAATCCTCGCCCAGCGGCACTTCCTCCGGCATCCAGTGGATCTGCTGCTGGCGCTTCCAGAAATCATAGGCCCAGGGATATTCGAAC
>CAZAWH010000137.1:0-7790 GCA_964488775.1 uncultured Sandarakinorhabdus sp. | reverse complement strand
CCCCGGCCACAATGCCCAGACCATTCCCGGCATGCTGCCCGATGGCGAGGCCGAGCAGAAGGGTGCCATGGGCAAGGAGTTCGTGCTGACGGTGAAGAGCCCCGGCCTCTATGGCATCAAGTGCCTGCCGCATTATTCGATGGGCATGGTGGCGGTGGTGCAGGTTGGAACGGGGCCGTCGGCGAACCTCGCGGCGGCGCAGGGGGTGAAGCTGCCGCCCCTGGCCAAGAAGCGCATGGACGCCTATCTGGCGCAGGTGAAGTGAGGGGGATGACCATGGCCAAACTGGTGGTGACCTATCCGACGGACGCGGGTGCGACCTTTGACCGGGATTATTATGTGAAGGTGCATCTGCCGCTGTGCCAGCAGCATTTCGGCCCGGCCGGCATGACCGGCGGCGAGGCGCTGTTTCCGCTGGCCGACGATTCGCCCTTCCTGTGCGTGGGCATATTGAGCTTCGCCGATCCGGCGGCAATCGGGGCGGCCATGGCGGTGCCGGGCGTGGGCGAGGTGTTTGCCGATATCGCCAATTTCACCAATGTGCAGCCGACAGCGACGGCGATGGCGTGAGTTTCGTGGCGCGCGCCTCAGAAGTTCAGGCGCGCGCCCACCCAGACGGTGCGCGGCAGGGCGCGTTCCACCACACCGGTGCCTGACAGCGCCGCCTGCACTTCGGCGTCGAACAGATTTTCGACCCGGCCTTCGATGCTGAGGCCCTTGACGATCGGCACCAGCAGCAGCGCATCGACCATGGTGGCGGCGCCCAGGCTGCGGCTGTTCTGGTCATCCTCATACTGGCTGGCGATGTGGCGCAGCGTGGCCGACGCACTGAACCGCTTGCCGGCATAATCGATGGTGCCGGAAACCTGGTCGCGCGGGGTTTGCGCCGGGGCGAGGCCGTTCAGGGCGGCGGCCGCGCCGCTGCTGCGGATGCTGGGATCGACATGGCTCCAGCTGGCGGTGAGGCCGAACGGGCCGCGCCGGATACGGCCATCGACTTCCCAGCCCCACACCTCCAACGCATCCAGATTCTGGCGCTGGCGGTAGAAGCCGCCGGCCGCCACAAAGCCGACGCCGGGGAAATTGCCCGGCCCGCTGCCCAGCGTGACGTTGGCGATGCTGTCGTCCATGCGGTTCCAGAAGCCGGTGATGCCGATTTCGATGCCCGCCGCCGGCTTGAGGGTGAGGCCGGCATCCACACCGGTGACCCGTTCGGGTTTCAAGAGGGCATTGGCCGCCGTGGCATCGGGGCCGACGCGGAACGGGCGGTACAGCTCATTGAGGGTGGGCAGGCGCCAGCCGCGATAGGCCGCGCCGCGCAGGGTGACCCCGTCGGCCGCCTTGATCGCAAGGCCGGCGCGGCCGGTGAATTCCTGGCCCGACCGGTCGGCAAAGCGCAGCGTGGTGAAGGGTGCACCGGTGGCGATGGTGGTTTCCAGCAAGCGGCCATCGCGGATCGACCACCAGTCGATGCGGGCTGACAGGCTGGCGGTGACGATGCCGGCTTCCACGCTGGCATCGGCGAACAGGCCGCTGTTGCTGGTTTCGCCGCCGGCCTCGCGCTGGCGGGTCGGGGCGGCGTTGACATAGGTGAACAGCTCGTTGGTCGCCCCGCTCAATTGGCGGGTGTCGGCCCCCAGCCGCAGTGTGATGCCATCGCCCAGCGGCGGGGCCAGCTCCAGCCGGCCGCCCCAGCCGGTGGCCGGGGTGTTGAACTGCGCCAGCGTTTGCGTGGCGGCGGTGCGGGCGGCGTTCACGCTGGCAAAATCGGAGGTGAAGTTGCGATTCTGCACATAGGCCAGCGCCTGCCAGCCCCAATTGCCCCGGCCGACGAGACGCAGGGCGGCGTCCACCCCTTCGGAGCTGTTGCGCGAAAAGGCGGTGCCGCGTTCACGGCTGTCGGTGAAGGCCGTCGCAGTCACCTGGGCTTCGGTGTCGGGCGCGATCTGCACCACGGCGCGGATGTTGGCGCTGGCCTGTTCATAGGGCGCGGCGCGATCGGCGGGCCCGCGGCTGCGCGCGACGATGGGGATGAAGCCGTCGCCGCGGCCATAGGCGCCGGAAACGACCGCAAAGCCGCCATCGCGCTTGAGGGCCAGCGACGCCTGCGCATCCAGGCTGTCGCGGCTGCCATAGGCGATGTTGCCGATGAAGGGCGTGAGCGTGGCCGGGCCGGCGCTTTCCAGTTCGATGGTGCCGGCGAGCGCGCCGGGCCCCCAATAGCCGGAGCCGCCGCCGCGGGTGACGCGGATGCGGTCCAGCCGGCCGGTGGCATAGGCCGGGAAGGCGACCCAGCCGCCGAAGGGATCGGCCTGCGGCACGCCATCGAGCATCAGCAGCGCGCGCGACGAAGCGTTGCCGCCCAGGCCGCGCAGGGTGATGCCCTGGCTGGTGGCGTTGGCGGAGCGGCTGTCAGACCGGCGGAACTGTTGCTGGCCGGCGATATCGGCCAGAACGGATTCCAGCCGGTTGGAGCCGGTGGAGAGGATACGGTCACGCCCGATCACCACCAGGCTGAGCGCCGCGTCGCCGGGCAGATCCTTCAGCCCCTTGCCGGTGACGATGATCATCGCGTCTTCGGTTTCGGCCGCGATGGCGGGGGCGGCCGTGGCAAGCAGGGCGGCGAACAGGGGAACAATACGCATCATTTTTCCTTGTTAACAAACGGGATGACCGGCGCAAGCGGCCGACCCGACGCAGCCCAGCCATCGCGGCCGGCGCCATACCAGGCGACGTTGAGGCCGGTGCGGTGCAGGCGCAGGGCGGCGTTCCAGCTCATCCAGCAATCGGCGAGGCAGAAGACGATCACCGGCCGGCCAGCCGCCAGCGCCGGCACCAGGCCGAGGAAATGGGCGATGATGGCCGGATGGCCCGGCGCGCGGCCGGCTTCGGGAAACCACAGCGCGTGCGGGATGGAGTGGGCGGGAGCCAGCAAGGTCCAGCGGCCGGTGGCAGGATCGCGGCGGCCATCGCTGACCGGGGAGACGTCGATGAGCAGGGCGCGGGGTGCCAGCCGGGCGACGTCGGCTGTATCCAGTGCGGCGACGCCTTCGGGCGGACCGGGCACCGGGCTGCGCGGCCGATCGATGCGATAGAGGCTGACGGGATCGTGAAAAGGGGACGCGCGCCAATCGGCCGGCCCTGCGGCGAGCAGCAGCGGTGCCGCCAGCGCGATCATGGCATGGCCATTTGCCATTGCAGCTGTTCCCCCCATCTTGTTCCTTGGTCTGATGGTAGCAACTGCGCAGCGCGCGTAACTTGTCCCTTGGTATGAGGCGGCAAACAGCCTGGTTGGGGATGATCCTGCTGACGGCACCGGCGGCGGCGGCGCCAGAGGGCGTGCATCCCGATGATCCGCTGCAATCGCCGTTTCTGCCCACCGTGTTGCAACTGGTGCTGCCCGAAGGGGCGCGCGTGCGCTTTGATGAC
This sequence comes from uncultured Sandarakinorhabdus sp., assembly GCA_964488775.1. Lineage (GTDB taxonomy): Bacteria > Pseudomonadota > Alphaproteobacteria > Sphingomonadales > Sphingomonadaceae > Sandarakinorhabdus. Next base: position 4,361 of record CAZAWH010000137.1, on the reverse strand, counting down.
CGGGTGAAGGTGCAGTTTCCGGCGATTGCCGAAAACCAGCGCCAGTTTCCGGTGCAGGTGGATGCGCGCGCCGTGCCAGGGGTGAAGCGCATCATCATCTTTGCCGATCTGAACCCCATTCAGAAAGCGGTGGAGTTCGCGCCCCATGCCGCCGAAGCCTTCATCGCGATCCGGATCAAGCTGGACCAGCGCACGCCGGTGCGCGCCGCCGTGGAAGTGGCAGACGGCAGCTGGCTGCTGGCCGGCGGCTGGATCGATGCGGCCGGGGGCGGCTGTTCGGCGCCGCCGGTGAGCCGGGTGAAGGGCGATTGGGCGCAGAGCCTGATGCAGCTGCGCGGCCGGCTGTGGACCACGCCGGGGCAAAAGGTGGCGCGGCTGGCGCTGGCGGTGCGCCATCCGATGGACACCGGCTTTGTCGACAATGTGCCCAGTTACTGGCTGGAATCACTGCAACTGCGCGCTGACGGCCGGCTGCTGGCCGATCTGGCGCTCAACGCGTCGGTGGCGGAAGACCCGGCCATCATGCTGATGCCGCACCTGCTGGACGGCGACAGCGTGACGGTGCGCGGGCGGGACAGCGGCGGCGTCGAACTGGCCGGGCGCGTTGCCGGCCAAAGCGCCATTCCGGCCGGTGCGCCATGATCGCCCGCCGGCACCTGCTGGGCGCGCTGGCCGGGGTGCCGCTGCTGGCGGCGGCGCCCGAATATCGGCTGGTGGCCCAACCGGTCGCGGCCGGCATCTGGGTGGTGCGCGGCGCCGATGCGCCGATTGCCATGGCCAATGGCGGGGCGATCGCCAACATCAGCATCATTGCCACCGATGCCGGCGCCGTGCTGATCGATGCCGGCGCCTCGCACCGCCACGGGCGTGCGTTGGCGGCGCTGGCCCGGCGGCTGACCGGCAAGCCGGTGGCGCGCGTCTATCTCACCCATCTCCACCCCGATCACAGCTTTGGCGCCTCGGCCTTTCCGGCCGGCCTGGTGGCGGCGACCCCGGCGGTGGCGGCGCAGGTGGCGGGCGATGCAGCGGGCTTTTCCACGGGCCTTTATCGCCTGCTGGGGGACTGGATGCGCGGCACCGAGCTGCCGGCCCCGGCCCTGGTGGCCGAAGCCGGCCCGGTGCTGATCGGCGGGCGGCGGCTGCGGCTGTTCACCCTGTCGGGCCACAGCGCCTCCGATCTTGCCGTGCTGGATGAGGCGACCGGCACCTTGATCGCCGGCGATCTGGTGTTCCACAACCGGGCGCCGGCGACCCCGCATGCCGATCTGCCGGCCTGGCGCCGCGCGCTCGACCAACTGGCCGGGCTGGGCCAGCAGCGGCTGGTGCCCGGCCATGGCCCGGTGGACCCGACGCCCGGCACCGCCATCGCCCAGACGCGGGCCTGGCTGGACTGGCTGGAGCCAGCGCTGAAGGCCGCGCTGGAGGCCGGGCTGACCATGGTGGAGGCTGGCGACCTGCCGATCCCGCCGCGCTTTGCCGGGCTGGCGGTGGCGCGGCTGGAGCTGCAGCGCAGCGTGGCGCATTTCTGGCCGGCGCTGGAGGCGGCGCGCCTGCCGCGGGTTTCGGACTGACGATCCTGCCCCTCTGGGGGCGGCGAGGACATGGGCGTGTGAGCCCCCTCCGCCCTGCGGGCACCTTCCCCAGAGGGGGAGGATGTTTTTTCGTTAGAACCGCACCCGCATGGCCAGCCGCCATTGCCGGGGGGCGCCGGGGCCGAGGAAGCTGCCGCCCTGCGCCGCATCGGGGCCGGCCTGCAGCGGATTGAAGCGGCCGGCTGGATCGAAGACGGTGGCCCCCAGCTGGGCGGCGGTGGCAAAGCGGGCATCCAGCACATTGTCCACCTGCACGATCAGGCTCAGCCATGTCAGCGGTTTCAGCTCCGCCCCCAGGTTGAGCACGGCCCAGCCCTTCGTCTTGCCCGGGCCCGGATAGACCCCGCCATCGGGCCGGTGGGCGTTGTTCTCATTGCCGCGCGCAAACACCCCGCTGGCCGCCTGGACATCGGCGCTGAGCAGCAGCCAGGGCCGCGCCTGCCAATCGGCGCTGGCCTTGAACAGGTGGCGCGGCAGCAGCGGGATGCGGTTGCCGGGCGTGATGCGGATATTGCCTTCGCCGCACGGGCCTTCGTCGTTGGTGCTGTTGCCGGCACCGCCCACGGTTTCGGCGCTGCGATAGGTGGCGTCGAGCAGCGTGTGGCTGACCGACAGGGTGAGCCGTTTCAGTGCGGCGCCGGCGACCAGTTCCAGCCCCTGCCGCCGGGTGCGGCCGAAATTGCGGAAATAGCCGAAGCCGGTGCGCGGGGAGGCGACGAACAGGATGTCGTCCAGCGCGGTGGTGCGGAACAGGCCGGCGCGCAGAAAAACGGATTTGGCTGGTTCCACCCGCACGCCGGCTTCGATGGTGCGGCCGATCACCTGGCGCAGCGGCGGATCCCCGGCCAGCGCGTTGGGCAGGCGGCAGGGGCTTTCCGGATCGGCACAGCCCAGTTCAATGGCCGAGGGCGCCCGGCTGGTCTGTGCCACGGCGGCATCGATGCTGATGGCGCGGGTGGCCTGCCAGCGCAGCGTCAGCGCCGGGTTGAGGCGGTGATAATCATGATTGCCGGTCAGGCTGCCGGTCGCGGGTCCGGGGTTGATGCGATCAAGGTTGCGGATCTGGGTGGCGTCCAGCCGGGCCGAGGCGTTGACGATGAGGCTGGGCGTGGCGGTGATTTCGGCGAGCAGATAGGCTGACTGGCTGCGGGTGCGGGCCGACAGGTCCACCCGCGCGTCCGTATCCTCGCCCGGATCAAAATCCTGGCTGCCATCGGCGAACACGCCGGTGCCGATGACACCGCGTGCAGGCGTGAGATGGCCATACTCGCTGGATTGGGCAAAACTGGCGCGGCTGGCGGTGAAGGCCAGGCCGGCGGTGAGGCGCGCGGCCTTCAACTCCAGCGCCAGTTCCAGCGTGCCGCCCCATTCGAACTGGCGGCTGGCGCTGCGATTGAGCAGGCCGTTGCAGGCCTCCTGCGGCTCCGCATTCTCCTCCGCTTCCTCGATGCAGGCGGCGGACGGGAAGGGTGTATCGAGCGCGGTCTCGCCGGGTTCATACACCTCGTCGCTGCCCAACACCTCGTCATTGGCATCGCCGTTCAGTGTGCGGGTCGTCAGCCGCCGCCAGAAGGCGTTGGCCTTCAGGCTGAGCCGGTCAGACAGGCGATGTTCGCCCGCCAGATTGAGCAGCAGGGTGCGGTTCCAGGTCGTGTCGGGGTGGGTGTAGACGCTGGCGCGGCGGGCGTTGAGCAGCCGTTCCTCCTGCAGGCCATTGCCGTTCAGGCGCGTGTCGGCCGCCAGCGCGGTGAGGCTGAATCGGCTGTCGCCCTGTTGCCAGCCGGCCTTGGCCAGCCCGCTCCACGCCCGGCTGGGGGAGACATCGCGCCAGCCGGCTTCGGCGAAATGATTGCCGGCCACATACCAGTCCAACGCGCCGCTGTGGCCGCCGGCTTCGGCCTCCAGCGTACGGCGCGCGAAGCGGCCATAGCCGGCTTCGGCCCGGAAACCGGGATCGGAACGGCCATCCTTGGTGCGGATGACCAGCGCGCCGCCCAGCGCGTTGCGGCCGAACAGCGGGTTGGAGCCGGGCACCAGGTTCAGCGCGCGGATGGCGGCCTTGGGGATGAGATCCCAGCTGACGACATCGCCGAACGGCTGGTTCACGCGCACGCCATCCAGCCACACCACCAGCCCCTGCGGCGTGCCGAGCAGCGGCGAGGCGGTGAAGCCGCGAAAATTCACATCGGCCTGCAGCGGGTTGCCGGTGATATCGTTCAGATACACGCCAGCACCGCGCCGGCGCAGCCAGTCGCTGGCATCGATGGCGCGGGCGGTGGCGATATCTTCATCCGTGGCGCCCACGGCGGGCGCGGCCAGCACGGCTTCGCCGACATCGTGGAGCGGGGTGGCCACCACCACCAGTTCGGGATCGGCCGGGCCGGCGCCATCGGCCAGGGCCGGGGCGGCCAGCAGCGCGGCGCAGCCGATCAGCCAGCGAAATCGCCGGTGGCGCATGATTCCATCCCCACATATCCCATTGTTGGGGAAAGGATATTCGGGCGCGTGCGGCGGTGCGATTATACTTTCGGCCGATCCCCGTCTTGGCATTACAATACAGCGCACCCATAATGGCAGCAGCACGCACGCGAAGGAGAATGGGAATGGCCAATCCGTGGCAGCACAGCCGGTCGGGCAGCATTGCCGATGATATCGATTTCGAGATCAAGGGCCAGGAACTGCAGTTCGTGGAGATCGAACTGGACCCCGGCGAAAGCGCCGTGGCCGAAGCCGGTGCCATGGTGTGGAAGGATGCCGCCGTGGGGATGA
>CAZAWH010000136.1:0-7790 GCA_964488775.1 uncultured Sandarakinorhabdus sp. | reverse complement strand
TGCGATGCCGTGCTGATCGATGCGCCCTGTTCGGGCAGCGGCACCTGGCGGCGCAACCCGGAAAGCCGCTGGCGGCTGACCCCGGACCGGCTGGCGCGGCTGGTCGCCACCCAGGCCATGTTGATCCGGCTGGGTGCGGCGCTGCTGCGGCCGGGCGGGCGTCTGGTCTATATCGTCTGCTCGCTGCTGCCCGCAGAAGCGGAGGCGCAGCTGGCCGAAACGCCCGGCATGGGGCCCTGGACCAGCCGCGTGCTCACCCCGGCCGATGATGGCTGCGACGGCTTTTTCATCGCACAGTCATCCCGGCTTTGATAAGACATCGGGCAGGAGACTGATGATGCGCCTGCCGATCCTTGTTGCCGCTGCCCTGATCGCCACTGCGGCCACCGCCGCCCCCGGCCGGGATGACCAGTTGAAGCCGGTGTCGGTGCAGCTGGCTGCTGCCGGGCAGAGCGCGCTGGCCGCCGGCAAGCCGCAGGACGCCATCGACAGTTTCGAAGCCGCGCTGGCCAGCGATCCGCGCAACGTTGCGGCCTTTGCCGGCATCGCCCAGGCCTATGAAAAGCTGGGCCTGCCGGGCAAGGCCGTGCGTTATTACCGCGAGGCGCTGGCGATCAACCCGTCGGACATTGCGGCGCTGGAAGGCCAGGGCCGGGCGCTGGTGGCGCGCGGCGCGACGGCGCGGGCACAGATCAACCTCGCCCGCATCAAGGCGCTGTGCAAGGCCGATTGCAGCGCGGCTGCCCGCCTGGAAAGCGCCATCGGCAAGGCCAGCCAACAGGCCAGCGCCGCACCGGTCAAGCCCAAGACCGTTCAGAACTGACGCGGATCAGCCGGCCAGCGACTTGGCATAGATGATCTTGCCCTCGCCGGGCTGATAGAAATTGGCGATCCGCCCGGTCTCGCGATAGCCGACATGGGTGTAGAAGCGCCGCGTGCGTTCGAAGTCCGGCAGGTCCGAGGTTTCGACCAGCACGAGATGACAACCGCTGCAGCGCAGCTGCTCCTCGACGGACGCCAGCAGGGCGCTGCCGATGCCCTTGCCATGCTGATCGCGCGCCACTGCCAGCAACAGATTGTTCCAGGTGCCGCGGGTCATGCGTTCCGCTGCGGCATAGAGCAGGCCGGCAACAACGCCCGAGGCCGGATCATCGGCCACCAGCCAGATTTCGTTCGCCGGCGCATCGGCAAGATGACCGGCCGCCATGTCGTCCAGCATGTCGGATGGAAACAGCCCAACGCTGTCGATGATGGCCTTTGCGGCCGGCAGGTCCTGTGCGGTCAACGATCTGATCATGGCTGATTTTTCGCAGTCGTAGCGGCAAAGGTTACAGCCGCGCCGCCGCCTTCGCAAAGGCTTCCACCGGCACGGTTTCGGCGCGGGCTTCGGGCTTGATGCCTTCGGCCTCCATCGCCTCCAGCGCGCCGGGCAGGGATTTCAGGCTGGCGCGCAGCATCTTGCGGCGTTGCCCGAAGGCCGCGGCGGTGAGCGCGGCGAGGCGGGCCGGGGTCGCGCCTGAAAGCGGCGTCTCTGGCACCAGATGCACCACGGCGCTTTCCACCTTGGGGGCCGGCACGAAGGCGCGGGCCGGCAGGGTGAGGGCGATGCGCGGCGTGGCGCGCCATTGGGCCAGCACCGCCAGCCGGCCATAGGCGTCGCTGCCGGGCTGGGCCGTGATGCGCTGGGCGACTTCCTTCTGGAACATCAGGGTCAGGCTGGCCCACCAGGGCGGCCAGGCCGGGCTGTCCAGCCAGCCGGTGAACAGCGCCGTCCCGATATTGTAGGGCAGGTTGGCGACGATATGGGCGCCGTCGCCGGCCAGCGCGCGGGGATCGACCGCCATGGCATCGCCGGCCACCACCTGCAGCCGGCCATCGGCGGCCGCCGCCAGTTCGGCCAGCGCGGGCAGGGCACGATCATCGCGCTCCACCGCCACCACATGGGCACCGGCGCGCAGCAGCGCCCGAGTCAGGCCGCCGGGGCCGGGCCCAACCTCATAGACGCGGGCGCCCGCCAACGGGCCCGGCACCCGGGCAATGCGGTCGAGCAGATTGGTGTCGGTGAGGAAATTCTGGCCGAGCGATTTCTTGGCATTGAGGCCATGCGCGGCAATCACCGCGCGCAGGGGGGGCAGATCGGCCAGCGCCATGCCGGGCAAGCCGCCGCTTACCGGCGGTGGCTGGCGCATTGCGCCGCCATGCGGATGGCCGCAATCATCGCGCCCGGGGAGGCAAGGCCCTTGCCGGCAATGTCGAAGGCGGTGCCGTGATCGGGCGAGGTGCGGATGATCGGCAGACCCAGCGTGACATTGACCCCATCATCGAAATGCAGCGCCTTCAACGGGATCAGCGCCTGATCATGATACATGCACAGCGCCGCATCATAGCGGGTGCGGGCATGGGCGTGGAACATGGTGTCGGCCGGCAGTGGCCCGCACACGTCCAGCCCTTCGGCGCGCAACTGCTCCACCGCCGGGCGGATGATGTCGATCTCCTCCCGGCCCAGCGTGCCCTGTTCGCCGGCATGGGGGTTGAGGCCGGCGATGGCCAGCCGCGGGCTTTCAAGGCCGAAGTCGCGGGCCAGCGCCCGGGCCGTGATGCGCGCGCGGTTGACGATGACATCGGTGGTCAACAGGCGCGGCACCTCGGTCAACGGCACATGGACGGTGATCGGCACGGTGCGCAAGGACGGCCCGGCCAGCATCATCACGGCATTGGCCGCCGCCACGCCGCAGCGTTCGGCCACAAATTCGGTCTGCCCCGGATAGGTGAAGCCGATCGCCCCCAGTTGCGCCTTTGACACCGGGCCGGTGACCAGCGCGGCCGCCATGCCCTGGCGGGCGAGGCCGCAGGCCAGTTCCAGACTGTCGAGCGCGCAGCGCGCGCCGGGCAGGTTGGGCTGGCCGGGTTCGATCTCGCCGGGATCATCAACCTGGATCAGCGGCAGGGCATCGGCAAAGGCGGTGGCGGCATGGCCGGGATCGGACAGCACGGCAATCGGGCCATCCCACACGGCGCGGATGGCGCGGGCATCGCCGATGGCGAGGAAGGGCGGCAGCGCGTCCGCCACCCGCCGGCTCCAGGCGCGGGCGACGATTTCGGGCCCGACGCCGGCCGGATCACCCAGCGATACCGCCAGCGGCAGGATCATCGATAATCAACGATGGCATCGCGCCGCAGATCGCGCAGATAGCGGCGGGCGCGCATGCCAACGCGTTCCTCGTTCATCTGGTTGTAGATCTCGTCGAAATTGGGCGCGCGGGCCTGCACCTGGCTGTCATCGCGGCCGCACAGCACCAGCACGCGCAAGCCTTCCTCCGCCGAGCCGAAGGCCGGCGTCGCCTCGCCGATCGACAGGTTGCCGAGGATGTTCTGCAGCGGTGCCGGCAGATCCTTCATGCGGATGGCATCGTTGCTGGCGACATCGCCGCCGACCTTGCGGGCCAGCGCCTCGACCCCGCCGCAGCCGCCCATGGTCTTGGTCAGCTCGCCGATTTCCTGCACCTTGGCGCGGGCCTGCGCCTCGGTCGTGTCGGGCTTGAGCGGGATGGTCAGCTGCTTCAGGCTGAGCAGCGCCATGGTGGGATCGGCGGCCAGCACCTGGCGCTTTTCGATCAGCGACATGATGGCAACGCCGCCCGGCACCGCAATGGGATCGGTGATCTGCCCCGGCTGCAGGGCGGCAATGGCCGGCGCCACCGCATCGTTCAGCTGTTCGGCGCGCACCCAGCCCAGATCGCCGCCCAGGCCAGCGGTGGAGGCTTCGGAAAACTGGCGGGCATAGGCGACAAAGCTGGCGCCGCCACGCACCTGGCCGACGATGCGGGCGGCGTCTTCCATCACGCCATCCAGATTTTCCGGCGTGGCCGACAGGAAAATCTCGCCGACATGATATTCGTCCTTGCCCTTGGCGGCGTTCATCTTGTCCACCACCGCCTGCACTTCGTCATCGCCCACGTTGACCAGCGGTTCCACCTTGCGGCGCAGCACCCGGCTCCAGGCCATTTCGGCGCGGATCTGCGCCTTCAGGCTGTTGGCCGAGGAGCCGTTCTGGGTGAGATAGGCTTCGAACTGGGCCGGGGTGCGCTTGAAATTCTGGGCAATCCGCTCGAACGAGCGCTGCACTTCGGATTCCGGGATGCGGATGTCGTTTTCCTGCGCTTCCTGCAGCTGCAGCTTTTCATCGATCAGGTTGCGGATGATCTGCAGGCGCAGGCGCTGGCGTTCGGCATCATCGATGCGGCCACCGTTGGCTGCCAGCACCAGCGACAGCCGGTGATCGATATCGGTGTCGGTGATCACATCGCCGTTCACGATGGCCTGGGCCTTGCGCAACGCCGGATCGGTATCGCCCAGCACCACCAGATCGGGCAGATCGTCGGCGGAAAAGCTGCGGCTGGCGGCCTGGGCATTGGCCATGGGCGCCATCAGCACGCCGCCGCCCAACGGGGCCGCCGCCAGCAGCGCCAGGGCCGAAACCGGGCCAAACACGGGACGCTTGATCGAAAGAAACCGCATTCCATCACTCCACTGCGCCGCAGCGCACCCACCCGCCTTAGCGCATGGGCAGACGTTGGGGGAAGCATCAACTTGGCTGGTGATGGCAGTGGCCGGCTGAACCAAGGGTTAAACCTGTTTCACATTGCTGCCCCGGCCGCTTCAGCGGCCAGATGCCGGCCCCGGCCGCGCCAGCGGCCAGATGCCGGCCGAGCCGGTTCAGCGGCCGAGTGTCTTGAACGCGATGCTGATCTGGAAATTGTTGCCGGGCCGGAAATCGCGGTCGCCCACATAATCGCGGCGCCAGCCGATGCCAAAGCGGAAACATTCATCCTCATATTCCACGCCGATGCGGTGGCGGATCGGCTGGAAGCCATCGCCGGTGGTGAGCGGATTGTCGGCGCGGGTGGTGAGATCGATGATGGCATTGCCAAACAACGTCCAGTATCGCGCAAAGGCCACGCGGCCGGCGATGCGCAATTCCTGCCGGTCTTCCAGATCCTCCAGCGTGACGTTGCGGTTGAGCCTGACATAGCCTGCCGAAACATAGGTGCGGCGCCCGCCAACCGTGAGGTCGATTTCGTTGCGGCGGACGGCCAGATTGTCCTTGTCCAGCCGGAAGCGGTGGGTCAATTCCACCATCCGCCCCAGCTTCAGCCCCAGCCGGCCCACCACGTCCGACACCCGGCCCTGAAAGCCGGTGCCGCTGGCAAATTCATTGCCATCGCCGGTGAAGCGCACCGACTGGCCAATCTCGCCGCGCAGCTGCCAGCCCGGCCGGTCCAGCGTGTATTCGGCGCCAAAGGTCATGCGGCTGCCGTTCTCGAACCGGTCAAGCCCCGGGGAGCGGTTGAGATCGAACAGGCTGATGTCTTCCAGTTCGAAGGCGCGGGCATCCTCGTTGGGAAAGCCCAGGTTGCGCACCGTGGGTGCCGCCACGAACTGCAGGCGCGGCGTGATCACCTGGGTGCCGCCAAAGGCCGGGCCGGCCAGCGGCCAGCTGATATCGGCGGCGGCCAGCGCGATGCCACGCCCGCGCCAGCCATCGCGCCCGGCATAATCGGGGAAGGTGGCCAACTGGCTGTTGCGCACATCATAAAGATCGCCGCGCACCAGGCCGGTGAGCGCGATGCGTTGGCCCCAATTGGTGTAGAGGCTGCGATCCCAGCGGCCCCAGCCCAGCGCGCGATACAGATCCTGGCCGCTGGTGCGGGTGAGCAGCATGGAATTGGCGCCCAGCCGCACCCGGCCGCCGGCGACCTGCCAATCGGGCCGCCAGTCATAATCGATGATCGGCAGCACCAGCGGGCTTTCGCTGGCGCGATCGGTGGCGCGCAGGCCCTGGAAATACCAGGCGGAAATCGACAGCCAGCTCTCATCGGTGATGCGTTCCAGCGCATAGCTGGAGCGCAGCGTGTCATCAAAGCCCAGGCCATAGCGGCGGTTGAACGTGTCGTCGCTGGTCAGCCGCACCGAAAACACCGATCGCCAGCGCGCATCATGCTGCAGCCGGCCCTTGATGCCGAGATAGCCGCGGAATTTTTCCCCCATGTCGATGGTGGCCAGCGTGCCCGGCGCCAGATCGAAGCGGCGCGACACGGTGACCATGCCGTCCACCTGGATGGGGCCATCCTTCAGCAGCCGCCGCGCCTGGAAGGCCAGCGCCGGGTTGGTGGCGGTATAGAGCCAGGGGGTGAGGGTGAGATCATGGTCAGGGCCGAGCGCCAGATGCACCGGGGCCGACACGCCAATGCCCAGCTGCCGTTGAATTTCCACGGCCGGCACCAGCATGCCCGACGCGCGCGGCGCATCGCCATCCGGGTGCGACAGGCGCGGCAGATAGAAGACCGGCACGCCAAACATTTCCAGGCTGGCATCGCGATAGGAAATGCGGTGGCGTTTCTGATCGTAACTGATGCGCACCGCCTTGATCTTCCACACCGGCACCTGCGGGCAGCCCTGGCCATCGACCACGGCGCACGGCGAATAGGTGGCGTGATCCAGCGCATAGCTGCCGTCGTTGCGCAGGGCGGTGCGCGCGCCCAGCCGGCCGCCGTCGTTCAGCACCAGCAGCATGTTGGCAATCGCGCCGTCCTTCAGGCTGTCGGTCAGGGTCACCCGGTCGCCCAGCGCCTGGTTGCCGGCGGGATCGGTGATCGAAACATTGCCGATCGCCACCACGTCGCCGGCCGCACCATCGGCGCCGCGCCGATATTCCACCCGGTCGGCCACCAGCGCATAGCCATCGCGCGACACCCGCACCCGGCCCTGCGCGGTGACCATGCGGTTGGCCTCGTCATAACTCAGCTGGTCCGCCTCGAAATCCACCACGTCGCCGGGGGCCGGCAGATTGGCCTTGCGCGGCGGTGCATCGGGATCGGCGTTGGCCGGCTCACCATTGCCCCACAGGGCCGGGCTCATGCGTTGTGCCTGGGCTGCTTGCGGCACCAGCGCCGCCAGCGCCACCGTGGCAAGGCAAAGCGCGCGGGGCAGACATGGGTGGCGGAACGCGGTCACTGCGGTGGATTAGCCGGGCGGGGGCACGGCTGCAACCATCTGCTTGGGTTCAGCGGCGGTCCGGCCTAATTGAAAGCACTGACGAATCGAAAGGGTGCCTTGATGCTTGCCGTGTCGTTCCTGCCTGCCGTTGCCGATCCCGCCCATGCGCTGGTGGTGCTGGCCGGCCCTGGCCAACCGCTTGCCGGCCCGGCCGCGGCGCTGGATGCCGCCAGCGGCGGGGCGCTGGCCCGGGCCGCGGCGGCCGCCCGGTTCGAAGGCGATGCCGGCGCCATCGTGGAGCTGCTGGCTCCGGCCGGGCTCGACTGCCGCCGCCTGTTGCTGGTGGGCACCGGCGCGGCCGACACGCTGGATGCGCTGACCGCCGAGCGCATTGGCGGGGCGATCACCGCCCGGCTGCTGACCAGCGGCGAGACCCAGGCCAATGTGGATGTGACCGGCGTGCTCAGTGCCGAACAGGCCGCGCACCTCGCCCATGGCGCGCAGCTGCGCAGCTGGCAGTTCAACCCCTATCGCACCCGTCTGAAGGACAAGCAGAAGCCCAGCCTGACCAGCCTGGTGCTGGTGGGCGCTGCCGATGCCGCCGGCCCTTATGCCCGGCTGGAGGCGATTGCCGGCGGCGTGGCCCGCACCCGCACGCTGGTCAGCGAGCCGCCCAACATCCTTTATCCCGAAAGCTTTGTGGACAAGGCGCTGGACCTGGCCGGCCTGGGCGTCGAACTGATCGTGCTGGACGATGCCGAGATGAAGCGGCTGGGCATGGGCGCGCTGCTGGG